>NZ_JAWPON010000016.1:0-118490 GCF_033344315.1 Vibrio sp. 2132-1 | reverse complement strand
CCATTTGATCACATGACAAGATGTGCATCTACCTTAAATTTATGATTTTTATCAAAATCATTAGGGGATTCCTCAGAGCATGATATCGCATCACCGCTTACTGGCGTTCCGGATAAATCGTGATGATGATGCTCATGGTCGTGATGATAAAACGCGAGAGACTCTCTCGCAGCATTGCCAAATAGTGCGATGTAAGAAGGGTGCTGAGTAATAGTGGCAGGTGAACCTGAGCAGCAAACATGGTGATGCAGACAAATAACATCGTCCGTTTTCGCCATCACTAAATGTAAGTCATGCGACACCATAAATACGCCACAATCAAAGCGGTGACGAATGCTCTCAATTAAGTCATAGAGATCGATTTGACCTTGGATATCCACACCCTGAGCTGGTTCGTCTAATACCAACAGCTGAGGACGCTGAAGCAGAGCGCGCGCCAGTAACACTCGTTGGTTTTCACCACCGGATAAGCGATGCATATTACTATTAAGTAAATGTTCAGCGCCAACAAGCCTTAATGCATCAATGCACTCCTGCTTACTGTATTTTCCTGCTAAATTTAGGAAGCGGGTTACATTCAATGGAAGGGAGTCATTGAGCTTCAACTTTTGAGGAACGTAACCAATTTTCAGTTTTCTTTGTCGGTTCAACTTGCCGCTAGTTGGCTTTTGAAGACCTAAGATAACTTTGACTAACGTTGATTTTCCCGCTCCATTGGGACCAATTAGGGTAGTTATTTTGCCCTTTTCTAATTCCATACTAATGTTATCGAGAACTCTGCGGCCATCGAACTCGACGCATAACTGCTCAAGATGGACTAAGGAAGACATGAATGAAACTCATTTGCAAATCAATAATGTTATAATGTAACATTATCTCACTTTCCACGCCATATCCCAAGTAAAACTATGAAAAGAGCATTAATTCTTGCTGCCTCAGCAATGTTAACACTTCCAGCACAGGCAGTAACGGTACTGACGAGTATCAAACCTATTCAGTTGTTAGTAACAGAGCTTACTCAAGGAGTAACTTCACCAGACGTGCTATTGCAGTCTAACACATCACCCCATGACTATGCTTTGCGTCCATCGGATGTTAAAAAGGTCGCTTCGGCTGATTTGGTTATTTGGTACGGACATGATCTTGAACCGTTTCTAGAGAAAGTTGTTTCGGATAGATCGAATACTTTGACTATTAGTCAAATTCCAAATCTAGAATTGCGTGAATTTGATAGTGAGCACAACCATGACCATGATGGGCACGATCATGGCTCACATGATCCGCACTTTTGGCTAGGTGTAAGCCAAGCACAACAAGTGGCCAAGGCTGTTGTGAATCAACTTGTATCACTTGATCCGGAAAATGCAGCTCAATATCAAGCGAACCTCAAAAAGTTTGAACTCGAGCTAAAAGACACTGACCAACAGATAAAGCAGAAGCTGGCACCAGTAAAAAACAAAGGTTACTTTGTATTCCATGATGCTTACGGTTATTTCGAAGATCGTTATGAACTAAATCAAATGGGGCATTTTACTGTGAGCCCAGAACGAAAGCCAGGAGCGAAGACCTTAATTCAAATTCGTCAAAAGCTAAGTGGTGGAGATGTGGCTTGTGTATTTTCTGAACCTCAGTTTACCCCGGCTGTCGTTCAGAGCGTAATGAGAGGCAGTGACGTCGCTAAAGGCGAGCTTGACCCGTTAGGGAGTACAATTGAAGCAAAACCTGGCAGTTACTTTACTTTTCTCAACAATATGGCGAATAGTTTTGAGCAATGCTTGAACAAAAAGTCAGATTAAGTGCTGTCGTAATGTAGGAGTAGTCTTTTTAACGTGATCCAGTAGTAAGAATTACAACCTTTGGTAAGGCGAGCCTTTTCTCAGAAAGTAATTGAGATATCATTACCAATAATTATCAGCTCAAAATAACCGTATCAATCCATGCTTTACAAACGATGAACGGTCACTTTCCGAGCACAAATTGATACAAAAGGTTTTCGTCTTGCTACGCCAATTAGCCCTTGCTCTGTTGGGCTTTGTCTTATCCTACCAAGCATTTGCGCTTCATAATGCAAATGCAATCTTTTACCCTTTGCCAACTCAGGCAAAGGGTACTTTTATCGCGGCTAAAAAGTTGTTCTTGGGTGAAAAGGGCGGTTTGTGGATTCATGACGTACACGGACGAGTCCTGTTTTACGATGGTCAAACTATATTACCTAAATCAGGTAGCTTCCTACAAACGTCGGCTAAGCAGTTGGCTTATCATAAAGGTGCTTTTTGGACCTTTATTGAAAATGAGGTCTATCGAACCTATCCAAATCAGGAACGACGTTTAGTCTTTAGTTTAAATCCAGGCTCACAAATAAGAAAAATAGGGTCTTCAAAGAACTATATTTGGGTGAGTGATGGCGCGCATTTCTATACCTACAATATCGACACTAGCGAATTAAACTCTTTCTCTCTATTGCAGCTCTATCAACATAGTAATAATAGCTACGTTTACATTAATGATGCGGTGCTAGTTGAAACGAAGTGGGCACTAGCAACGACTTCCGGCTTCTATCTTTCTGAAGGTGATAAGTTTGACCATGTCGCTGCCTCAGGTCAAAACTACATTGAGAAAGTCTATTATTCACACACGCGAAGAGAAATTTTGATAGGTACATTGCGTGGCGCTTTAATTTTCAACATTTACCAGCCTGATAAAGAAGTGATTAGAATTGGCGGCTCACATGTTTTGACATTCGCAGAGACAAATCAAGAGTATTGGGTGGGGACAGAGCATGGCCTTTATTTGTACTCATTTTTTTCAGGTGAGGTCACCGAAGTCGCGCCTGCAAGTTTTCTTGAGTTAGAGTTAGACAACACGAAGATTTATTCGTTGTTGAGCGACAATATAGGAGGGATGTGGATTGCGACTAACCAAGGTATTCGTTATTACTCGCTATTTAGTAAAAAATTTGAACGAGTGACCTTTAGTAGTTATGACTCACACACCCTATCAGGACGAATTCGGCAAACTATTGAAGGTCCTGATGGTGCGCTTTGGTTTGCTGATGACCGAAAGATTTATCGTTCAGGAAAGAGTGGGATTAACCAAGTCTTAGAGTTGGAGTCGCAGATCAATGAATTTGCGTTTCAAAACGGCATGCTTTGGCTTGCAACCTCAAAAGGGCTGGAAATATTTGATCTAAATGGTCTCAACAAGATTACATTTCCTTATTTACAGGTTATGGCCGGACATGCCGTAGAGCATGTGACCGTTGATGGTGATGACCGTCTTTGGGTATCAAGCGGATACCATCTTTACAATGTTGATACTGCTGCACAAAGCGTACGAAACTTTGGAAGTGAGTGGCTAGTAAGTCAGTATTTGCCTGCTAAGGTTACGCGCCTATATGATATTGAAGATGCCCTATTAATAGGCACCGATCATGGCGTATACCAATACAGTAATGACAACATCCAGTTTATCCGTTTTTCAGAAAAGTTTGGTGAATCATTAGACATGACCACGGCGGTTGATGGCAGCCAGTGGTTTGCTTCATCTTATGGTGTGTTTAAAACTGATACACGAAGCGATGAAAAACGTGTTGTTGAAATGAGTGAACCCAACGCCAGACCTGCTTGCTTGATCAGAGACAGGCAAGGTGTATGGTTAGCTTCCTCTGTCGGTTTAAGCTATTACCACCTTTCGGGTGAGTTAGTGAAACATTACTCATCGTCATCAGGCTTAATGAACAATGAGTTCCTCCCTGGTATTTGTAGCGTTATACAGCAGACAGAAATTGGTGAGCGAGAGCTTGTTCTGGGGTCGAAGTACGGACTCGTAAAAGCAGAAGCATCCAAGCTGCTTGTATCTAATCCCCCAGAGTCTAAGTTTATTGTTAGCCAAGTTGTGCTTGAAAATGAAGTTCTGCAAGTTGGTAGTGCCGATCTGAATGGGCTCACACTGCCATATGGATCTTCGCTGAGTTTTTTATTCGGTGTGATGCCAAAACCAGACAGTCAAAATTTGTACTATCGATTGAACAACGATGACCCATGGCAAACGTTAGAGGGGGGCCAACTGACACTCGAGCACCTTAGTTCCGGTGAATATCACTTGCAGGTCAGTAATGCGTCTCAAGTTGCCGCTGGAGTCGTTGGTTTAGAATCTCACTTTATCGTCCTTCATCCTTGGTATCTATCGCGATTTGCTATTTTAGGCTTTGTCGTAGCTAGTATTGCGGTCGTTGCAGTACTCGTATTCTGGCGCTCGCGCTACGTTGTACAGGCTAACCGTGATCTAGCAGCTCAAGTGACCCTCAAAACGAATCAGTTAAGACATCAAAGTAGAGTGTTGCTTACGAGCAACCAGCAATTACGTAAACAGATTCAAGTTAGAAACCTACTCGTAGACCATGTAGCTCTATCCATAAAATCAAGCGTCGACTTTATTGTGGCGAAACTACCTATGCCTCTCGATACTGCGACAGAGGATCATTTGGCTAAAACGAATTGGCAGTTAAATGAACTCAAAAGTGTTCCAAGTGATGTAAGTGGTGGGAGTCAGAACTACAACTTGAGTCAGATAACTCAGTCAGTGGTTGATGTATGGCAAGATGACTTTGCAAAAGCGGGTATTTTGGTAGAGCTAGAAGATGAGAGCAAGCAGAGCCGGGTTGCTCTGGAAAGTTTTAATCTTGATGTTATTTTCAATAGCATTTTTGCCAATATCATCAAGCGCTCTTTCCGGGGTCAAACGGTTAGAATTATGCTAGAAAAGGGGCATGATATTGTGTCATTGAGCTTTCTTGATTACGGGACGCAATTACCTAATAAAGTCGCGACTGGGCTTCCATCTAACTTAAATCACTCTGAGTTGAGTATTGACCACCTTGCCCAACTAGTGACAACGAGTGGTGGTTATTTGGCTGTCTTCTCTTCTGATGCTCAAAACAAAGTCGAGATTACATGGCCATCTGCGAAGGAAAGGAGTTATCTGGATGAACCGCAGCAAGAACTCAATCCTGTAACTATTGCAGAAGATCAAGTCACACCAGAGAAAGAGTGGTTGCAAAAAGTCTATCAATTAGTGGCAGAGCATTACCATGATCCTGAATTTGGCACTGCGTCAGCCGCTAAAATGCTGTATATGTCTGAACGCTCTTTGCAGAGGCGTTTTAAATCTGCCTCGTCAAGAACGTTAAAAGACTATGTCACAGAGGTTCGTTTAGAAACGGCGTGTGAACAGTTATTGGCGGGTGAGAAAATCAGTGAAGTCGCCTTTAACTGTGGCTTTAATGATCCATCTTACTTTAGCCAAAAGTTTAAGCTGCATTTTGGTTTGCCCCCTTCCAAGTTTGCTTTGACTCAAGAAAGCCAAGAAATTAACTAGAAAACCTTCATTATACGCTCCCTAGTTAATAGTTAAGATGCTGGGGAGCTGCATACAGTGCTCTATTATTGCTGCAGTTGCTAACGCAGTAAGTTTCATTGTTTCTTCATCACATCTAGCCTACAAATCCATTCTCAACACGTAAGCACGATCACGTTCTATCTGTTAGTCGCGATGTTCATAGCAATAAGCATAAATGGCTTCAAGAGAATGATTTACTGATAGTTGCAACAAATAAATGACAGTTGTATTGCTGTATCAAAAGAGCGTGGTTCATTTGGGGGAGTGATGGCATGCGACATTCGTGAAAACGAAAACTGTGTTGAAAAGATGAATAAGGTAAAGAAGTTTTGAAAGAGGTGAAAAAAAATATCGTGGTATAGCCGGGGGGACTATACCACGGGTGTCAAGGACACCTTCGCTTGCTGCCGGAGTGACATGTTGCCATGCCACCTCTGGAATTTATTAGAGAAGTTGCCCTCTCGATGGAGTAACTATACGAGAGGTTACTTATTTTTCTTATAAAAATAACGCCATGTTTATATGAGAAAAGCGACAACGTTTGGCTTTTTGCTTAAGCCATTGTTTTAATTTGAATTTTTTGTTTTCTGTCTTGGTTTGTGACATTTTTGTTTCGTTAGGTGTCATTTGTAATTGTTAATTTTGACGTAAATAACGAGAGGAAATTTACGAAGTTAACGTTTGAAAGCGTGAAAACATTTACGGAATCTTTGATTTCACACAAGGATTGAAGGGGTATAGGGGAGTAATATTGGCAACCTAAACTTATTAAATAATAATATTTCTCATTAGCAATACTCTTAAGGGCCACTATGAAGTTATCAGAGATTAATCCTGGCGATACGGTGACGATTCGGTTGTTAGATGGTCTTTCATCAGATATCAGAAAGAAACTCATGGTAATGGGGCTGCTTCCCAATACAGAAGTCAAAGTGATTCGACGTGCGCCAATGGGCGATCCTTTACAAGTCGAAGTCCGTGGTGTGTCTGTCGCATTGCGAGAAACAATTGCTCAGAAAATTGAAGTGGAGCGAGTGTAATGCAATATCAAGTGCTAACCGTAGGTAACCCTAATAGTGGTAAAACGACGCTATTTAATGGTTTAACTGGCGCAAAACAGCAAGTTGGTAACTGGGCAGGCGTCACGGTTGAAAAGAAAACGGGACAATTCAAGCATGCTGGGGATGAGTTTTTGCTCACTGACCTTCCGGGTATTTACTCATTAGACAGTGGTAATGATAGTAATAGTATTGATGAATCCATCGCATCGCGTGCGGTTCTAACTCATCCTGCTGATCTCATTATTAACGTGGTGGATGCTACAAGTTTAGAGCGCAGCTTATACATGACGCTGCAACTTCGCGAACTTGGTCGCCCTATGATTGTTGTCCTCAACAAGATGGATGCGCTAAAGCGTGAACGTCAGATGATTAACGTTGCAGAGCTTGAGAAAACGTTAGGTTGTCCGGTTGTCAGTTTATCTGCAACCAATAAAACTCAAGTGGCAGAGTTTAAAGAAAAGCTCCATAAATCCATCGTTCAAGGAGTGCCACTTAAAGAATTGTCTTTGCATTACGGTGAGAAGATGGAGTCGGCAATTCAAACGGTTTCCGCACTTTTTAACGACCAAAACGTCGCTCATCGTGCACTAGCGATTCGTGCGCTTGAAAAAGACACAATGGTGCTCAATAGTCTTTCTGATATTGATAGAAGCAAAGTCTTGGAAGTCATTACGACGTTAGATTTGGATATCGATTTGCATGTCGCGGATACTAAGTACACGCATCTGCATGAACAGTGTAAAAAAGTTCGCCGAAGCGAAGGCAAGTTAAGTCGTAGTGTGACTGAAAGACTCGACCAGTTTATTTTGAACAAGTGGATTGGAATTCCTTTCTTCTTTGTTGTTATGTACCTGATGTTTATGTTCTCGATTAACATCGGTAGTGCATTTATCGACTTTTTTGACATTGGTGTGGGCGCATTATTGGTTGATGGTGGGCATCACTTGTTAGACGGTCATTTGCCTGTGTGGTTAGTGACGGTTCTTGCTGATGGTATCGGTGGTGGTATCCAGACGGTTGCAACCTTCATTCCGGTTATCGCGTGTTTGTACCTCTTCCTAGCGGTACTTGAGAGCTCAGGTTACATGGCTCGTGCAGCATTCGTACTAGATAAAGTGATGCAGAAGATCGGCCTACCGGGCAAAGCATTTGTACCGTTGGTTCTTGGTTTTGGCTGTAACGTACCGTCAATCATGGCAACTCGTACTCTAGACCAAGAACGTGAGCGTAAACTGGCTGCCTCTATGGCACCATTTATGTCATGTGGTGCTCGTCTGCCTGTATACGCGCTATTCGCTGCGGCATTCTTCCCAGGTTCTGGCCAGAACATTGTATTCGCACTTTACCTACTTGGTATTGTGGCAGCGATCTTCACAGGTCTTTTCCTTAAGCACACGCTTTACCCAGGTAGCAGCGACAGCCTAGTGATGGAAATGCCAGATTACGAGCTTCCGACGCTACAAAACGTGGTGATCAAAACTTGGCAAAAGCTAAAGCGCTTTGTACTTGGTGCAGGTAAAACCATCGTTATCGTTGTTGCTATTCTGAGTTTCTTCAACTCATTGGGTACTGATGGCAGTTTTGGTAACGAAGACAGCGAAAACTCGGTGCTTTCTAAAGCTGCGCAAGTTGTTACTCCAGTATTCGCGCCAATCGGTGTTCAAGAAGATAACTGGCCAGCGACGGTTGGTATCATTACCGGTATCTTCGCAAAAGAGGCGGTAGTTGGTACGCTTAACAGCCTATACACCACGCCAAGCGACGGTGAAGACGCAGAATTTGATCTAATGGGCAGCCTAGAAGAGGCAGTAATGAGTATCCCTGAAAACCTAGCCGGTTTGAGCTACTCAGATCCACTAGGCATTGAAGTGGGTGACTTAACTGACTCAAATGCCGTTGCCGAAGAACAAGAAGTCGATGCTTCTATCTTCGGTAACATTAAATCGCAGTTTGCTTCTGGCAATGCCGCATTTGCTTACCTAATCTTTATCCTACTGTACACACCTTGTGTGGCGGCGATGGGGGCTTACGTACGTGAGTTTGGTCATAAGTTCGCACGCTTTATCGCGGTTTGGACAATGGGCTTGGCTTACCTATGTGCGACGTTCTACAACCAATTGACGCATTTCGCAGATAGCCCAGTGACAAGTGGCATTTGGATGGCAGTGATCGTAGCTATCTTCTTTGGCACATACCGTGTGTTCAAACGAGTTGGTAAGAAACAAAACGGTGCATTAGAGGCGCAAGTAGCATGATTTTAAAAGAGCTTTATCAATACATTGCAGACAAAGGAACCGTTTCCCAGTCAGATCTGGCTAAGCAGTTTGGGATGAGTGAAGATGGTGCTGACGCGATGTTAAGTGTGTGGATTAAGAAGGGCAAAATTAGCCGCCTAGTTGACACCAATAAAGCTCATGACGTGACTCGAGTTCGCTACTCAGTGACTAAACAAGATGGTTTGTCTCTGACAGTCACCATGTAGCGACTATCAAAATTAGTCACCTAAAAATTATCACGTAAAAACGACAAAGCCGCATCAGCAATGATGCGGCTTTTATTTTGCTGGTTATTGTTTGTGAATACAGCGAAATTAATGTTCTTCAGAGTGTTTAGTCGCGCCTAACCCTAGGAACTTTAAACCAAGACTTAAAACTAAAATCGAAATAGGTAATGTTAAGATCGTCCAATCTAAGCTGTCGAAGTTAATCAGCACGAGCTCTAAGAACTTCACAAACAAGATCACGATGATGACTTCAGCCAAAATGTTTTTTAGATGGCCGATGTTTGGGGTTCTGATCCAATGCAAAACCGACTGCTCTTGTGTTTTCGCTTTAGCTTTGTTGGAAATAAATAGTGTGTAGATGCCGTGAGCAAAGATGAACAAAACTAGTGCGACAAGAAACGTATCCAGTGACTTGATCAAATAAGCGATCGCGATGTCTGCTTTATCTAAATGTGCGAGTGCTTCTGGAGGTGTTTGATTGAGAATGAAGACCGCAAATGCCGAATAGGTTTTTGCTGCACCCATAAGAAAAAGCAAGAATGAAGCAGCCATAGAACAGATAATGGCGATCCAGCTGACGTATCGGAATGTGTTGAAGACTTGTTTGATGATGACCCTCTCTAACTGAGCTGGTAGTCTAAACAAGTTTTATTTTAGTGATAATCCCAGAAAAATGAGAAAGATTGTTACAAATACGTATTAATCTTTCTCTGTCTATTTCAGCCGTATTCAAAGGCGAATTATTTTCGCTAGCAGTGCTTATGCTTTTTGGAAAATAGAGCTCAGTGACAGCACATTTTTAATGCGACCAAGCAATTCGTTTTGCTCTTCTTCTGTACGGAATTCACCTTTGGTGTTCCCCCAAACCGGTCCCGGCCATGCTACGTCATCTTTGAAGCGAGCAATATGGTGAATGTGCAGCTGTGGCACCATATTACCTAGCGCACCAAGGTTTAGCTTGTCTGGACGGAATGTTGCTTCCAGTGCTTGGCTTACCGCTTGAGACTCTAGCAAAAACTGTTGCTGTTCTTGCATTGGCAAGTGGTGAAGCTCTTTTAGGTTTGCACGTTTAGGGACCAAGATAACCCATGGCACGGCGTTATCTTTATGCAGAAGCGCCACACACAGTGGGAAGTGGCCGATAACGGTGGTGTCTTTTGCCAGTTGAGGGTGCAGTTCAAAACTCATTATGTTGTCCGATTTGAATTGAATGACATCAGTATACGCCAGATAAAACAAAAGGTTGACGCTTTCACGTCAACCTTTCTAAATCGTCTCGATTCTAGAATCGCTTACATGCGCTCTAGAGTATCAATACCTAGTAGAGACAGACCTTGCTTGATGGTCTTCGCTGTTAGCGCTGCTAGTTTCAGACGGCTTTGTTTCACTGCTTCGTCTTCAGCAACTAGGATAGGGCACGCTTCGTAGAAGCTAGAGAACTGACCTGCTAGTTCGAATAGGTAGCTACACATGATGTGTGGTTGACCTTCGCGAGCGACAGATTGAACCGCTTCTTCGAACTGCATAAGCTTAGCAATAAGTGCTTTCTCTTTCTCATCAGTGATTTTGATGTCACCTTGGAGAGCGTCCATAGCAACACCAGCTTTAGCGAAAATAGAAGCTACGCGAGTGTATGCATATTGCATGTATGGTGCTGTGTTACCTTCAAACGCTAACATGTTGTCCCAATCGAACACGTAGTCAGTCGTACGGTGTTTAGATAAGTCAGAGTATTTAACCGCTGCCATTGCAACTGTTTTAGAGATCTTCTCTTTTTCTTCCGCATCTAGCTCAGGGTTTTTAGATTCGATCAGTTGTGCTGCACGAACTTCTGCTTCATCTAGAAGGTCGGCAAGGCGAACGGTACCACCCGCACGAGTCTTGAATGGCTTACCATCTTTACCAAGCATCATGCCGAACGCGTGGTGCTCAAGAGATACTGACTCAGGTACGTAGCCTGCCTTACGAACAATTGTCCAAGCTTGCATTAGGTGCTGGTGTTGACGTGAGTCGATGAAGTAAAGCACACGGTCTGCGCTTAGCTCTTCATAACGATATTTTGCACATGCGATGTCTGTTGTTGTGTATAGGAAACCGCCATCGCGTTTTTGAACGATAACGCCCATTGGTTCGCCATCTTTGTTCTTGTATTCATCTAGGAATACAACTTGCGCGCCATCATCTTCAACGGCAAGACCTTGTTCTTTTAGGTCTGCAACGATCTTAGGAAGCATGTCGTTGTACATGCTCTCGCCCATCACGTCGTCACGAGTCAGTGACACGTTTAGACGGTCGTAGTTGCGCTGGTTTTGGATCATGGTTACATCAACGAGTTTTTTCCACATTTCTGCACAGTACTCGTCACCGCTTTGCAGTTTCACAACGTAGTTTCGCGCCTTTACTGCGAAGTCTTCATCTTCATCGTACAGCTTTTTCGATTCGCGGTAGAAGCCTTCAAGGTCCGCAAGTTCCATAGAAACTTCGCCAGACTCTTGTTGTACACGTTCAAGGTTTGCGATAAGCATACCGAACTGAGTACCCCAGTCGCCGATGTGGTTCGCACGGATCACTTTGTGACCTAGGAACTCAAGAGTACGTACTACCGCATCACCGATGATGGTTGAACGTAGGTGACCAACGTGCATTTCTTTAGCTACGTTTGGTGCAGAGTAGTCAGCAACGATAGTTTGAGCTTCGTCTGCTGCAACGCCAAGACGTGAGTCAGCCAGTGCTGCTTCCGCTTGTTTTGCTAGGAACTCTTCGCTTAGGAAAATGTTGATGAAACCAGGACCAGCGATTTCTGTCTTGCTTGCAATACCATCTAGGTCTAGAACATCCAGTACTTTCTGTGCAAATTCTCGTGGGTTAGTACCCAGTTTTTTAGCAACGCCCATTACGCCGTTTGCTTGGTAGTCACCAAATTGTGGCTTTGCTGATTGGCGTACTGCCGCAGGGCTTCCTGCAGGTGCGCCAGCGGCTTCTAGAGCCTGAGATACTTTGTCATTAATAAGTGCTTGGATATTCACACGCGTTTCCTTCAATTCAAGGACGAAGAACTCGGCAAAATAGGCGCCGAGTTCTGTTGGAGTTCACAAAAATGGGGCTAATGATAACAACTTTATTGCTTTTCATACAGAGAGGATTTGGGGAAATTTTTACTTTTTCGATTGAATGGAAATGTCACTTTGTTTGCGTTTACTATTGCGCTCAGAGTAAAGAGATAAATCGCCCCAAAAGAGAGCCACAATGACTATTCAACTTGTTGAAAAACGCCTTACGCCTGAACTAATGCTCCAAGACTTAGATGTCTTCATGGACAAGATTGAAGAGTTTGCAACCCTGTTAAAACTGGATCTGAGCTTTGCTCAAGCTGACCATATTGCATTGCGTATTAATGACCCTGAAACGGCAAAAGCTGCGCATGAGGCATGGAATCAATACGGTAAGGTGATTTCACAAGCGAAAATCAACGGTCGTCCAATCATCGTTATCGAATTCGACAAAGCGTTGGAAAGCCGTGGTTGG
Source organism: Vibrio sp. 2132-1 (assembly GCF_033344315.1). NCBI lineage: Bacteria > Pseudomonadati > Pseudomonadota > Gammaproteobacteria > Vibrionales > Vibrionaceae > Vibrio > Vibrio sp. 2132-1. Next base: position 106,004 of record NZ_JAWPON010000016.1, on the reverse strand, counting down.
AAGATTGAGTGTCTGGAACTGCCATACCCTGCGGAAGGCAAAATCTACTCAACTGAAAGCTGGGAACATGTGGAGTTTGTTATTCCGTCTCATGCCGAAACTGCAGACGAGTTTCTTGCTGATTTGAAACACACTTACCCAGCGTTTGGGGCGCGTTTTAATGAGTTGGAAGAGCTGGGTGTGAAGATCAAACTGTCGAGCCCGAAAGGGGAAGGCGAACGCTTGAACAACCCAACGGTGGCGTTTAAGTATCAAGGCATTTGTATCAAGCTGCACCCGCATTCACTTAAGCGTATTGTGGAGTCTGAGCAGGCGTAACTTGCTTTACGTCGTGCGCTGTTAGTCAGAGGGGTCACTTAAACTCACAGTGTGCGGATATGAGATTCCTGATCTCGCTTAAGCTCGTCGGAATGACGCGCTTGAGTTGTTTGCGTTTGGTTAAGTGATGCGTACTAATTAGCTTTCATGCTCATGCCTCATTTACGTCATTCCCGAAAGCGACGAAGGAGCGTAGTCGGGAATCTCTTACAAGCACTTCAATAAAACATCCACCGACAGATAAAAAACGCGTAACGAAAAGACAATGCCTTCTCAAATTACGCGTTTTTAGCAGCTAGCAATCAGCTGCGAATTTAAAGAATAACCGTCTTATTGCCGTAAACAAAGACGTGGTCATTGATCACTTTATTCAAAGCCTTACTCAATACGTTCTTCTCTACATCGCGTCCCGCTTGCGCCATATCTTGGGCATTGAATGTATGGTCGACAGGAATTACGTCTTGCTTGATGATCGGCCCTTCATCTAAATCATTAGTCACGAAGTGTGCTGTTGCACCGATGATTTTCACACCGCGATCGTAAGCTTGTTGATATGGCTTCGCGCCAATAAAAGCAGGTAAGAAGCTGTGATGAATATTAATGATTTTGTGGTGATATTTCTCAACAAACGTCGGCGTTAATACGCGCATGTATTTAGCTAGCACCAAAAAGTCAGCATCGTATTGATCGATCACTTCTAGCATCTTCTGCTCGTGTTCTTCACGGCTAAGGTTTTCATGGGTCACATGGTGGTAAGGAATGTCGAAGCGTTCAGTGAGAGTTTGCAGTTTGTCGTAATTCCCCACCACAGCGGCGATCTCAACATCTAGGCTTCCATCGTAGGTTTTCATCAGAATATCGCCTAAACAATGCGCTTCTTTTGTGACGAGAATGACGATGCGCTTACGGCGAGAGCCAACCAATTTACGCTTAGCACCTTGCGGGAGAGCTTGGTCCAAGTCGGCAAGAAACGTTTGATCGTTGAAGTACCCCTCCAACTCCGTTCTCATGAAAAAGTGGCCACTGGTATTATCAACAAATTCGTTATTGTGAACGATGTTGAGTTGGTGCTTGTAACAGATATTAGTAATTTTCGAGATGAGACCCGGGGCGTCAGAACAGTGGGTCAACAGTGTTTTCTTTTCCATAAATCAGGTACTTCCATGCATTAATATTTTAGCGTACGAATTTGTTATTATTCCCTGGCGGGTGTAACTGTACTGCCATGTTTCACCATAAATAATCTATTCTTACGTTGGTTTCAACAAAATATCCGCGTGTCGCCGCAAGCTGGTCAGATTGTGGGCTGATGTCACTCCTATTCCTCTGATATACTCTCGATAATTTTTCAAACTCAATACCAAGCATGATCGCAAAAACTTTTTCCTCTGATGGCGCGTTAGGTAAGGCCATTCCTGGCTTTCAAGCTCGTCAGCCACAAATCGATATGGCGGAAGCCGTCAGCAGTGCGATCAAAGATCAAACCCAGTTGGTGGTGGAGGCAGGAACCGGAACCGGTAAGACCTTCGCCTACTTAGTCCCTGCGCTGTTAAGCGGTAAAAAAGTGATCATCAGTACAGGCTCGAAAAACTTGCAAGAGCAGTTGTACCATCGTGACTTACCGCTCATGGTCAATGCGCTTGGTTTTTATGGCCAAGTGGCGTTATTAAAAGGGCGTTCTAATTATCTGTGTTTGGATCGTTTGAGCCGCCAAATGGTCGAAAGCCACACTAATGAATCTGACCCGACGTTATTAACTCAACTGGTTAAAGTGCGTGCTTGGTCATCAGAAACCAAAACAGGTGACCTTGGTGATTGTGATGATCTGCCAGAAGACAGCATGATCATTCCGACTATCACCTCAACCAATGATAACTGTTTAGGTAAAGAATGTCCGAGCTACACTGATTGCTTTGTATTGAAAGCGCGTAAGCGAGCCATGGATTCCGACATTGTTGTAGTGAACCATCACTTGTTTCTTGCTGATTTAGCGATCAAAGAAACAGGATTCGGTGAACTGATTCCAGAAGCCGATGTGTTTATTTTTGATGAAGCTCATCAGTTGCCAGATATTGCGAGCGAATATTTCGGCCAGTCAGTTTCAAGCCGCCAAATTCACGATCTTGCCAAAGACATTGAAATAGCCTATCGCACCGAAGCCAAAGATATGCGTCAATTGCAAAAAGTGGGCGACAAACTCATGCAAAGCGCAATGGACATGCGGATTGTATTGGGTGAGCCAGGCTTTCGTGGCAACTGGCGTGAGGCGTTGCAATCAGGTTCTATTAAGCGAGAATTATTGCGCTTAACTGACAGCCTCGAATTGGCGATTGATGTACTCAAAATAGCCTTAGGGCGCAGTCAATTACTGGATACCGCCTTTGAACGAGCCAATTTGATCAAAGGCCGTATAGACCGGGTATGTGATGTCGATATTACCGGTTACTCATACTGGTACGATACCTCGCCTCGTCATTTCGCTCTGCACATTACGCCTCTTTCTGTCGCGGACAAGTTCCATGAGCAAATAGAGATTAAACAAGGCGCGTGGATTTTCACGTCAGCAACCCTAGCCGTATCGGGCGATTTCAAGCACTTTACTGAGCGCCTTGGCCTCAAGCCTACAAAGCAATTTTCTCTGCCGTCCCCCTTTGATTATCAAAAGCAAGCGCGCCTTTGTGTGCCAAGGTATTTGCCAGAGCCAAACAGTAACGGCTTAGCGGATAAGTTAGTCCGAATGCTTGCTCCGGTGATTGAAGAAAATGATGGTCGCTGCTTCTTTTTATGTACCTCGCACAGCATGATGCGTGAACTAGGTGAGAAGTTCCGAGAAGTACTTGAGCTGCCTGTGTTAATGCAAGGGGAGATGAGTAAGCAGAAAACTTTGGCGGAGTTTATGGAACTGGGTAACGCTTTACTCGTGGCGACAGGCGCCTTCTGGGAAGGGATTGATGTTAGAGGTGATGCGCTGAGCTGTGTTATTATCGACAAATTACCGTTTACCGCCCCTGACGATCCGTTACTCAAAGCCCGTATCGAGGATTGTCGATTACGTGGCGGTGAACCATTTGCTGAAGTACAAATCCCGGATGCAGTGATTACGTTAAAGCAGGGAGTCGGGCGATTAATTCGAGATCAGAAGGATCACGGTGCGTTGATCATTTGTGATAATCGCCTCGTCACGCGAGACTATGGTGGTATTTTCCTCGGAAGCCTACCACCTATCCCAAGGACGCGAGACTTAGATGGAATCAAAGCATTCCTGAAAGCAGAACAATCTGTCACAGACGCAAGTGCTGAGGCATAACCCAATAAATGAAAGTTGTAGAGAGTTAAATGAGCGCAAAAATTCTTGCTATCGATACAGCGACTGAAAACTGTTCAGTTGCGTTGTTGGCTAATGATCAAGTGATTTCACGTAGCGCGGTTGCACCACGCGATCACACCAAAAAAGTACTGCCAATGGTTGATGAAGTACTCAAAGAAGCTGGCCTGACTCTACAAGAGCTGGATGCGTTAGCGTTTGGACGTGGTCCAGGTAGCTTTACTGGCGTTCGTATCGGTATTGGTATCGCACAAGGTTTGGCGTTCGGTGCTGACTTACCTATGATCGGCGTTTCAACGCTGGCTGCAATGGCTCAAGGTAGCTATCGCTTACATGGTGTGACCGATGTCGCTGTGGCTATTGACGCACGTATGGGTGAAGTTTACTGGGCACGTTACACTCGCCAAGCAAACGGTGAGTGGGCAGGGATGGATGCAGAGTGCGTAATTCCACCAGCACGTCTCGTTGAAGAAGCACAAGCAGACGACAAAACGTGGACGACAGCAGGTACTGGTTGGGATGCTTACCAAGAAGTATTAGCAGGCCTACCGTTTAATTTGACGCATGGTGACGTTCTGTACCCTGATTCACAAGACATCGTGATTCTTGCTGAACAAGAATTTAAAAAGGGTAATATCGTGCCGGTCGAAGATTCGAGCCCTGTTTATTTACGTGATAATGTGACATGGAAAAAACTTCCTGGTCGCGAATAGTCCGTTTTTCATTAACCTGACAAAAAGCAGGGCGTTTGCCCTGTATTTTTATGGAGTGCTATGGCGTCGATTAATGGCTTGCCTCCTTCTTTGATTCCCGGTGCAAATCGCACTAATAAAGCCAGTCAAAAGAAGCCGGTAAATAAATCACAAACAAAGCAGCCTGTAGGTCAGCCTTCAAAGGTTGCTAACGCCGTGGCGCACTCCATAAAACACGTGGATGAGTCCCAAATTCACCGAGCTCAAGTGCAATATGACCTTCCTGAAGGGGGCGCACGTAAAGCAATGGAGCAGTACATGGATGTCATGAATCGAGCTAAAAAAGAGGAACTGGCTCAATTACTTGGTGTCGATATTTACGTGTGAGATCTCCCCAGCTTGGGGTTACTAATATTGAAAGGTGGTTTATGAAGGTTTTTGGACGGTTTTTTCTCGCATTACTTGCTACGGTTGGTTTGTCTGCGTGTAGCTCGTTGCCTGAGGAGCTAAATGCAAGCACAGAATTGGTCGTTACAGACTATAAAGCTTTTGCTGAGTCTCAGGGGCAAGTGAGTGAAGATGTTCGCCTTGGTGGAATCATCGCTAAAGTGGATAACTTTAAAGATAAAACGCGTCTAGAGATTGTAAACCTTCCTATCAGTAAGTCTGGTAAACCTGATATCGATGAAGAGCCTACGGGGCGTTTTGTCGCCTATTTTGATGGCTATTTAGAGCCTGTCGCCTTTAGTGAAGGCCGTTTGGTGACGGTTGTAGGCAAAGGAGCAGGGGAAGAAGAAGGAAAGATCGGTGAGCACGGTTACATCTTCCCGGTAATAAAGGGGGAAGGGTACCGTTTATGGAAAATTGAAGAACGTGTACGCATGTATGACTCGCCAACCTACTTTTACCCATGTTACTCGATTAACTGCCGCATGTGGCGTAATGATTTCCCACAAGACGGTAAAGTGATAAAACAGGTCAAATAATCTGCGATGCATGAGCGTCAATTCGAGCTTCCTGCCGGCAAAATGGCAGCCCTTGAGATAGGGAACGAGAAAACGGCTGACTTGTCAGTCGTTTTTCTTCATGGGTGGTTAGATAATGCGGGCAGCTTTAAAGCGCTCATGGAGCAGTTGAATCAACTTAATCCTCACTTACACCTCCTCGCCATCGATCATTTTGGTCACGGTTTATCGAGTCATAAATCTCACGATAATTATTACCCCTTTCACGACTATATTGCCGATTTGTATCAGTTTTTGGACGAATTATCACCAAACAGACTGATATTAGTAGGGCATTCACTTGGTGCTTTAATCGCAAGTTGCTATAGTGCAGCGTTTCCAGAGCAGGTCGAAGCTCTTGTGCAAATTGAGGGAGCAGGACCTCTTCATGAGGATCCTACTAACAGTTTGCCTCGTCTTCGCGATGGCGTTTTAAGTCGAATAAGACAGCAAAACAAGCCAGAGCGAGCCATTGCCTCCTTCGATCTGGCGTTAAAATTACGCATGCAAGCCAACCAATTAACCGCTGAGCAACTTCTACCGATAGTCGAGCGTGGAACAGAGCAGCGAGGAGATAAATGGTATTGGCGGCATGACGCCAAGTTAAAATGTGCGTCGCTTTACCGAATGGCGCAAGCGCATGCTAACTCGATTACCAGCCAAATACGTTGTCCTCATTTGATTGTATTAGGCGATCAAGGATTTCAGAATTTACCATATAACCAAGCTGATTGGGGAGAGAACCCACCGCAAGTGGTTTCTGTCAAGGGTGGTCATCACTGTCATTTAGAGCAAATACTCGAGGTCGCAACGCGAATTCTTGGTGTAGTTAACAAAATTTAAACAAGTGTTTGAGAGTTGCGTGCTCAAGCACGTTCGCTGTGCTGTAATAGCTTTCAAAATAAAAAGGACGCTATTTTTTAGCCAGTTATAAACGAGGAGTAACATCGTGGATAAACCATGGCTTTCACGTTATCCAAGTGACGTACCTGAAACCATTAATCCAGAGCAATATGAGTCTTTGGTAGAAATGTTTGAACAGTCTGTACAAAAATATGCAGACCAACCAGCATTCATGAACATGGGCTCGGTTATGACCTTCCGTAAATTGGAAGAGCGTAGTCGCGCATTCGCAGCGTATCTGCAAAACGAGTTAAAACTGCAAAAGGGTGACCGTGTTGCTCTGATGATGCCAAACCTACTGCAATACCCAGTGGCGTTGTTTGGTATTTTGCGTGCAGGTTGTATCGCCGTAAACGTTAACCCACTTTACACTCCTCGTGAACTTGAACACCAATTGAATGACTCAGGTGCGACGACGATTGTGATTGTGTCTAACTTTGCGAATACGTTAGAACAAATTGTCGATAAAACACCAGTCAAACACGTAGTGTTAACCAGTCTTGGTCAAATGCTGCCACGAGCGAAAGGTACGATTGTCGATTTTGTCGTGAAGTACGTTAAGGGCATGGTGCCTAAGTACGATTTACCTGGTGCAATCTCAATGCGTCAGGCTCTACGTAAAGGTCGTCGTCTACAATACGTTAAACCGTTTATGTCTGGGGATGACATTGCATTCCTGCAATATACGGGGGGGACGACAGGTGTCGCGAAAGGCGCGATTCTGACTCACCGCAACATGATTGCGAACGTTCTACAGGCAAAAGGCGCGTACGGACCGGTTTTATCTCCGGGGCGTGAATTAGTCGTAACAGCATTACCGCTGTATCACGTATTTGCTCTTACCGTAAACTGTCTGCTGTTTGTCGAAATGGGTGGTCGTAACTTACTTATTACCAACCCTAGAGATATTCCAGGGTTCGTGAAAGAGCTACAAAAGCATCCGTTTACTGCGATTACGGGCGTGAATACCTTATTTAATGCATTGGTCAATAATGAAGATTTCCACGAGTTGGATTTCAGTAATCTACGTTTAGCCGTTGGCGGCGGCATGGCAGTGCAGCGCTCAGTGGCAGAAAGATGGCAAAAGACCACGGGTTGCTATTTGCTCGAAGGTTACGGTCTAACAGAGTGTTCTCCGTTGGTGGCGGCATATCCGCATGATCTTGTTGAATACAATGGCTCTATTGGTCTGCCGGTACCATCAACAGAAGTTCGTATCGTGGACGAAGAAGGCAACGCTCTTGCGAATACTGAAACTGGTGAACTTCAAGTTCGTGGTCCTCAGGTTATGCAAGGTTACTGGCAACGACCTGAAGCAACGAAAGATACGATTAACGAAGACGGCTGGCTATCAACTGGCGACATCGTTAAGTTCGATGACGAAGGCTTCCTGCATATCGTTGACCGTAAGAAAGACATGATCTTAGTATCAGGCTTTAATGTTTACCCGAACGAAATTGAAGACGTTGTAGCACTACACGGCAAAGTACTTGAAGTTGCTGCTATTGGTCAGCCGCATGAAGTGTCTGGTGAATTAGTGAAGATTTATGTCGTGAAACGTGATCCGAGCTTGACCAAAGACGAAGTGATCGCGCATTGTCGAGAACACTTAACTGGCTACAAAGTTCCGAAGTTGGTTGAGTTCCGCGAAGACTTACCTAAAACCAATGTCGGTAAGATCTTGCGTCGTGTTTTACGCGAAGAGAATGACGCTGAACTTGCGAAGAAAAGCGCATAAGCCGATTTCGTCGAGTCGAGAGATTTAAAAAATGATAGAATGCCAGCGTTTTGCTGGCATTTTTATAGCGAGAAGTATGTGAACTATCAAATTATTACTAAAAACAAAGACCTAGAAGAGGTTTGCACTCATGCCCGAGAGGCAGACGTAGTGATGCTGGATACCGAATTCGTTCGTATTCGCACTTTCTACCCGCAGTTAGGTCTGATTCAGCTTTTCGATGGTAATCGCCTCTCGCTGATTGATCCGACTGAATTAACGGATATGACGCCGTTTGTAGCGCTATTAAAAGATACTTCTGTGCTAAAAGTGCTGCACGCATGTGGTGAAGATTTAGAAGTTTTCCAAAACGCTTTTGGTTGTACACCATTCCCTATGGTGGATACGCAGCTGATGGCCGCTTTTCTCGGTCACGGCCTATCGACAGGCTTCGCATCGCTGGTGGAAGAATATTTAGGCGTAGAGCTCGACAAAAGTGAATCACGTACCGACTGGATGGCTCGTCCACTGACACAAAAGCAATTAGATTATGCTGCCGCAGATGTTCATTACTTGTTACCGTTATACGAAAAGCTGTTCGATAAGGTGACGCAAGCAGGTTGGTGGGAAGCTGTACAGCAAGAAAGTGATTTACTCGTTTCGAAACGTATTCGCGTAACCAATGAAGAGAATGCCTACCTTGATATTAAGGGCGCTTGGCAATTAAAACCTTCTGAGCTGGCGATTTTAAAGCCATTGGCGACGTGGCGTTATCGTGAAGCAATCAAACGAGATTTAGCGCTGAACTTTATCTTCAAAGAAGGTGATCTATTAACGGTCGCTCGTCTTGGTTTAACGAACTTTAAGAAGATGGAAGCAGAAGATATTGATATCCGAGCGATTAACCGCCATGGCGCGAAGATTGCCGCGATTGTTAAACAAGCGAAGCAAACACCTTCTGAAGAGTATCCTGCGAAAATTGAGCGTTTAATGGACTATCCGGGTTACAAGCAGGTCTTCAAAAATATGAAAGACTTGGTGAAATCGGCTTCGCAGAAGTCAGGTTTAGCCACGGAGTTCCTTGCCTCTAAAAAGCAGATCAATCAGTTGATCAGTTGGGTTTGGAAAAAAGATCGTGACCCAGAAGTATTGCCTGATTTGATGCAAGGGTGGCGTTTGGATTTACTCGGCGACAAGATGAATAAAGCATTAAAGTAATGAAAGATGAAAAAGGTTGGCCTCGATGCCAACCTTTTTCGTTCTAATTAGAGCATTCGTCTGGCGAGAGAAACTGATTACTTTTCTTCGTCTGGTAGCTTCACATTCAGCTCAAGAACTGAGATATCGTCGTCTTTGTGCTCAAATGTTAAGTCAACCATATTTGGATCAATTGCCACGTACTTGCTGATCACCTTCAAGATGTCTTCTTTTAATTGAGGCAAGTAAGACGGCGCAGGATCATTTTGGCTGCGGCGCTCTGCGACAATGATTTGCAAACGCTCTTTAGCTAGATTCGCAGAAGTTTTCTTCTGTGGACGGAAAAATTCTAATAATGACATGTCTAGCCTCCAAAGAGTCGTTTAAAGAGTCCTTTCTTCTCCTCAGTAAGGAAACGAAATTCAACCTGATTGCCTAATAAGCGATCAACGGTGTCAGAATAAGCCATACCCGCATCGGTGTTATCGTCAAAAGTGACTGGCACACCTTTGTTTGACGCGTTAAGCACGGCTTGGCTTTCTGGAATCACGCCCAGTAGTGGAATATGTAAGATCTCCTCTACGTCTTCAACGCTTAGCATTTCGCCTTGAGTGACGCGAGATGGGTTGTAGCGAGTCAGTAACAGGTGCTGTTTTACTGGCTCTAGCCCTTGCTCTGCACGCAGTGACTTAGAATCTAAAATACCGAGAATGCGGTCAGAGTCACGTACAGAAGAGACTTCTGGGTTCGTTGTGACAATGGCTTCATCGGCATAGTACAAGGCCATTAACGCGCCTTGCTCGATACCTGCTGGTGAATCACAAATAATGAAATCAAAGCCCATTTCATCAAGTTCGCCGAATACGCGCTGAACACCATCTTTTGTCAGTGCGTCTTTATCACGAGTTTGAGAAGCAGGAAGAATAAATAGGTTGTCCGTGCGCTTATCTTTGATCAGCGCTTGGTTTAATGTCGCTTCGCCGTTAATGACGTTCACAAAGTCATACACGACGCGGCGCTCACAGCCCATGATTAGATCGAGGTTACGCAAACCGATGTCAAAATCGATCACCGCGGTCTTTTTTCCCTTAAGAGCTAGACCAGAGGCGATGGCTGCGCTTGAAGTGGTTTTACCAACGCCACCTTTACCAGACGTTACTACAATAATGCGTGCCATTTTTTTTCCTTTTTAGATTAAATCGCGAGAACTTCTAAATGTAATGATTCATCGGCTTTACTGATCATTACTTTCTTTTGCCAGTACTCGCTTTCAATTTGATCGCTTAACCAGTAGTCACCCGCAATGGATACCAGTTCTGCTTGTAAATCGTGGCAAATAATACGCGCTTCCTGCTGACCACTTGCTCCTGCAATCGCACGACCTCGAAGTGTGCCATGGATATGAATAGAGCCGTCAGCAATGACTTCAGCACCTGCACTTACGTGCGCTAGCACCACCAAATCACCATCTTTTGCGTAGATCTGTTGTCCTGAGCGGACAGGCGTACGAACTACTTTCGTTGGTGCCATTTTGGCAGGTGCTTGGCTTGGCGATTTGCTCGCCGACATAATGGCGAAGCCAGCTTCGGAAGCAAGGTTTTGTACACGCTTGTCTTTACAGCCCGTTACACCGACCGGAATAAAACCAGCATCTGAGATGCCTTGTTTAAGCTTAGGGAAATCAATGTCGCCTTGTACTTTTGCTATATTGATTACCAAAGGCGCGGATGCAAAAAAAGAAGGTGCTTGAGAAACTTTTTCTTGCAAAAATTCGACAGTCTTTGCGATCTCATTGTCAGAAAGGTGTAAAACTGACAATGTAAAACTGCTACCTTTAAGGTCTGGTGAATGGGTCATCGTGGACTTCTTGCCTTTATTGAAAGAGCGTTGCCTTAAACTAGGTATGTCATGTTATATTTCATCCTTTGACGCAGCAAGTTCTCTCGTGGGTAAATAGGTGAATTAATCTCAAATTTGCTATTAAGTTTGCGAGAATTTGACGTTTTCAACCTAATCCGCACTCAACGCGGCTAAATCAGCATAAAAGGCGTGTCATGCTTTGTTCTATTTATAAAAGCTCGAAAAAAGAAGGTACTTATCTCTATATTCCGAAAAAGGATGACTTTTCACAGGTTCCTGACACCTTAATGCAGATGTTCGGTAAGCCTATCGCTGTCATGACGATTAAACTTGATGGCCGTAAATTGGCACAAGTTGATATCGAAAAAGTGAAGGCTTCATTACAAAATGATGGCTTCTTTCTTCAGGTTCCACCGCCGCCGGAGAACCTATTAGAAAAGTACAAAGAACAAAAAGCCCAGCAGAAAGGCGAATAACGTCATCGTTTTTCATCTGGGATTTCTGCCTTGCTCAAGGAGGGCAATATGAAAAAGATACTGGCTACCATGCTTAGCGTTGGTATGTGTACCTCGGTTTTTGCAAGTAGCGAGGGTTTTGATGAATACTTGAATAAGCTGCGTGCTGAAGCTCGTGATAAAGGTATCTCAGAGCAGGTCATTAGTGCTGCTTTTGCTAATGTTGAGTACAAGCCCCGAGCAGTAAAAGCGGACCGAAACCAACCAGAAAAGAAACTGACATTGGATGAGTACATTCCTCGCGCGGTGCCTGAATGGAAGGTGAAGCAAGCCAGACAACTCTACAAAGAGCATTACACCGAGCTAAAGCGTATAGGCGATGAGTACGGTGTCCACCCGCGCTTTATTGTGGCACTTTGGGGAGTTGAAAGTAACTTTGGTAAGTTTACCGGCAACTTTAAAGTGATTGATGCACTATCCACAATGGCATTTGAAGGCCGTCGTGAAGAGTTTTTCCGTAAAGAGACTATGTCGGCACTTCAGATCCTCGATCAAGGCCATATTGAGCTAGAGAACTTTAAAGGCTCATGGGCTGGTGCGATGGGTCAATGCCAGTTTATGCCAAGCTCTTTCCTTCGTTTTGCTGCTGACGGCAACGGTGATGGTAAAAAAGACATATGGCAATCTGAAGCGGACGTGTTTGCATCAACCGCTAACTATTTGAGCAAGTCTGGTTGGGATGATAAATATACTTGGGGTCGCCAAGTTAAGGTTCCTAAAAATATTGATCGCAGCCTAGAAGGGCGCACGGCTGAAAAAGGCAAATACCTTCAAGAGTGGAGCCAATTAGGTATCACAAAATATGACGGTAGCCCGTTGCCAAAACTGGATGAAGACATCAAAGCATGGTTGATCATGCCGGACGACGAGAATGGTCGTACGTATCTGGTTTACAATAACTACAACGTATTGATGAAGTGGAACCGCTCTTACTACTTCGCACTTGCTGTGAGTCACTTGGCTGACCGCATTAAATACTGATCTGCCATCAAACAATTTGGCATTCAGTCTTCAATACAAGGGCTCTTCGGAGCCCTTTGTTTTTTCTATAACCAAATCGAGGTAAAGCGTGTTATCTGAACGTGCCGCACAAATGGTGATTTTCTCCGCTCTTCTTAAACACAAAAGCTTCACAGCTGCTGCAAAGAGCTTAGGCGTGTCGGTGTCTCATGTGAGTAAACAGTTGAGTCAGTTAGAAGCGTCTCTTGGTATCAAGCTTGTTCAACGCACTACGCGAAGCTTTACGCCGACTGAGGCAGGGAAAACCTTTTTTCATCACTGTGAGCAAGTGGTACAAGCGGTGAGCAGCGCCACATTAGAGATGGAAACCCAGCGGGATGAAGTGGCAGGTTTGGTACGTCTTGGGTTGTCGCAATCATTTGGTACCTTACACATTATTCCAGCGATTCAAGAGTTACGCGAACTGTATCCTCAACTTCAAGTGGAAGTACATCTGTTTGACTATAAGGTCGATATGTTAGCCGAAGGGCTCGATTTATGGGTAACCAACAACGAGCATTTGCCTGAAGGTTACATTGCGCAGCGTTTGACGGATTGCCAGTTTGTTGTTGCGGCATCGCCAGATTACTTATTGAAACATGACACGCCAACAGAACCGGATGACCTATCTGCTCACAACTGCCTCATATACAGAAGCTGGGAGCGTGACTATACGGGGTGGGCGTTTACCAAAGATCAGCAAGAATTGAACGTAAAAGTCTCGGGTAACTATTCAGTAGATCTGGCAGAAGCCGTTCGGGATGCGGCTATTGCAGGTTGGGGTATTGCCTACCTTGCCACTTACTTGCTGGGTGATGAGTTCAGAACGGGTAAGTTAATACAGCTGTTACCTGATTGGAAAGCCAGCCAGTCGATGCCGTTTTATGCGGTATACCCAAGCCGCCAGCATATGCCAAAAAAAATATCCGCAGTGATTAACTTTATCAAACAGAAGATCGGCAACCCTTGTCATTGGGACCAACGTTTGGCGCCTTACATCTCTATTCCTAAATAACAGGATCAATGACGTTGTAGAACGACACATAAGGTGATTCACTTCACAAAAATTTTTCCTGAATCAGAAACATATTTTCCATATGGAAACAATTAAAATAAGCAAACGTTTATCTTCAATAAATTCAATTGGTTATTTTGTTGGTCAGTTATTGGTCGCTTAAACTTTTCACACTGTTAACATCCTCAACTTGCAGCATTTTGAGTCCGCTATACAATCCGGTGCCTTCTATATCCCCCTTCTGTCGGATTCATTTTATGAACTCAATTATTGGTATCGTAGCCATACTATTCCTAGCATGGCTACTTTCTACAAATAGAAAAAATATAAAGCTGAGAACGGTGTCGTTTGCGTTTGCTTTGCAGGTACTGTTTGCGTTGTTGGTTTTATATGTACCAGCAGGACGAGATGCGCTGAATTCAGTGAGCAGTGTTGTGTCGAATTTGATCAACTATGGTCAAGAGGGCATTGCGTTTTTATTCGGTAATTTGGCGACAGGGGGCTTCACCTTTGCGATCAATGTTCTGGGTATCATCGTTTTCTTCTCCTCTCTTATCTCAGGTCTTTATCACATTGGTGTGATGCCAAAAATCATTAACTTTATCGGTGGTGGTATTCAAAAGCTGCTGGGTATCGGTCGTGCTGAGTCTTTGTCTGCTACGGCGAATATCTTTGTTGGCACCATTGAAGCACCATTAATGGTAAAGCCTTACCTAAAACACATGACTGACTCGCAGTTCTTTGCAGTTATGACAGGTGGTTTAGCGTCAGTTGCTGGCGGAACGTTGGTTGGTTACGCATCACTGGGTGTCGACCTCAACTATCTTATTGCTGCTGCATTTATGTCGGCACCTGCCGGCTTGTTGATGGCAAAAATTTTAATGCCAGAAGATACGGATAAAGCAGCAGATATCGACATTAGCCAAGTTGAAATTCCACGTGCAACCAACGTAGTAGAAGCATTAGCCGATGGTGCCATGGCGGGTGTACGCATTGCTGTATCGGTCGGTGGTACGTTACTGGCGTTTATTAGTGTCATTGCAATGCTAAACGGCATGTTAGGCTGGATAGGTGATCTGATTGGGACACCATTAAGTTTTGAGCTCATCCTAGGTTTTGTGTTTGCGCCAGTCGCTTGGTTGTTGGGTATACCATGGCAAGAAGCAACCACAGCAGGCTCGCTGATTGGTAACAAGATTGTGGTGAATGAGTTCGTCGCTTTCATCCAGCTTGCAGAAGTGAAGTCTCAACTTAGTGAACACTCACAAGCAATCGTGACGTTTGCTTTGTGTGGCTTTGCAAATATCTCAAGCATGGCGATGCTGATTGGTGGGTTGGGCTCTTTGGTACCAGAAAAGCGTGCATTTGTTTCTAAGCATGGTTTCCGTGCGATTATCGCTGGTGTCATGGCGAACTTAATGAGCGCTTCTATTGCGGGCGTGATTTTAAGTCTGTAATTGAAATAGATATCAACAATTAGCAAAAAGGCTCCTTGCGGAGCCTTTTTCGTATCTGAAATTTACGTTATTTGTCTGTGTGGAACTGTTCGCAAGCGAGCATCGTGTTCTCAATTAAACTTGCGACGGTCATTGGGCCAACGCCACCAGGAACAGGAGTAATAAAGCTCGCACTTTCACGTGCTTTGTCGTATTCCACGTCGCCAACTAGTTTGCCTGAATCAAGACGGTTAATACCGACATCGACCACCACTGCGCCTTTTTTAATCCACTCACCAGGGATGAAGTTAGGTTTACCAACCGCAACCACGACAACGTCAGCTTGACGCACATGACTCTCTAGGTCTTTGGTAAAACGGTGACATGTTGTTGTTGTGCAGCCCGCAAGCAGCAGCTCAAGTGTCATTGGACGACCAACAATGTTTGATGCGCCAACCACAACCGCATGCTTACCACGTAGCTCAATGTTGTAACGGTCGAGTAGGGTAATGATGCCCTTTGGCGTGCAAGAGCGAAGCTTTGGAATACGTTGCGCAAGACGGCCAACGTTATAAGGGTGGAAGCCATCCACGTCCTTCTCTGGGTGAATGCGCTCTAAAACATGTGTTGTGTCTATGCCCGCAGGAAGGGGTAATTGCACTAGAATGCCGTCAATTTCATCATCATTGTTTAGTTCATCAATCAGCGCTAGTAACTCTTCTTCTGAGCTAGACGCAGGAAGGTCAAAAGACTTAGAAACAAACCCAACTTCTTCACATGCGCGGCGTTTGCTACCAACATAAACCTGAGAAGCAGGATCTTCACCAACTAGAACCACTGCTAAACCAGGAGCACGTAGCCCAGCTTCAACACGTGCTTTAACACGTGCAGCCACTTCGGATCGAACAGTTTGGGAAATGAGAGTTCCGTCTATATTTTGAGCAGTCATGACTTTCCTTATAAATTAAGAAGGCAGATTATCTGCGGCGCATTGTCGCAGAATTTCTTATTAACATCCATACGCAAACGTTTGCTTTGTGGTGTTTTTGAACATTAAGCGTTTTAATGGACTTTTTTTAGGCATTCAGATCAGAATGTTATGAAAACCCGTTGATTTACCCGTTTGAACTCGTATAATCCTGTCCCTGTAGCGCGCCCTTAGCTCAGCTGGATAGAGCACGTCCCTTCTAAGGATGTGGTCATTGGTTCTTATATTAGGTTATTTCTGGTGTAATGAATCAATATGACTGACTAATGGCTTTGTAACCTAGTTTGGTGCAATGAAGCGTATAAACAATTTGAATTTCGTTTTTTAGCTAGATATAGTTGAAAAGCAAAATAAAGCGCCCTTAGCTCAGATGGATAGAGCACGTCCCTTCTAATTGGCTAGATTTCTCTAGCGTTCAGATTGGGCCTCTTTTTGGAAACGATAAGAGTGTAAGACGTCAAATTCGGGGAAACCTTACTTTAGCGAGTTGGCAATCCCGAGCCAAGCCCAATAATATTGGGAAGGTGTAGAGACTAGACGGCGTCTACCTAACGCTTTTAAAGCTATGGTAAAGGTATAGTCCAGCGCACGAAGCCTTAATAGGTGGTAGCGAAAGCTATAGTGTGACGAAGGATGTGGTCGTAGGTTCGAATCCTACAGGGCGTGCCACTTTGAAGAGCCAGTATCTATTAATTTAGGTACTGGCTTTTTTGCATCTTGTTAGACCGAAAAATTCATTTCTAACACTGAGATCACAAACTGTATAAAAACACAGTATTCATCGCACCATTATCGATTTTTTGTAGTAGGATATACGGAGATTGAGGTTAATTTATTGGTGCAATGGGAAGTGGCTAGGAAAACAAAAAATATTATTAAAAGAGAACTCACCACCCCAGAAGGTGTGATTTTTTATTCATTTGTTTCGAAAACCACAGGTTCAATTGTGGAGCTTGAGGAGCATATAAATAATCTGATATTGAGTAGCCAGCCATACAACACAGTCAAAGCGAAGGCTTCAGATTTAGCTAAGTTCTATGATTTTTTCATTGAAGCATCAAATGCACTACACACGCAGGCATTTCAGGAAGAGCTTACGAAAAAAAACCATTACTCCTCTGTTTTTCATTTAAGAACTACTCTGAATAATATTTTTAAAGCTTATCCTTCTTTTCTTATGGATGGAAAAAACTCAGACAACCCACTTGCCAGATCGTGCGCTGTAAATCTAGATTCAACCCCTCTTCGTAGAACATCTGCTAAACGCATGATTTCAAGCATGTGTGATTTTGTAACTGCATCAAACGCCCTTGAATACAGCATAGTGCAGCAGAGAAAGACGGATGGGCTTATTAATGTAGATCAGCCATTTACTGCTGTTGGTGAAGAACTCGGCATGGTGAAGGAGTTATCATCAAGTCAGCGTAAAGCGCTGATTGAGAACTCATACTTAGCAGGCTGTATTTCGGGCGGCGCGAAGGTCTCGAAAATCAAAAACTTTTTCAAACTGCCCAGTGAGACCAAAAGCGAGGAGCCTAAACACTTTCCGATGGATGCCATAGGGCAATTTCTCTTAAACACCAAAACTCATCGTGACAAATGTTTGTATGCACTCTGCTTCGGTGGAGGGCTAAGAATTTCTGAGGCAGCCAAGGTGCGATTTTGTGATTTGGATGTAATCGAGGAAGAGGTTAAATTACACGATGAAGGAATAATTAGTTACCTTGAAGCTATTGATTATAAGACAAAAAGAGGAAAATCAGTAGATCACTATCAGGTAACTTTTATAGAGCCTTTTAAATCATTTTTCTTTGAAGAATTAACAAACTATTTAGAGCACGAAAGACCAGAGTCAAATTCTAAGTATGTCTTTTTACAAAGTCGGGCCACTAAAAATAAGCAGACTGAACTACTCGAATATCAACCCTACTACCGTTCTGCAAAGAGCAGCATCAAGGAAGCTTGGGACTCAAACCTTAAGAGAGCTGGCTTAAATACAGACCCAAGGTTTGATTCACTTAGCACTCATTCAATGCGTCACTACTACGGTGATTTCATGATCAATTACGCTCCTAACCCTAGAGGTGGTAATGGTTACTCGCTTTTGGAAGTCCAACATTTTATGAGACACGCAGAACCAAAGAGCACAAAGATTTACACCTCGCGCATTGACATTGAAAAAGTGCGCAAGGACACAGAAAAGATGAATGAAGTGCTACGGGAAGCAATTCAATCTGGAAGCGATCAAAACTTTATCTCAATAACAAATCAGGTTCACGATATATGATTTTCCTAGAGACCTTTACTCGGGAGCGCTTTAAGTCTCTCCTAGTTGAATTTAAGTCTAAGCTTAAAGAATATTGCAAAGAGGCTTACCCACCTGAATATCAAACAAATTATAGAGGTGCTAATGACGGCTCTGACCTCCTTCTTTCGGCATTAAATAGAGAGTCAACTAAGCAACTTGACGAAATTAAGTGCTTTTTAACTAGCTGCGAAGAGCTTGTTATAAAGGAATCCCGAGGTGACGGTATCGGGGGGAGCGTGGGTGTACTTGACAATTTAATACCTTGGGTGTCAAAGCCCAAAGCAAACGATACCTATAACCGATTGCATAACTTGCGTCTATTTTTGAGCTTTTTGGCCTTGAATAAGGTAGTTAGGCTAAATTATATGTTTGGCTCACACCCTAAAGCGCTGAGTGTCGCGGAGCGGATTGCTTCCACAAAATTAAGGCTCTTTATGCCTGCAATTGCTAATGATTTGTGGCTGTGCGCGACCAAGAATCGCTTTAATAAAATAGGGGAACATATTGAAAGCGCCCCAATTATTACCCACTATTCTGATTACACAAAAAGTGTCGGTACAGATACGATTAATCAGTCTTTTAAAAGGCTGGCTGATGTTGTCATTTCGAATGGAATAACTGATCTTAGTGAACTCAATAAAGATATTCTCTTAGATTATCACAATGATCTCTTTGAGTATTACAATGGTGCGCCGCCTGCATATAATATTAGGTTTGCGATTGATTTCCTCGTTGAATGCGGACTTATTGCAGATGCTAAATTTCATGACGAATTTAAACGCATTCCTAAAGGCAATATCAAAAAGGCAGTGTTATCTTCAGTAAGCGTCCACCCAGCTAAAAACAAGCTCGCTCGCACCTACATCGGAGAAAATGTTCAAAATGCTGAAGAGATTGTAGTTTCTAGGCTAGATAAGAATACCATTGTTGATTATGGGTACTGGTCTGATTCTGGTGGTAGTGATGTTAACTTTTTCACTGAAAATCTAGATCAAAGTAATATTTGGATTGCTGCTCAACAAGATTATATTCGAGCTTCTTCAGTAGAAGCTGGGACTAAGAAGCAGAAGAAAAACCGTTTGAGTATATTAAACAAATACCTCTTCTCTTATCTACCTGCATATTTTAATTCTAGTCTTTCGGGAAAATTCACTTATCCCGAAAATCCAAATGAATTTATACATAGTTTGTATGTGCAGAGAAGTAACGTTTTCGAACTGCAAAATTCTGATAAGTTCGGAGATGGTTTTCAGTATCCTGTTTCCTTACAACAATTTGTCTACGATATGACAGGTGCAGCTAGCAAAGCCAACACCGAGGGTAACAATAGTGGCAGGGATGCTTTGGTTGTTATCAATGCCTTTTTTGATTACCTGACTGAGTTGGACTCGGGCATTGCTGGCGAATTCAGAAACCCTTTAGCTGGTAAAGCAAAAGAAAAGGTTGGTAGAAAGTATACCAAAAACAGGAAATACGTTTTCAACCTCACTTATTGGTTGGGGTTGCGATCATATGCCATGGCAGTTACTAATCGGATACTTGACGACGTTCTTAACGCATTAAAGAATGGTGAAAATTGCAAACAATTCATCCATGTTCCCGAGGCAATTAATATTGATGGTGGCGATGAAAATACCATGGTCATTGGTCGGGTATCGCTAGAGTCAATAACGAGAGTAAAACTTACCAAAGACGACAGTGTGATTTACGCAAGCGGCGTCAAAGACACTAGTGTTTATATAAATAATCACATTCCATGGGCAATGATAACGCTGTTTTTGCACTCTGGACTGAGAAGATCTAATGCCCTTTGGTTAGATGAACGAGATTGTTTTTCTTATATTGTGGAAGGTGCGGAATATCAGGAGATCGTGGTCTCGACGGATAAGGCGAAAACAAAACCATATAAGGTTTTGGTTCCTAATGAAGTGGTGAATGTATTAAAGAAAGTTGTTGAAATAAAACAGTTCGCAGCTAAAGCTAACCACAAACTAACAGAGGCAGTGCCTTACAATAATGATGAGGATTCAAAATGGGGGGATATCTACCCGATATTCCAAATTAAGGACTATCACGCTGATAGTGCTGTACCGCACTGTTTCTCAGCGATAATTAATGAATACGAGAGCTTTTTAACCAGAAACAACGTAAGTTTCGATCCAACAACTATATATGCCCCTCAGTTGCATTACGCTCTTGATGAATTCGTCTACTTACGTGAGCATGGGGATATTGACACTAAATCTTGCGAAATATTAGTCAAGTATCTACTAGATCCTGAATTGGTGAAGTTTATCCCGCTGGAAAAGAAGACATTAGTTACTCCACACTCATTACGCACTATGACTGATAGCGTGTTTGCGCCAATTGTTGGCGCAAAGGTGGTTGGTAAGCTATTGACTGGTCAAACAGAATCTACAGTCGGCTACTATACAAAGTTGTTGCCAGATAGTGCATCTAGAGATTTTATTAATCAAGTTGCGTATCTTGTGTCAGTGTCTAGAGAGGATGGTGGTTTAGTGACGGTGTCTGAGTCCCAAATTAATCAGGAGAGCTTTGAAAGTGATCTTAACAATTCACCCCAGTCTACTATCAGCAAATACAATGCACAGTCGGTCAACTTTACATCGCCTGAAGATGATGTAAAACCGCTCAACGGGTTAGCTGAGTTAGGGGCGGCGGATCACAGCAACATTGCTTATTTCCGCACACATATCTGCCCTCTCGGTGGAAAATGTCCAAAAAAGGTTGTTACGGAAATCGGAGAGAAACATTGTTACGCCTGTCCTCTAACGGTAGTCACTAACAACCATCTCCCAGCCATTGCTGCTACCATCCGCGCTTTGTGCGATGACATTAAAAGCATCAATACAAAGCTGGATTACTTTAAAGATACTATGTATGAAACTGAAGGAGAGGAGTTGGAGCGACAGAAGATTCAATATGTAGTTGAGGCTTCGTATTGGTTAGCCCGAAAAGATATTGCAGATCAATCTAATAATGGCAAAAATTCATATTATGTATCGGACGAAGGCTTGGAGCTAATGCACGAGATTAAGCCACTAGATGCAACCGAGCAGGCAAAGCTATTATTACGACTCAAAGAAACTGAGGGAGTACCTACACTGCAAACGCAAACCTTATCTAATCAAGCAGCAAGATTGAGAAGGAAAGTCCAAGTGCTATCTAAGAGTGGATGGGATGAAGCCGATGAACTAACCGATATTGAATACCTAGCTCAATTGTTTAATCTTAAAACTGATATTAGAGGCATAAGCAATGAAGATAAAATGAAGATGCTTTTGCTTACCGAGGGGTGATGTTTTATGGCTGGTTTAATTGATGAAAAAGTAGAAACTGCAAAACGCAGAACTGAGATGGTTAAAGAAATCCTCTCAGATCTTGCGAAGTCCGATGCTAGCTTTAAATCTGCTAGAAAACTTTCGGAGTACGTTGCGTATAAGATGACCAAAAAAGGAGAGCGCATAGATAGCTCAACATTGAGACGTAAGGATTCAAAATACAAAGAGTTAATTGATAACTATGTTGGAAAGAACTCTAGCTCAAATGGAGAGGCTGACAACGTAGCAAAAGACTTAAAGTTAAGGCGACAAACAAAAAAAATTGAAGAACTTGAGGCTCTTATTAAAGATAGGGATCGAGAGTTGGACGAAAAAGAGTCTGAAATTGAAATCGTGCTTATCGAATTGCGTCAGGAGAAAAACAAAAGTTTGTCTGCAATAGCTCCTCCTAAGGCATCTACATATAGCAAGAGCGAACTAACCAAGGCCCAGTTGACTATCGAGGATCAGTCAAAGCAGTTGGCACAGCTAGAGGAAGTCAGTCGTCAACTAGATTTGGCGTGCAAAACTTTAAACCAGATGATGAAAGACTCTCACGAAACATACGTTGTGGAGGAGGGACAATATAGGGACAAGGTAGGTGGTAACAAAGTGATGTTTCACCGAGGTAACCTTGAGAGATACTTTTTCCTATATGGTTCAGAGTAGGGATCGTACTTTGTACAATAACGTATACTTTATTAGACATATGTAAAAGCCACGAACTCGTGGCTTTTTCTTGTCTATTAAATTCACTTTTTCATTTCTTTTACACTTGTCCAATAAAAGCTACGAATTATTTGACGTTTGTTATGAGATTTATTACTGTGTATTTATACAGTAGTGTAGGGGTTGTGTTTCATGTCAGCACAGCATATTGGTTATAAGCGAGTATCCACTGATGAGCAGAATACTGGACGACAACTTGAAAGTATCAAACTTGATAAAGAGTTCGTCGAAACGGCATCTGGAAAAAGTTCAGATAGACCAGTTTTAAATGAATGTCTTTCGTACTGTCGTGAAGGAGATCAACTCCACGTTCATTCTATCGACAGGTTTGCGCGGAGCTTACATGACTTAGAGTCCCTTATTCGGGATTTTAATTATAAAGGTGTCACCGTGACCTTTCACAATGAAAAGTTGTCGTTTTCTAGTGGTTCTGACGATCCGATGGCAACTCTCACATTGCAAATGTTAGGTGCATTTGCACAGTTTGAGAGAACCTTAATTAAGAAGCGGCAACAGGAAGGATTTCGAGTCGCGAAAAGCCGTGGTGTTAAATTAGGTCGTAAACCAACTCTTTCGGAAGATACGATTAATGAAATCGAGGTTGCGTACAAGGAAAGGAAAGAGTCTGTAACTCAAATGGCAAAAAGGCTTGGAGTGTCGAGGGCTACTATTTACAACGCTCTGAAGTTAAACAGGAAAAGCTAATGGCTGACGGTAAACAAGAATCTATTGCCAAATTCTTCGCTTGGAAAGAGTCTACTACAACTCAAGAATGTAAGAATATATGGGAGAATGGTCAGCTCAATAGGGTTGAATTGTCAAAAGTAACAGATATCACCCGATCTGCATTCTATCAGAATAATACCCTTAAAGAGCTGGTAAAAGAATATGAAAAAGAGCTGCTCAAAAAAACGGGTTTCTCTTCAAAAAGTAAAAAATCGAATGAAGCGCGAACTACTAAGCATACAGACACTAAACCCAGAAGCACTGATATAAGCAAAATGGTAAGGCTTGAGGCTCGAATTCAAGAGCTGGAGTCCCAAAATTTGCAGTTGAAGGCAAGGCTTGAACGATATGCCGAGCTTGAAGAGGTCATCTCGCAAATGGGGGGGATTTTATGAGAACACTAAATGATAGCCGCTATCGCTATTATGTTCGTATTACTTCCAGTTACGGCTTAAGAGATGGCTCGTACAAGTTCTCTGGTGTTTTCGTTAGAAGAGAAGCTTACGATAACAAAATACCCACTGCGTCAAACGCTGTAGTCGAAATACTTGAGTCCGTAAACGCCGAGCCTTGTGTTGGTCAGGTTTGGGAGATTAAAGGTTCCTCCAGCAGCTCCGTTATTAGTACAAACAATAACTATGAGATAACCCAATTTAAATTTGTTAACCCAGAAGTAGCCATGATGGTGATGCCAGAGTCGCTGGAAGAGTTCTACAAATTTATAGGTAGTAACAATCAATTTGAGGGTATTGGTGAAACGACAGCAAGGCGTTTGGGAGAGAGGTTTGGGATTTCGCTACTATCCATGATGAAGTCGGGTGAAATACAGCCTATCGCCGAATTTCTTACACATAAGAAAGCAGAGTCATTCCTAAAAGGGTTCCGTAAGTACGAGAATATTCAGTTTGCTATTGAGTTTGCAAAGCTAGGCATCCCACAGCTTATCCAACAAAAGCTATTCAAACTATACAAGAAAGATGCGTTCGAGCAATTAAAATCAAATCCTTATCTACTCCAAACTTTTGGTTTGTCTTTAGAGCAAGTAGATGGAATAGCAATTAATTCGTTTGGGATAGACGAGTATGATAGACGTCGTCTAATTGCTCTTGTTGAATATGCAATGAATATGCACTGTAGTAATGGTCATACTGTAATAGAGTTGGACTTTTTATGGGACTACATATTTAAGTATACCAATGATGAAGGTATCGCTGAAGAAGCGATCAGGAGTGCAAGTTCATCGTTGGGGGTCTACTACAATCTTGATAGCGGATTAGTTCATCACACTGGACTGTATGTGATGGAAAGCGTCATAGCAAAAAGAATCAAACACCTTTTAGGTTTAAGTGAGGCCCGACCAAACGGCTCAGATGATGCTTATCAGCATGTCATTAAAAATCTTTCTTTCCAGTTAAATGAGAAACAAGACAATGCTCTGAACCAGAGCTTGAATAACCGTGTATTTGTGCTGACAGGAGGCGCTGGTACAGGAAAGACTACTCTCCTTCAAGCGGTTGTGGATACTTATCTTAGGCTTGACTTTAAGGTATTCGGATTGGCTCTGAGTGGGCGGGCAGCAAAGCGATTACAAGAATCCATAAATATTAGTACCTATACAATTCAACGCTTTTTAATGTTGAACGATCTTGATATTTCAGCAAATGATTCAATTGTATTGTTAATTGATGAAGCCTCGATGATCGATGTTCCTAGTCTCTACAAAATAGTGATGAAGTTACCACGAGATAGAGATGTACGTCTTATTTTTGTTGGAGATGAAGAACAGTTAGCACCTATCGGCTCTGGGTTGGTTTTATCTGAGTTGATTGACTCAGGTGTTGTTCCGAGAGTGCATTTGACCGAGGTGCGTAGGCAAAGTAGTACAACGGGAATTCCTTGTTATGCGAATGAAATACGTAATGGTCGTATTCCTAAGTACTTTAGTTACAAAAATATTTCATTTGAGGAATGTAGTCGGGGCGACGTTGTTGGCCGAGCTGTAGATTTATATATGGAATCTGGCCGAAAAGCACAAATTTTAGTCCCAACGAGAGTGTTGGCTGATGAGATAAACTCTCTATGTCAGGCGGTTAGCAATCCGTATGGTAGGAAGCTTATGATTCGAGGGATTAATGGGGATGATGACGATTTGGGGATTCGAATTGGTGATCCTGTTATCTTCACGAAAAATGACTATAGAGCGGACGTGCAGAACGGAACTCTGGGCACGGTTATCTCCCTTTACGATAGGGAGGATAAGAGTGTCCTTGCGAAGGTGAAAATTGATACAGGTGAGACAGTTTCTGTCACATATTCGATGATTGATAATCTTGAACTCGCTTATGCTATAACGTTACATAAAGCTCAAGGAAGCCAATTTGAAACTGTAATAAGTCCCATAGTACACAGCAGGATTATTGATAAATCTTGGGTATATACGGCGATAACAAGAGCGACTACGAACATGTTCTGGCTTGGAAGTGAGCAAATATTGAGAAACTCAATTATCTCTAAAACCAAGGCGGCCCATCGACAGGTTTACCTCTCTAATCTTCTTCAAAAAGAGTATTTATAAACATCAATGTTTAGGTGGCAGCGATCCCAGAATCACCATGGTTGGCTTGAGCATTGGGCTGTATTTTAACCGATTTGGCGCTTGCGATCCTAAAAGCACCATAGTTTAGGGCATCGGTGTACCTACAATCACCAGTGTTATGCGATCCTAGAATCTCCATAGTTAAGTGGATGAGGTTACATTTCAGTCGATTTAGCGCTGTGATCCTAAAAACACCTTAGTTGAGGTCATCGGTGTTCCTATAATCACCAGTGTTAGGGGCAGCGATCCCAGAATCACCATAGTTGGGCTGAGCATTGGGCTATATTTCAACCAATTTAGCGCTGCGATCCTAAAAACACCATAGTTGAGAGCAGCGGTGCGCCTATAACCACCAGTGTTTGCTGATAAGCGATCCTAGAATCACCATGGTTGGGATGAGCATTGGGCTATATTTCAACCGATTTAGCGCTTGCCGATCCTAAAAACACCATAGTTGAGAGTATCGGTGGGCCTATAATCACCAGTGTTTGCTGATAAGCGATCCCAGAATCACCATGGTTGGGGTGAGTATTGGGCTATATTTCAACCGATTTAGCGCTTGCGATCCTAAAAACACCATAGTTGAGAGTATCGGTGTACCTATCATCACCAGTGTTGGGCGATAAGCGATCCCAGAATAACCATAGTTAAGGCTGATTGTGGGTTATATTTTAGTCGATTTAATGATTGCGATCCTAAAAACACCATAGTTGAGGGTATTAGCGTACCTATAATCACCAGTGTTCTCAGATAAACTCAAAATTTTCACTAGTGAAAATTGCAGCGGCTTAAACAGTTCCTGAGGGACTTCAAAATTAGGCCATATAAAAAGGCAAGGGAAAACCTTGCCTTTTTAGTTACTTATACCACCCATCAGCTAGCACTTCTGCTTGATCCAGAACCAGCTTAATCGCCTCTTCAGCCGCATCAGGTGGGTACTTCCAACGACGCAGTAAACGACGTACAAGGTTGCGCATACGAGCACGGACACTCTCACGTTTCTGCCAATCTACCGTTGCGGACTTACGCAGTTGGTGAGTGAGTTCAATGGCTAGTTGACGAAGGTTGTCATCGCCTAGGGTTCGCACAGAAGCTTCGTTGGTGACCAATGCACGGTAAAACGCTATTTCATCAGTAGATAGGTTGAGCTTATCCATCATCTCAGCGTCAGCCTGCATCTCTTTAGCCCACTGGATCAGCTCTTCAATTACCTGCGCGGTTTCAATGTTGCGATTATGATATTTCTGCAAAGTCGACATAATACGGTCGGAATATTTCTTTTCCTGCACTACATCGTTTTTCATTCTTGCTTTCACTTCGTCGCGCAGCAGCTTTTCTAGCAGCTCTACGGCTAAATTCTTCTCTTTCATATTGGCGACATCTTCCAAAAACTCAGGAGAGAGCAAGCCAATATTGGGCTTATCTAAGCCAACGGTTTTGAAGATGTCATCGACTCCATCTGCCACAATTGCATTGTTGAGGATCTGGCGCAAAGCAGAATTGCGTAGTTCGTCGCTGCGTTTCTTGTCAACAGTAGAATGTTTTAAGAAGGCGGTCTTGATAGCTCCGTAAAAGGCAATCTCGCTCTTATAGCCGTCTACTTCATCCAAGGTATTACACAGTGAGAAGGCTTTCATAAGCGCTGCCATGACATCAAGGAAACGGCGTTTACCATCACGAACTTCTTCGCCTTTGCTGTTGCGGTGTGAGAGACCAGATATATGGTTCACGGCTCCCGGAAGCAGTTGCAGTGGTTTGGTTTCAAAATCCGGACGATAGTTTAATACATCACCATCTACGGGCGTAGCAAACATGCCACGAATGACATCTATTTTTTCCATGAAGACAGCAAAAGCTTCGGCAGTGTCGACAGTAGGCTGACCTTTCCCTTGACTGTTGGTATAGGTCTTGAGTGCGTTTTTAAGCTCATTGGCAATACCAATATAGTCAACAACCAAACCTCCGGGCTTGTCTTTAAACACGCGATTCACACGCGCTATCGCCTGCATCAGGTTATGACCTTTCATTGGTTTGTCGATATACATGGTATGGCAGCAAGGCGCATCAAAACCTGTTAGCCACATATCACGGACAATTACTAATTGCAGTTCATCACTGGTGTCTTTATAACGTTTCTCGAAAAGCTTCTTGGTCTTCTTATCATGGATATGAGGCTGCATTTTGGCTTTGTCGGCGGCACTGCCTGTCATGACGATTTTGATCGCGCCTTTGTTTGGATCATCGCTATGCCATTCGGGTTTGATAGCCACAATGGCATCGTATAAATCCACGCAAATCTCGCGACTCATGGCAACGATCATAGCCTTGCCCGGAAAGGTTTCACAGCGAGTGGTAAAGTGCTCGACCAAATCTTGGGCAACTTGTTTGATTCGTGGCTCCGCACCGACCAGTTTCTCAAGTGCTGACCACTGTGATTTTATCTTCTCGCGACTTTCCGTTTCTTCGTCTTCGCCAATTTCCTCTTCGACCTGATCGTTAAGTGCTTCGATTTCATCTTGATTAATATCGAGCTTGGCTAAACGAGATTCGTAATAAATCGGCACAGTTGCCCCATCATCCACCGCATCTTGAATATCGTAGATAGATACATAGTCACCAAAAACACCACGAGTATCTTTGTCATCTAGTGATATTGGCGTACCTGTAAAACCAATAAAAGCAGCATTCGGCAAGGCATCACGCATGTATTTGGAGTAACCATAGACATAACGCTGATCAATCACATTTCCATGCTCGTCTTTGACATCAACAAGGCGAGCTTTATTGCCATACTGACTACGATGCGCCTCATCGGACACCACCACGATATTCGAGCGTTCAGAGAGGATAGGATGTGCCATTTCTTCATCGAGCAGCGCAAATTTTTGTACTGTTGTGAAGATGATGCCACCGGACTGACGATTTAGAAGTAAATCGCGCAATGCATCGCGGTCGGTTGCTTGTTGCGGGATTTGCTTCAACGTTTCTTGAGCCATGGTGAAGGTATTAAACAACTGACCATCTAAGTCATTACGGTCAGTCACCACCACTAAAGTTGGGTTATTCATCTCCGGCTGTTGAAGTAACTTACTCGCGTAGCAGACCATCGAAATGCTTTTCCCGCTGCCTTGGGTATGCCAAACCACGCCTGCTTTTTTGCTTCCGGGCACCACCGTATTGGCATAGTTGGCTCGTGGTTCGGTGACTTGGTCAGAGGTTGTGGCCGCGATGACAGTTGCTTTCACCGCAGCACGCACGGCATGGAATTGGTGATAACCTGCGATTTTTTTGATGATCTTGTCGCCATCATTTTCGAACAATACGAAGTAGCGAATGTAATCGAGCAGCAATTCTGGCTTAAAGAAGCCACGCACCATGGTCTCTAATTGGAATTCGAGTAACGGCTTATCGTCTTCGTCCTCGATGGTTTTCCATGGCAAAAAGCGCTCTTTATTAGCCGTTAACGAGCCGACTCGCGCCGTCCAGCCATCAGAAATGACAAGCGCTTCATTGAACACAAAGAGATCAGCGATTTCTTCTTTGTAAGTTTGGATTTGATTGTAAGCATTCCAAATGTCGGCGTGATCATCGGCTGGGTTTTTCAGCTCTATTACTGCCAAAGGCAAGCCATTGATAAATACCACGACATCTGGTCTGCGATTGACCTTGGTGCCTGTAATGGTGAACTGATTGACTACTAAGAATTCGTTATTCTCATGGTTCTCAAAATCAATTAAGCGAACATGAGTATGTTTGCTCACCCATTGTTCTTGCTCCATCACAGAGTATTCAACGGGCACACCCTCGATTAAATATTGGTGAAAGAGTTTGTTGTTTTTGATAAGTACAGGCGTTTGCGGCGTGGCAACGGTTTTCGCTACTTCGATTAAGGTGTCACTGGGTACATTAGGGTTTAAGGTTTCCAAGGCAGACACTAAACGCGCCTGTAGAGTGACTTGCTGATAGTTTTCACGCTCGGGTGTGTTGCCATCCGGTGCGATGTCATAGCCATTTTTGTATTGGTAGCCTAGCTCTTTAAACCAATCGAGGCATTGTTGTTCTAGTTGGTCTTCAGTAATCATTAAGCCTTTATCCTTATTATTTATTCCATGCGCTCTTAATCAACCGTCCGGTTTGGTTATAAATGCCTACTTGCTCAATGTAATGGTGGAAATCACTATTTTCTGAAACTATCCGGTTTGCCGACTGCCAGTCTACGTTGACTCTCTCTTGAGCTGGGATGAGTATTTGGCTATCGAACAAAGATTCGGTGTCGAGAATAAGCACCCCAATTCCGTGTAAACTCGACAGCATTTGCAGCTCACCCTCAACGTCACTATTTAAGCCTGTAGCAACGAGGTAACCGAAATTAGCCCAACTAGAATTCGATACCGCTTGGAAAAAGTATTTTCGTACATTGTCTTTGGTAAGATGTTTCTTCACCTCAAAAGACCAAAGTCGAACCGAGTTGTGATTACCGCTGCGTACACAGCTTCTCACAACTTCATCCCCACCTTGGTCGAGCGGCTCTAGCGCCACAACAGCGGGACGTAACCAGTGATTGCCACCGTTGCTATGAGAATTTTTAGATTTACGCTCGTCAATCCGCTGACAGTAAAGACCCAGATTCTTACTGAGGTACTCAATCAACATTGGGTAGAGATCCTGCTCCCAGTAGTAAACTCGTGGTCTTGGTTTGTCACGAGTGGCTACATTAGGACAAATCGCTTTCGCTCTTTCTGTTCGTTTCCCACCAATTTCTGCCGTGAGCTGGGCGATAAGCTTTTCTTCGGTCTTGTATCGCGGGTTTTCTTGCTTCTCAGCGATTTCTTTTGGATATCGAAGCACAAATTCTTTGGCTAAATCCCGAGCAGTAAACTTCTTTTCGGGGTTCGCCTTGAGCGTTTCGATAATCATTTCTACTCGGCTAGCCATTACTCGACCTCCGCTAATTCTTGAGCCTGTCCTAACTCGATTTCGCCGGAAAGCAATTTAGGAAGCAAGGTGTCACGTAGCTTTGCAAGTTCGATATTTTGGTTGGAATGGATCATATCCATCATCGGAGAAACTTGCTTAACAAAGGCGTCCAATACTTCTTGTGAAGGAACCACTACATGTTCAGCTTCCAAAAAGTACGTTGTTTGGAAGTTACTGATACCTGTGCTTTGGTTTTGATACTCCCATGTTTTTCCTGCTTTGTACATCAACTGGAAATGAACAGCCAATAACAACCCAACCTCATAGTTCACAGGCTGAAAACGGCGACAAAAGCTCGCTGGTTCTGATGGTAGTTTCAATCGTTTCAGTATGTTGTCTGAAATAAATAATGAGCGACCAGTCGGTTGATCCTTACTACCTCCAGATACCTCAATAACGATATCACCACGCTCCAGCTTACGAGTTTTTAACTTCTTAGCCTCAACAAACCTAACTGGAACAGACTCAATAGCTCCGCCGTGCAGTTTTGGAATATCAGTTCCGCGCACAATTCGCACTTCTTCAGTGTGTTTTGCGTCAGGTTCTTCTTTGCCCCAGTCACCACCAATAGTTTTCGATAATAGCTTTCCAACAGGAACTAGCTGCCAACCTTCAGGGATTTCCCCCATATCTGTCTCAACGAGCTTTTCGGGGAATCGTGAGGCAGTAGCAGCATCCATTCCTTCCGGTTGTTCGCCATTCATTTTGGCTTTAACCGGATCGAAATCGACAAACCATGATTTAAAGATGGCGTGCGCCATTTCTTCTAAGGTTTGGTTGGTTTTGGAATTTAGAATCACCTTCTCATCAAACTTTCTGGCTAAATCTGCTATTTGCTTACTAGTTTGATAATCAACTTTTGGGCATGGAAGTGACTCAATGGTTTTACCGCTAATATTAGCTTGGTTGGCACTACCAGATGAGTTAGAAACTAGGTAATCTTGACTTTGAGGTAACGACAGCCAATAGAAGATAAAATCAAGATGAACACTATCCTCATCCAACAAACAAATTCTGCCAACTCGTTGATTAATCCACGAATCAGGTTCGTTTTTCCAAACACGAGCCACTCGTCCAACTAAAGAGAGAGGTGCGTTCGGCCCAGAGCCTGTCATCGATATAAGTACATCACCTTCTTTAACTTTCCAGTTTTTTGTACTTTCGGCTATCTCATCTGATACATATGCTGGTTCTGCATAATCAACAGTACCAAATCTTACATTTTTAATTTTTAAGACTTTATTTTTACTGAACTCAATAAAGTCTTTGCTTTTATAAGCATAGCCACCCTGAACTTTTATATATTTACCCAGAGTAGTCATCTCAAAGCTCATAGCCCAACCCCGCTAGGTTCTTCTTGATCTCAGCCTCTAATATTGCAGATTCAGCAAATTGCTCACTTAACTTATCGGTTAGTGTTGCCATCTTCTCACCAAATGGAACTCCATCATCTAACTCTTCTGCTGCACCAACATAACGCCCCGGAGTCAATACAAAATCGTGTTTCTTAATCTCTTCCAAAGTTGCCGATTTGCAGAAGCCAGCTTGGTCTTCGTAAGCCACACCATTTATTTCCGCACCCGTTTTCCATGCATGGTAAAGGTCAGCGACTTTCTGGATATCATCTTGGGTAAAATCTCGAAGCACACGGTCTTTCATGTAACCAAGGTTACGCGCATCAATAAACAGCACTTCGCCTTTGCGATCACGCAGCTTACGACCTGATTTATCGGTACGTGCTTTTTTGTTTTTGGTTAAGAACCAGATACAAGCAGGGATCTGAGTGTTGGTAAACAGTTGTCCCGGAAGCGCAACCATGCATTCCACCAAATCGTTCTCGACCAAGGCCGCACGAATTTCACCTTCGTTGTTGGTGGTTGAACTCATCGAACCATTGGCAAGTAACAAGGCTTGAGAACCATCTGGTGCAAGGTGGTAAAGCATGTGCTGCATCCACGCGAAGTTGGCGTTCCCAGATGGTGGAGTGCCATATACCCAGCGAGGATCATTATCATCGACACCTGTATTCCACTCTTTCATGTTGAAAGGTGGGTTAGCCATGATGAAGTCAGCTCGTAAATCAGGGTGTTGGTCGTTGGTATAGGTACTGGCTGGCTCCTTACCAAAATCGTAATCCAAGCCACGGATTGCCATGTTCATAGCCGCCAGTTGCCATGTGGTGTAGTTATACTCTTGACCGTAAATCGAGATTCTTTGTTTTTGTGTTAGTGGGTCAATCTCTTTTTGGTTAGCGCGACGTTCAATAAATTTCTCTGATTGCACAAAGAAACCGCCCGAACCCATTGCAGGGTCATACACACGGCCTTCAAACGGCTCAATCATCTCAACAATCAGCGAAACGATTGATGCTGGCGTATAGAACTGACCACCTTTCTTACCTTCAGCAAGAGCAAACTGGCCTAGGAAGTATTCGTAAATATGACCAAGAATATCTTTGCTGTTAAGCGACTTATGATTGAATGGGATGGTCGCAATTAGGTTAATCAGTTCATTCAGTTTTGCCTGATCAATTTTTAGCGATCCGTAGTGCTTGTTGAGGACACCTTTAAGCTTCTGGTTATCGCGCTCAATGCCTTCCAGCGCGTTATCAATCAGATGTCCAACAGAAGTAATTTTTTTCGTCTTACCATCAATAACCAAATCGGCACCACCAATGACCATCGGGCCATTGTCTTGCAGGAATTTCCAACGGGATTCGGTAGGCAACCAAAACACGTTTTTCTCTTTGTAGTAATCGCGCTGTTCCAGCTCAATTGCGATTTCTTGTTCAAGTTCTTCAGCCGTGTAACCTTCAGGATCGAGGAAATACTCGTGGTCAGGGTTGGCAAAATCTTGTTTTAGCTCTTCTTGGCGAAGCGTGAAGGCGTCAGACACGTATTTAACGAAAATTAAGCCAAGTACCGCATGTTTGTATTGTGAGGCATCGAGTGACGCACGGAGTTTGTCTGCGGCTGTCCAGAGCTTGCTTTCTAGCTCTTTGAGGAATAGTTGTTCTTGTTCGTTCATTGCTGATTTCTTGAATTCGAAAAATTTACCTTATGATACCAGTAACTAAGCAAACTTCCTTGAGTTCTGCCTTACTTAACAGTGATTTTTATGAAGTAAGGAGAACATTATGGCTGCTTGGAATAAAGGAAAAAGAGTTGGGCAGAAAAAGCGTTCAAATTGGAAGACATTTGTCGCATTCGAATTCGGTTGGAGCTTGAGGAACGGTTATTTGAATTGGCGCTGTTTAACCTTGCCATCGATAGCAAACTCAGAGCATGTGACTTGCGTAACCTAAAGGTACAAGACGTTAGCCGCAGTGGCTGCGTGATGTAACGAGCGATTGTGAAGCAGCAGAAAACCCATCAAGAAGTGCACTTCGAGATCACGCCTAAGACCCAACAAACCTTATCTCAATGGATTATCCTGAATGGTCTGACACCGACCGACTACGTATTCCCAAGTCCACGCCGTGAAGGGCAACCAATCTCTTACCATTACTACACGACTATGGTTAACCGATAGGTGACTGATATCGGTTTAGATAAAACTCAATACGGCACACATTCGCTACGCCGTACCAAGGCTTCTTTGATCTACACCAAAACCAAGAACTTACGTGCTATCCAGTTACTTCTTGGACATGCTAAGTTAGAAAGTACTATTGAATACCTTGGTGTTGAGATTGAAGATGCGCTAAGGATTTCGGAGAGTTGTGAGACGTGAGGTATATACATCAATTTATACAGCCTCTAACTCAGCATTTATCAAAGTAGATACCAAACTTACCGCTGTACTGCTTTCCAGCATAGAAGTTGATTTGATGGTCTGCTATCACGTTCTTGACTAAGTTAATATCCGATTCATCAACTTTGCACCCAAAATATACCGCTTTCAAAGGTGCAGGCCATGGGTGCAATTTATTACCATTTTCAACAATATGACGCCATTCTTGTTCATATTCCCAATGCTTTGACTTTGAATAAAGTATCCGCTTCTTGTTTGACAGAGTTGCTGCACTATCCAGCAGAGACTTAGGACTCAATGTTGGGTGGTTATCCGTGTAAAATATAGGCTGTGTAGAATCAAAATCAGCTAGTAGTTCCCCATCTTTGCGCTCAAACTCTAAACACATACCCTTATGGTGTTCTGCATAATGAGACCACATTAGAAGGTTCTTATTGCTATCAGCTAGCGACAGAATTCCTAGCTCTTCAATACCCCGTGTAAACTGGCCCAGCTCACCCTCTAAAGACACTTTCTTCTGCACAATTGCATCTGACATACCTTTGCCAAAGATTTGCTGTAACTTTGCTGGATCAGTTTCTTGTACATATGAATGTAACCTGCCTGTTACGTGAAAGCGTGTATCAAATGGGTCATTAAAGCCTGCTGGTTTCGAATACCACATTTTCTTTTGCGCGAGAGCATTTAACTGATTCTTTCCGATGGGGCAGTATTTATAAAGAGATGTAACTTCTGGGTGTTTCATGTCTAGCTCATATTATAATGATTACACTGTTCCATGATGAGACTTTTTCATCTTAAATCATAGCGTTTAAACGGCTTTATGTGACCAAACAACTAACTCGCTTTTGTCCCGATGAGTGCCTGAAAGCTCGGAATCCTGTCTCATTGATTCAACCCAAGCAGGCTGAATCAAAAGCTGTATATCGGTGTGTTGGTATAATGTTCAAGAACGTTTATCGTAGATTAATAAGTATCGTAAAACCCTCAAAAATATAGCCCATTAAGGTGACGATCAACGCTCAATAAAAGCCACTGTAAACCACCTTAACACCCTAAACGTAAGCCAAAACTGCCACTCGTTGCGAATCTGCTTGAATTGTTAGTCTTTACTATCCCATGATTTTGGCTTTTATAGAACTTAATGAGAGCAAGTTGTTCTTGTACGAGCTTAATTACAAACAGTTTAGCTGCTAGAAACGTTAGAAGGTGGAGCTGTACACTTTATAACTTACATAAAAGGCGACATAAGTCGCCATTATCAACACATGGTTAAAAGCTAAATATCAACTAACTCAGCGATCTTCTCAGCAATTTCAGCCATTGTGTCTTCTGAAGTGTCCAACCCTGATCTAGATGCAAGTAAAGGACTTACGTTACGAAGAGCTTCATATGTCGTATTGTGTACAATAGGGATGAGTTGATTACCTGCTAGTAAAGCAGAAAGCTCTTTATCAGCAACACTCTCTTTTGGCAGACGTTCCAACATTGCAGGAGTAACTAACACAAGCCCAACTTTGGAATTTGCTAAACCTTTATCAATGGCGCGCATCATTGGTACACCCAGTCCTAGATCTTTCTCACTAAACCAGACTTTAACACCTACGGCTTCGAGTAAATCGTGTAGTTCTTTGGCTGACTCTTTACGATCTGCCCATGCATGACATAAAAATGCATCCCGAAGATCCGGTTGCGCGGCTGCTCGAACTTCAACGGCTTCCCTTATAGGTGTAAGGGATAGAATTTGAGACGAAGTATACGATACAGACGAGCTAGGTTTAGACCAACGAGGCCTTGAACTTCTGGAACCACTACCGCTGTTACTTGGGTAGCTACTCGTACTGCCGTACGATGAATAGGGTGAGCTGTAACTGCTATAGTTACTGTATCCGCGACTTTTATAACGACATGCAGGACAGTTTGCAGCCGCTGCTGCTGAACTGTGTCCTCTAACTGGTGCTGTGCATCTTGACATAATATTTGTCCCTTAATCTAATAAATAGTTTTACCGCAATTCGGCGCAAAAATGTTTTAGATCAATCTGCCAGATCAGGTTTAATACTGACAGATTGCTTTGTAGATATTTCTATTTATGCCGCTTTATTATCTAAACAACTTTCAAGATAACTCTCTAAGTGATTTATATCTAAAGCATGCAGCTTAGGAGCATCATCTTTATGCTCATTAAGGAAACGCACAGCTCTATTCTGTTTCAATAACTCACCACCACCACAAACAACAATATAATGGTTGTGTGATGTGCGGGCTGCATCAAAAGGGATATAGGCAAGTTTTTCAATTGCAGTTCCGGTAACCTCTTGGAACCTTGCCATAACTTGAATAGTGCCTTTAGGTGTGTGGAGAAGGAAGTTAGCGTAATCGCTCTTTTCCGAAAAAATGCTTGGATACTTTACATTACGTTGGTAAGTGAATGGTTTTGCAGATTGATGCTCTTCAAAGCCTAAGCCTTCAATGATACGTTGCGTATCTTTCAACAAATCGGTTCTACACATAGTATTACCCTCATCTCTTTTTATTGGACTGTGAAAGAACTGAACCAGCAAGCGTTTTAGTGTCTTCACTATATTTACTGCTTTTCAGAACTTTTGAGGCTTTTTCTTCGAGGTCGGCACCAGTCTGTTTATTTGTTGAGGACTGAGCTAATACTGACCCTGCAAGAGTTTTAGCCGTTTTAGATGCAGTTGGATCCTGCAACGTTGTTGCCGCTAAAGAGGCAACCTGTTTCGAAGATTTCTTAGTGTTCATATCTATATTTCCTGTATCACACTGTAAAAATTCTCAGGTTGCGGAGGTGCCTAACTATGTATACTCTTCTAAGACCGCTCAAAAAAGTCGTATACTAATTAGTTTACTCCTAAACCTATTTTATACTCTTTCCCCTGACCTAAGCCTTGGCTTGGATTAGGGGTTTTACTTAAGACTTATCCATAAATAATCCCTCTTCTGTGCATAAAGTTACTAACAACTGGAATACTACATCTTGTGTTTCCCTTTTAAGTCCAGTTCAAGATAGTGCTATCGCTCGGATTGATCAAGGTACTTGTTTGGGATGAGTTGTGGATAACTTACAAAATAAAAAAAAATCAGTAAGTGAATACTTACCGATGAGAAAAGGGCACATTTGGATAGGTAAAAATACAGTTTTCAGATCGGGTTAGAAATAACCGCACTGAAAAATATTTTCCTTGACCTTCAGTGAAATTTTCGAGTCAATCCCCGCCACAAATATATGTGACGTGAACCACATAGTTGATGTAAAAATTGAAAGTAAACTGAACCGCAACCTTATTACTAGATGCTAACTAGCTATCCGGTTAATCAGAGTTTTTCGAAAGGTTTCGATTAGGAAAAGTAGGTAATTGCATTACTCACTTTATTATTGATAGGGTCAACTAAAAGTTTCTGGGCACATATGGTTTTAGAATGATTGAACTAAGGCACTTCTGTCCCCAAGTAGGCCGGAAGGTCACAATGAAGAATAACCGCGAATAACTTTAGGTTGGTAGCTTAGCCCGTAATTCTAGTTCTGAAAAATCACCATACTTATCTAAAGCCACCGTCAACTCGTCAGATAGTGGCAAATCATAACCCACACGAGGACTCT
This sequence comes from Vibrio sp. 2132-1, assembly GCF_033344315.1. Lineage (NCBI taxonomy): Bacteria > Pseudomonadati > Pseudomonadota > Gammaproteobacteria > Vibrionales > Vibrionaceae > Vibrio > Vibrio sp. 2132-1. The sequence goes on along the minus strand of NZ_JAWPON010000016.1, from coordinate 67,980 downwards.
CAACATATCGGTCATACCTATCTCTAAAGCCTTTTAACGAGTTTGCTGAACACCCTATTATATCCGCCAAGCTTTTAATCGTTCTTGTCTGGTTCCCAAAACCCAATCGATTAAGATGGCCAAATTTTGCCAAATAAAGCGCCGATATTAATAGATCTTTTCTATTAACTTCTGACGTGGGCATAGGGGTACGCACAGTGTCTTTCTTAGGAGTGAATATTTCTGAATCATTTCCTTGTAGTTGGATATTGAAGAAAGGTTCTATCAATTGCCAACTGCGTAAAAACAGTTCAGATGTATCTGCCACACCATTTCCCAATGACAGTAGTGGTTCCATCACTTCTGATTTGAATTCGGATCTTGTGAGAACAAAATCAAAGTTTATCTTTTCATCATTCGCCGATATTTCTTGGAGTTTATCCTTCACGACATCGAGTTCAGAACAAACATTCGCGTTAGTGAATGGTGAGACAAAATAAATTGAAGATGTTTGATCGGGGAAATAGCGCTTCGCAATTAGTGCTGATCTAACTAACTTTTTATAGACCCTCATTGCCGTTGTTAATTTATCACCATAATTCAACCCACCAAGGTGAAAAGCTACATCTATGAAATATAGTCGGTTGTCGTAGAATGAAAGTCCTAGTACATCAACCTCTGCTTGACGCAATAATTGCTCGTAGCTATTTTTGCCAAAAGCTTCCGGCCAAAGTTTCTGAGCTGTATCGAAAAGTTCCGTTATCTCATCAGACTTAGGCAACCATTCAGGCGATGCTTTCCAGTTTAACTCAGCAAACTCACAACTACGGGCATGTCGTAGCCATGAGCGCAAAAGAGATTCTGCTATTTCAATTTTCACAAGACGGTTTTCCCATTAATTACCTTGTTTAGTGTGGTCGCACCATCAAGAGTATAGCAATGCTTAATTGGTCTCACTGATCCCAAGTACGTAGCAGCAGATAGAAATACGCAGCCAAAGTTGCTTTTGTTCCTGAGGAACGCTAGAAATCCCAATAGGCCACTTCTAAGTCTTGATTATGGATTGTTGACATCCCCCATTCGAAGAGTACTCTTGTAATAGGGCGTCCGCCTTACTTGCGTATGAGTAAAAACAGACATTTCAATAAATGATTATCTATTAATGAATTAATTTTAATGACCTTTGGCTGATTGATATCGACTCAAAAGGTTTAAACGTGCGCCCGGAGTCGATCTAAAAGTCGGAGCATTAATCATGTTAGATAAGCAACTCGTACATGCCTTTCATCAATCATTAAAAAATTACTTACCGGATCTTAAATTAGGTCAATCCAGAGAAGTGGTTGCATCTTTTTATGGATTTAAATCTGCGGCTAGCTTGATTAAGGCTGGTTTCGTACTATCTGAGTATGACCTTGATAGCCGACAAGCAGATTTTTATGACGATGAATTTAACCAACACAATGAAACACCATTATTATTCACCAACGAAAAAAACGTTCGACATCGCATTAGAACATTATCTAAAGCTGTACTAGCAGATGCAATATTAGAAGAGCAAGTCCTTCTACATATACGTAATAACCTGTTTCTAAAGAACTGTAAGTTCTACAGTTGGAATGAGATCGAACCATGGATGGTAGATAGTTTAGGTGAGAAACTAGTTGAAAAATTGAGCCATGAAGGTAATGCAGCCGCTGCGTATTCATATGCTGTTCATCACTTCGATGGGATTGAAATAGACGATAATGCAGGCCCGCACGAGGACTACTGGTATAAGAGGTATATTTCTGGCGAGGTCTTGGAAGGCGGCGCTCTCCGCTTTGCAAAAGAATACGAAGAAAAACTATCTGTTCAATCCGAGTATCTATCACTACTAAAAAGAGCGGCTGAGCTAGGAAGTAAAGAAGCAATGATGCAACTCGCTGAAAACACTGATGACGTAGAGGTAATTCGAGAGTTGGCTAAACAAGGTTACTATCCAGCAATTGAGTTTGCTTATGAAGTCTATAGTGACACTCAATATGAGGAATTGCTTGCATTTAGCGGAAATACAGCAGCTATTCTTAATCTCATGGAAAAATACGAACATTCCTCAAAAGAAATTGAACAATATAAACTCGTTTTTTTGAACGAGCTAGCCAACCTTTATGGTTATTACCCGACCCAATCGATTGCTGATAATGATGAAGATTATGGGCCAGTATTCATCCTGTATGCAGGCATATCTCTACCTAAAGTAAGCAAAGAATTGGAGTTGAAAGCTAAGGTAGAAGCTCAGAAGGTTTTCAATCAACATAACTATTAGTTAATAGCAAAAGCAGCTTTCGCACTTTGTTCGGGGGCTGCTTTATCGTCTAAGGCAGCACATTCGAAATATAAACATTTAGGTTACAGACTCTAAGGCGCTTCTGTCCCATAGCTGGGTTGTTAGATGCTAATCCTGAGTTGGAAGGGACTAGCTAATGCTATTTCCGATCTGGGATGATGACCTAAATGCTAATTCTGATCTTAGGTTCTTGAGTTGTTGGCTACTTATTGGTTTCTGCCCCAAAGATAGGAGTCGTGTAGATCAGTGTCTAAAATTAAATATTTTGCGCGATTAAGCTCAATGTAGTGGCATAGTGAATTTGGCCACCTTATTTGAGTTTAAGAGTACGGCCACCTTTAGCCACTTTATCCAAGCATTCTTAACAAAAAAATAACAGCTTTTGAGCTGAACACCGTTTCTCATCATTTGATGAATTGTCTTCTTGAACATTTAGATTATTGTGCTCTAGACTAAAGCAGTGTGATACATCATTGGCCTCATGTGCGTGATAACAAGCATGAGGCTGTTGATTTTGTTTTCCCAATGCTCTAATTGCATTAACCTTCTTGAGCTTCTGCTACTAGCTTCAGTAACTTAGCAGCCAGATACGCAGAGTTGTCCTGCTTGTATACCGTAATGCTGTCGCAATACTGGACTACAACATTGCCATTTTTTCCCATAACTACAGAGGCTAGCGCCTTCTCCTGTAGGATTGTTTGCATAAATCTGATGGAGCCTTCTTCAAATTCTTCTTGTTGTTTATCATCATTCATAACTTTACCTGTTCGATAGCTCGGATTTGACGCAATAGTTGTGGTGTTACCCCCTTATTCGATGGGCTTTTTAAATGCAGGTGTTGCAGATGATTCAGTTCCCAGTAATACAAATCCCCACAACTGCGCCACTCACTGACACGAGCTATCTCAACGTGTTTTCGTATGCGTGCAATATGGTTATCACTCCCCATTCTTAATTTTCCAGTCCAGTCGATATCAGGAGCAAGGGATGAGCGCCTAAAAATGTTTCTATCACTAATTAATTTCCATGCACCTTTAGGTTCTACTGGATAAATTAACATCCCTGCTAATTTGGCAGCCTGCTCTAGAAGCCTTGCAGACAGGGGATCGTGTGGTATTGACTCCATCACCTCTAAGCTTTTTTTATAATGACCTGATCGGTATGCATCGCGTATAGACTCAATACTGTTGATAAAGCGTCCTGAGTATAGGAGCGAGAACGCGTTGATATATAGAACCCTCATGAGGGTCTCCTTACTGAAATAGGTTTACTATGTATGTATCGAAAACAAAGTTGCTTTTATTCTATTTATTATCGTATGCACTAATATTAAAAAGACTATTAAAAACAATGACTTGAAATGACACCTTATTACAGTATACTCATATTTCTTACTCATGGGAATGCCGTACCTTTGTGTTAACAGCAATCAATGTGTTCAAAAAAGAAGCAGACATTCCTACCATGTAAATGTTTTGGTTTATTGATAGGATTCATATGAAAAGCATTAAATTTTCTAACGACAATATTTTGCAGCTAGCTAAAAGTAATGAAGCACTTGAGCAGATTCCATTGTTGCTTAAAAAACGTTATGGCAATCAGATGGCAGATATTTGGGCATTTGGAGTTATAACTGGGCTACGTATCGTTGATATGCTGAATATCAGGTTTGAGAACATATCAGGCGATAAACTAACTATAAAATTGGGTGAAAAAGGCAAAAAAAAACATGAAGTAGCTTTATCATCTGAAGCGCAGAAAATTATCAGATCAATAAAAAATAAACATCCAAAATCAAAGTACCTCTTTCAGTCTCATGCTAGGGGCGTTGGGCTTAATAAGCCGATAACAGCACGGTCAGTGCACATCGCTTTTAAAGAGGTAGGCGAGAGCTTAAGCATCTCACTTGCTCCTCATATGATGCGTCATATATATGCAATGCGTTTTTTCAAATCATTTGCCCCCTCAGAGCTTGCTGGGACATTGAGTCACTCTTCAGTTGCCAGCACCATTTATTATTTAGGTAGAGGTGGAAAAGGCTTTCATTCTTTGCCACACAACTGAGGCGTAGGGATTACTAATATGGCGAGCTGTGGTGATAGTAACCATCAGAGCGAAGCCCCCCTACCAAGAAAAAATATGGCTCTTATTGCGAGGCCCATTAATCATTCTTCAATATTTTGTGTATTTCCATAACTCAATTTGAGCTAGTCGCTTGGCACGGCTAGCATCAAATGCCTCAACGCAACGCCTATCCCAATTTTATTTCTGAATTCAAAGCAATCGACGATTGTTTTTTCAACACCCTTTCCCCTAACCTTTATGCCATCAATTTCGACGGTATTAACAAAAAAAATACATTAAACTGTCTGTGCACCTGATGACTGTGATATTAGGGTCGTCTCCGCATGGTGCTTGATCTCGACTATTGATAGCTAACCATATTCGAAGTGAGCTGAGTGGTTTAAGAACCGAAAGTAGACATCGCTTCCCATACCCATTCTCACACTAACTTCATTGAAGGTCGCCATTGTGATTTCTAATTCATCACACTCAATATAGCGATAAAGACCACGCTGAAGATTCTCTATGTGAGCCTGTGTTCTGCCCAGTCTTTCGCATAAGTGGGAGTAAAAATAGAGAGCTTTTTAAGCTGTGACCTCATGAGTTTATGATACAAACCGTTATACTACTTATTGCGATAAGATCACTTGTGTACACTCCAATGCCACAACAGAAACTTGATGTAGTCCTATAATTTAGATACTTAACAATGTTTTGCATATTTATGCATAAAAGTTTTATACCAAAAGAGTGTTGTTATGAGACCATTGATTCATCAAAGTGGAAGCCTGATGTTATAATCATTGCACCACTGGTGTGTTTGGGTGTTTTTCTTTGGTATGTTGAGTTTTAGGGCTTGGAAGCCTTGTTTTTTAATGTCTGGTAAATTTAAAGTGCACACACACACATGTGTGTTGGTTGAAAATAACCTTATATAAGAGTTCGAATCCAATAGGGCGTGCCATTTATTCAAAAGCCTCGATAACTCTTTGAGTTGTCGGGGCTTTGTCGTTTTTAGGTTTTTGGCTGTAATTGCCACTCTATCTACAACTTTTGAATGGCATTCTAGCCATTGCAATTTCTAGCAATCTGGATAGGCAACCAACAAAAAAGCGCTGGTTAACCAGCGCTTTTGCATTTACTAAGGGCATTACATCTTTTTAAAGATGATGGAGGTGTTGATGCCGCCAAAGGCGAAGTTGTTACTCATCAAATATTTCACGTCCAGCTCTCGGCCTTGTCCGGCGATGTAGTCTAAATCACCACATTGCTCGTCGAGGTTTTTTAGGTTGAGCGTTGGGTTGAACCAGCCTGTGTGCATCATTTCTAAACCTAGCCACGCTTCAATCGCGCCACAGGCGCCTAGTGTGTGGCCAAAGTAGCTCTTGAGTGAACTGATTGGCACTTTGCCCAGAGCATTCGCTGTTGCGTTGCTTTCCGCAATATCGCCGCGGTCGGTGGCAGTGCCGTGAGCAGATACATAGTCGATCTTCTCAGCAGGAATGCCCGCATTTTGCAAAGCCATTTCCATACAGATTTGCATGGTTTCCATCTGTGGTTGAGTGACGTGTGCGGCATCACAGTTGCTGGCAAAACCGATGATTTCTGCATAGATTTTCGCGCCACGAGCGACGGCGTGTTCGTACTCTTCCAGAACTAGCGTTCCCGCACCTTCACCAATCACCAAACCATCGCGATCGGAGTCATAAGGTCTTGGTGTGCTTTTCGGGTCTTCATTCTTCAGACTGGTGGCAAAAAGGGTATCGAAGACAGCGGATTCCGTTGGGCACAATTCTTCAGCGCCACCAGCAACCATTACCGTTTGGTAGCCATGTTTGATCGCTTCGTAGGCGTAGCCGATTGCTTGGCTGCCAGAGGTACATGCACTGCTGGTTGGGATCACTCGGCCTTTCAAACCGAAAAATAGACCAACGTTCACTGCCGTGGTATGCGGCATCATTTGCACGTAAGTCGTTGCGGTGATCGCTTTAGTGGTTTTCTCATTCAGCATGACACCAAATGCGCCGATTGCGTCAGTACTGCCTGTTGATGAGCCGTATGCGATACCCGTTTGACCATTGGTGAGTACGTCGTTACCAATCAAACCTGCTTGGCTTAGTGCGTTTTCTGTTGCGACGGTCGCCAATTTGGAAACACGCCCCATGCCGCGTACTTGCTTGCGCTTGTAGTGCTTTGGCAGTTCAAAATCTAAAATTGGTGCCGCGAGCTTGGTGTTCAAACCATCATACTGTTCGTAAGAAGGCATGTATTGCGTCGCGTTCTGGCAGTCACGCAGTTTTGGTTCGACAGATTGCCAATCGTTACCAAACGCAGTCACGCCTGACATTCCGGTTACAACAACTCGACGGCTCATATTAGGCCTCCGTTTACCGAAATGACTTGGCGAGTTACATAGCCTGCGATGTCAGACATAAGGTAACTGACTAAACCAGCAACTTCTTCTGGCTCTCCCATGCGGCGCAAAGGAATTTGCGGCATCGCATGTTCTTTCACGTGTTCGTCTACCATGCCTGTGTCGATAAGCCCTGGAGCAACGCAGTTGACGGTGATTTTGCGTTTTGCCAGTTCAAGCGCGAGTGATTTTGTTGCACCAATTACGCCCGCTTTCGCTGCGCTGTAGTTAGTTTGACCACGATTCCCCATTAGGCCAGAGACTGATGCAAGCGTAACAATTCGGCCGCCTTTGCGCTTTTGCACCATTGGCATAACACAAGGGTGAAGAACGTTGTAGAAGCTATCTAAGTTGGTATGAATCACACCATCCCATTCTTCTTCGGTCATCGCAGGGAAAGCGGTATCTTTTGTGATACCAGCGTTGTTCACGACGCCATAGTAAGCGCCGTGTTCGGCGATATCGGCTTCTAGCTTCTCACGACAATCTGCACGGTCACTGATGTCGAATTGGATAAGACGACCGCTACCACCATGCTGTTCGATGGTGTTTAGGGTGTCTTGCGCGCCTTGTTGATCGCCCATGTAATGGACAATGACTTGGAAACCATCTTTGGCTAATTGAACGGCAATGGCTTTACCGATGCCTTTGCTGGCACCTGTAACGAGGACTTGTCGGGTCATTGTTGACTCCTGATTTTCATTTCTTGTAATTTTTCTTCTGATGGAACGTAAACGTTCAATTGGCAAGTCGCTACAACAGTTCCTTGTAGCTCAATACGGGCTGAAAAAACCGCCATACCGTTATCTTCCATAACTTTTTCAGCATACACATCGAGCACCTGTCCGCGAGAAAACGTATCGCATTCAGACGTGTATCGACGGCTACCAAGTAAAAAGCCAATCGGTGGCGCTTGTTCTTTCATTAATGCGTGGTAACCAGACCACGTCGCGACAGATTGCGCCATAAACTCAATGCCAACGTAAGCTGGCACAGTTTGAGAGGCCGAGTCGAAGAACGGGTTGTGTTCTGCGATATCAACCTGGCAGTGAATCGTATCTTGTTGAACATCCAAAGCACGATCGACCAAGATCATTGGTTTGTCGTGTGGCAAAAGTTGTTCGATGGGAGGAAGTTTAGTCATGAGCGTAACCAAAAATAAGACTAATATTATTGCCACCAAAAGCAAAAGAGTTGCTGAGAATCGCTTTGTTACCGAGTTTGGTTGGCGTCTCAACTAACGATATATGGATATCGTCTGCTTTGGTTTCGCAGTGCTGTATTGGCAAATCAAGGTTGTACTTGAGAATATGCCAAGCGATCGCGGCTTCCGTTGCACTTGCTGCGCCTAATGTGTGTCCGGTAAGTGGCTTTGTCGAGCTGACGGGAACGGAGTCACCAAAGCAGCGATGAATGGCTTTGCTTTCCATCGCATCGTTTAACGGCGTTGCTGTGCCATGCGCGTTGATGTAACCAATGTCTTGCGCTGTAAGTCCTGCATTGGCCAACGCTTTTTTCATCGCTTCTTCTGCGCCCAACCCTTCTGGATGTGGTGCGGAAATATGGTGTGCGTCTGAGCTGTCGCCAGCACCGAGAAGAGCAACGGGCGCAGGTGTTTTGCTTAGCAACATTAATGCTGCGGCTTCGCCGATATTGATGCCGTTACGATGTTGGTCAAACGGTTTGCAAAGAGTATCGGATAGAGCTTCTAAACCGTTAAAGCCGTTTAGTGTGAGGCGACAAATGCTATCCACACCACCCACAATGACCGCATCAACAATGCCAGAGCGAATCAGGCGTTGCGCGGTTAAAAAGACACGACCACTAGAAGAACAGGCGGTTGAAACTGAGTAATGTGGGCCGCTCAAATCAAAGTAGGCGGCAATAAAATCGCTGCAGTTGCCAAGCTCTTGTTTGGTGTAATGGTAGTCGACAGGAAAATTACCGTTTGCCAGCTTTTCACCAAATGCGATTTCGCCATCTGAAATGCCAGATGTGCTGGTGCCGATCACGACCGCGATACGGTCACGACCATATTTAGCAATGGCGTCACGCACGTCGCCTTCGATTTGCTGCAAAGCCGAAAGTGCGAGGCGGTTGTTTCTCGTATCAAACTGGCTGAGTGCGGGTGGTAATTGCGGTAACGTCTGTGCGATTCGACCGATTACTGTTTGGCGGCCTGAATTTAAAATATCTCGGTCAACCACCATGTTGGATGGCTTCGCTCCCGATAAACACTGGTGGATGAGCGCATCATCTTGTCCCATGGCAGAGTGAAAGCCACAGGCCTGAATATACAAAGGTTGAGAAGAGCGAATAGGCATATTGTTATTCTAAATTGTTCTTAATTAATCTGATGTTGCAGTGTTTGAATAGAAATTGAAAACTGATGTTTGAGGTGATGAAAATCAATCTTACCCTCTAACTTGTTAGAAGAGCTGTATTGAATCTCAATGATCTTTTCACCGTCGCTATCAAAGATGGCGCGAGAATTATTTTTATCAATAATTCGCCACCTTACCTCATTTAACGATCCTTCCCAAGCGGAACTCGGCCAGAGCGTGATCATCAGGTTAAATAATACCTGTTCTGGCTGCGGTAGCGAACCTTGTAAACCGTTGAGCACTTCGGTTTGAATTTGTTCTCCATCGTAAGACAGTGAGAGTACTCTTGTCCCCCAGGATGAGAAGCCTGCCAGCACCACTTCGTTGTTGGTCACTTGCAGTTGTACCGGAAGTTGCTCAGATGTGGTTTTACCATCTATTGCCCAAGAAGCCGTAATTAACTGACTGGCAGACAACTGATAGCCCAAGCTTGCGGGAGTGGGTAAGCTAACTTGGGTGTGCTCGTCAATGTCGACCTGAGGCGTCGATTGGTGAGGTACCAAGCTGCATGCACTTAAAAACAGGCTCAGTGCGAATAACGTCGCGCAGCGAAAGGCGTGATTGAAAATCATGACGTCGTTTCCTCTGTTTTAATTGCAATCGGAGAGAGCAGCCAAGCGACAAAAATACCACTTAACACCGTAATGCCAAAACTGTGAATCGCGTGAGTTTGGCTGAGTGACAGCAATCCAAATGACAACACAGTGGTCATTGCCGAAAGGGTGATCGCCAATAGTGTGCTCACACTGCGGGCTTTCTCGGCAAAGAACAGAGTGTAATCGATCCCTATACCAAGAATGAGCACCAAGCCAAGCAAGTTGAACAGGTTTAATGTTGTTCCCATCGCGACAGCAGTTGCAAGACCGCAGGCGCAAGCAATCAATGATGGCAGTAAAACTCGGCAACTGTGTTGCAGACCGTACCGCTTGATTAATACCAGAAAGATCACAGCACTGGCGGCTGCCAATAGCTCCATGATTTTGATTCGGTATTCACCAAATAGGGTGGATATTTCTTCAGCTTTGTTTAGGTAGACAACATCAGACTGTGATTTGGCAAATGCCTTAACAACAGCGGAGTCTTGCAATTGGTTTAACACCACTACCGTTGCCGATTTTTCTTTAATTTTACCCAAATGAAGAAAACGTACAGGCGCTGATACCGGGTTTTGCAAGTACTGTTCAACCGTAACAGGGATAAAGTCGGCGTCCATTTTGGGCTTTTTACTTAAGCCCAGCCCGGAAGTAAGTGGGCTGGATTGTGTCGCGTAAAGATCGCGAATCAATTGATAGTCTTGTTGCTGACGTTCCACTGAGCTCAAGTAGCGGCTCAGGCTCTGGTAGCTTTCGATGGTGCTGTCCGCTTTCCACGCTTCTAAAGTTGGTGTCAAAGACTCCAGCTTTTTCATTAGGTTTTCGTCATCGTCGGCGGTAACGACCAACATTTGCTGCGAAGATTGCATGCCACTGAGCGTCGTAATCAAGGTTTCTTGCTGCTTGAGATCGTTCGGCATCGTTTGCAGCAGACGAATGTCGTCATCGTAGTTCAATTGCAGCAAGAAAAAACCACTCGCAACCACACATAACATCGGTAATCCGACTTTAATTCGAGGTTGATTCCAAAGTGTTAACCATTTCGCCAACAGTGATTGTCCCGGTAAATTCGAAATGGTGCGCGATGGGTTACGAGCCAGTATCGGATACCAAGCCACTACTGTGATGTAAGCGGCAATCAGACCAATGGATGAAAACAGCGCAAGCTGCTGCAAACCAGGAAACGGCGCCACTAACATGCCCAAATAGCCGATCAAACTGGTGATTAAGCCAAGTGTGATCGCTATGAAAATATGCTTTAACCCTTGCTCGCTATCCCATTCATTTCCCGCCGCAAGGCGTTCGGTTAGGTAGTGGAATGCGTAGTCGATAGACACGCCGATCAAACTTGCGCCAAACACTAAGCTGAACAGATGGACTTTTCCAAAAATCCACGTTGTCACTGACAACGCAACTAGCAAACCAATGGTGATGGAAAGCAGTGCGAGAGACAGTGGCACCACACTACGAAAGACCAATACGAACAATGTAATGATACCGAGCAGAGAGAACAAACCGATGGTGCTGATCTCCGATTTTGCACTTTGCGTACCAAAGTCGGCGTAAAATAGAACGCCAGTATGTGCGACTTCAGCGCCATATTTCTGCGCGACGCTTTGTTCTAGCGCTTGAATATCAGGGACTGCAAGCTGCCCAGTTAGGCTATAAGGCGAGTCTTTTAGCTCGGCAGTAATAAGCAAGTATTGAGCACCGTCTTTTTCGACGGATAGATAGCCGTTATCCAATCGGAAAGAGGACGATTGCTGGGTAACTTGACTTAAATAATCACGAAATAGCAAGAAAGGGTCATTTTGTAACTCTTGCCCGGTCACTCCAGAAAACGGGTTGTACAGCGACTGAATCACATGCTGCACTTGCTGTTCTGGATTTTGGCTTAAACGCTCTCGTTGTTCAGGCGTCAGCAATTGGAAGCGGTGCTTAAAGTAGTAACTCGCCCAAGCTTGCTGTTCTTGAGGTGAGATTTTCCCCACCACATCGCGAAAATGATTACTTTGGCGTAACCCCTTATCAAATTCAGCGGCCGCTGCAAAAAGGGCATTTTTGTCCGGCGCTGTGATCACGAAAATGACTTTGTCGCTCATACTTGCCGAGACCGACTCAAAGGCTTGCTCAGCCACCGGGTTTTGTTGGTTCTTAGGCAGCAGTTTTAAAATGTTGGTCTCAATCGGAGATTCTGCACTCCAAACCCATTGTTTGAGTAGCAACGCGCCCGCTAAAACAACGAGATTGAGCCAAACCAGAGCAAAGGTGTGAGTGCCAAGACTGAGTTTAGAAACGGAATTGAGCGTCTTCGGCATCCGTGAGTTCCTGAGGTAGAGAGGTCTGGTTCGTAAACGTGATTTCGGTCTTATCGCCGCGCAGCTCTTGCAGGGTTAGGCGATCAATGTGCGTTTTACCGGAAAGGGTGATGGCTTTAAACACCGCATTTAATGGCGACTGTTTGGGCACTAAAACGAGCTTCCACTGAGTGTTCTCAACTGAAAAATCGAGTGTGAATTGTTCTTGCAGTGCAGAAGTATCCCCGTGGAACACGGATAAAAACACATGACTAAAGTAGAACGCCATTGGGTTTTCTTCAGCAGAGATCGTTTTCGGTGCTTGGTCGGCAAAAGTCTGACGAAGTTTGTTTTCCGTCAATACCAAATTGACTGCGAAAGGTTCTGTTTGTTGCCACAACAAGCCATGTGTTTTGCTTAGTGTGAACTGACCTTTAGAGGTTAGAGGTTGACTGAACATTTCCAGATGACGCTGCTGCGTAAAATCTCCGCGCACGATTTCATGCTGAGACAACTGCTGTTGAAGCGATGCCAAATCCGTTACGTTTGCTGTCGGTGTGGCTAGTGCTGAAACAGAAAATATCAGCAAAAAAGAGAGTAACCACTTTTGCATTAGTTCAGGCTCCCATGGTTGTGCCATTGCTCTACTTTATCTAAAAAGACTGCTGGAGAAACAAAGCACATCTCTTGCTTTTCAATGGATACGGCGACTTGCGTTGTATGCGCTTTGCACATACGTTGATTCGTTTCGGCGTCGTAAATCACGTAATCCACACGCAAGCGGTTTTCCCACTCCGTGAGTTGCGCGGTAATGCGAATGGTGTGATTAAACGGAATCGCCTTGACGTATTTAACGCGCGTGTCGATGATCGGCCACATATACCCAGAGTCTTGCATATCGCGATAGCTGTATTGGATCTTCTCCATCAGCACACGACGCGCTTCTTCAAAATACCGAAAGAAGTTGCCGTGATAAATCACGCCCATCGGGTCAGCATCTTGGAATGAGGTGACCATAGTCACCTCTGCTTCTAATGGGTAGAGAACCTGCTCTTGCATTATACCTCCGCGTAGAGTGGCCAATGACGTTGCTGAATGCGTTCAATGAAATGACGCAAATCTTGTTCCAATGGGCGATCTTCAATCACAAACTCAAACTCGCTCAGCACGGCGTCACGAATTACTCGCAAACTCTGACTCATGTGGTGTTCGTCCAATTCGTTATGACGACGACGAATCTCAACCGCTTGAACGCTTGCTAGGAGTGAAGCCGCAGCAACTTGCTCTGTTAACTCAAGTACGCGTAGGCAGTCACGAGCCGCAATGGTGCCCATGCTCACTTTGTCTTGGTTGTGACATTCGGTTGAGCGAGAAAAAACGCTCGCTGGCATGGTGTTTTTCAACGCTTCTGCCGTCCAAGCTGAGATACCAATCTGAACCGCTTTAAAGCCGTGGTTGATCGGTTTACGCTCGCCTTCTGCACCGGTTAAGTTAAACGGCAGGCCGTTATTGAACTTGTAATCCATCAGTTGCGCCATCTGACGGTCCAGCAAATCAGCCAAGTTGGCAATGTTCACTTTCAACGTATCCATCGCCATTGCGATATGACCACCGTAGAAGTGACCGCCGTGGAGAACGCGCTCGTTGTCGCCATCGATAATTGGATTGTCGTTGGCACTATTTAGTTCATTCTCAATCAATTGACGTAGCCAAGGCAGTGAGTCTTGCACCATGCCAATTACGTGTGGCGCACAACGCAGCGAGTAACGATCTTGCAGTCGGTCGCTATTGCGTGGCGGACGTTCAGCATTGAGATCATCACGCAGCCAAGCCGCAACTTGCTGTTGACCAGGGTGAGGTTTTACCGCAAACAACGCTTCATCAAAGTGGAAATCGTTACCTTGCATACCCACAGAGACCATTGCGGTAATCTTGGTGCACAGCTGCGCTAGGTATTCTGCGCGTTTGTAGGCAAGACAGGCGAGAGCAGTCATCACGGATGTACCGTTCATTAACGCCAAACCTTCTTTTGGTTTTAGGCGAATTGGCTCAATGCCCAGCTCTGCAAACACTTCTTGTGTTGGTCGCACATCGCCTTTGTAAAGCACTTCACGCTCGCCAATTAAGGTCGCCGCTAGGTAAGACAGAGGCGTTAAATCGCCACTTGCGCCCACCGAGCCTTCTTGTGGAATACGCGGCGCAATGTCGTGGTTGATAAGCGTAACGATTTGGTTCAACAGATCGTGAGACACGCCAGATACGCCTTGCGACAATGAACACAAACGGGTTGCCAGCACCGCGCGAGCTTGCTCATGAGAAAGGATTTGACCTAAGCCACAACCATGGAAGCGTGTAAGGTGCAACGGAAGTTCATCCACAAGAGCGGGTGGAATCGCCACAGTACATGAATCGCCGTAACCGGTAGTCACGCCGTAAATAACGCCTTCTTCTTTCAGTAATCGTTCCAGAAACGCCACGCCACGATCAATTTTCGCGGTAAATTCTGGCGAGGTGTTCATGTTTGCCTTTGCACCTTGAGCAATGGCAACGACATCTTCGATGGTTAAAGATTGGGCACCAAAAGTGATGTTGTGATTATTGTTGTTTGTCATGTGGCTGATTACTTAAAGTCCAGAAGTTAAAAAAGTTGTACCACTGTAACGGCGCTTGCAGTGTGTGGTGTTCTAATCTGTGGGCGTACTGTTGAACAACGTGTTCTAGTGCCTGCTGACGCTCCTTGCGCGGTAGCGTGATTTGGTCACTAAAGTGTTCAAAGTACACATTAAAATGCGGAGTGTTTGCTTCATCGTCGCGTAGGCCGAAGAGTAGATAAACCGGCGCTTTTAATACCGAGGCCAGCATGAATGGGCCTTGCGGAAATGGCGCTGGTTTACCAAGAAAATCTGCCCAAACGACACGATTTTCTTTGCTGGTAGAAGTGCGATCGCCAACGATCACCACCCATTCGCCTTGCTCGATTTTTTGTTGAAGCAGAATCGCGGTGTCTGGTCCCATTGAGCTGACTTGAATCAAATTCAGTTCCGAGTTTGGGTTTACCGCCTTCATTACCGCATTAAATTGTTCAGCGTGTTGGGTAAATACCAAGGCGTTGATTTTGACATGAGAGTGTCGACGACCAAGCGCGCGGCAGAGTTCGATATTGCCAAGGTGCGAGCCTAAAATGAGCACGCCTTGTTTTTTCTGCGCCATCTCTTCGAAATGATGCTGGCCGTGAATGGTTAGGTTATCGACGTTAAAGTCACCTTGCCAGGCAGCCAGTTTGTCGAGCATGGTTCGCCCAAAAGAAAGCAGATGATGATAGCTGTCCAACTGTTTTGGTAGTGCGACGCTCTGCTGCGTTGCGTAGTACTGCAAGTTTTGCAGGTAAACCTCAGACGCTTCACGGGCAGATTTACCCGTGAAGTGGTAGTAGCGCATGACTAATTTTAAAATCAGGTCAAACGCTTTTCTGCCGAACAAGCGGTAAACCGCGAGTAAGGTTTTGATGCCTAAAATCGTGCCTTGTTCTTTTCGTTTCGACCAGTGGGCATTACTGTCATCTGTGTTTTGGCGCTTTCTGGCGAGTAGCGAAGGAATGCGCGGCAACATGCCAAAAAATAGGCGAGTGTGCATCCAGCTTATCTTGACGTTGTCCCACAATGCGTCGAAGTGGGAAATGCCACCTTCAGGGTAGATCACGCGCGTTGGAACAAAATCAATGTCGACGCCTTCCCAATACATTCGCACTAGAATTTCGATATCAAAATCCATGCGTTTGCCGATGCTGTACTTGTTCAACACGGCGACCGTTTTCGCCACTGGGTAGGCGCGAAAACCGCACATGCTGTCTTTGATAGATAGTGACAAGGTTTCTATCCACACCCACACGTGCGTAGCGTAGCGACCATACAAACGGGATTTAGGTACGCTCTCGTCGTATATCGGTTGGCCCGAAATCAGGTTATCTGGTTTTGTTTCGCTGGCGCTGAGCAATTTCGGCAATGCTTCTAGGTCGTGTTGACCGTCTGCGTCGATTTGAATGGCGTGCGTAAAACCAAGTTGGTGAGCTTGATGTAGGCCTGCCATCACAGCGCCACCTTTGCCTTGGTTTTCTCTCAAACTAATCAGTTTTATCAGTCCTTGCTTGCTCAAAGCAGAAAGCGCTTGTTTGGTGTCTTCATTGCTGCCGTCGTCAACGGCCAGCACTGGCAAAGCGAAAGAGGATAACGACGCAACCACGTCTGCAATTGTGCTGCCGTGGTTGTAGCAAGGAATTAAAAAGCAGGGGCGATAATCACTCACGTGACTCACCCAGTTTCATTTTTCCTGACGAGTGAGTCACCAAGGTTTCACCGTTTGTCGATGTGTACTTAAAGGTCAATTTCTCGCGCTCATTGTCCCAAGATAGTGAGAGGCAAACGTCGGCGTTTGGCAGAATCGGCTCTTGAAATTTGATGACTTCCATTCCTTTAAATACCTTGGGAGTATTCAAATATTGAACGGCGTAGAACAGCGCCCAATCAATTTGAGTGACGCCGGGTAAAAGAGGGAAGTGATTGAAATGACCTTGGAAATCTAAGATGTCAGCATCCACACGCAGCGACAGCTCCGCGGTATGGTCACTCACTTCAATATTCTGAATAGTTGGTTTTCTTTTTTCCATGTTACTAGCTTTATTGGAATAGTTTTTCAATTTCAGCAACTTGGCGTTTGCCTTGGCTGTTCAATGGAATTTCGTCGACCACTCGGAATTTTCTCGGGATAGCGATCGGTTCTAGCCAATTGCGCAGTGCCTTGCGAAGCTCAAGCCAAAATTTGCCTTTACCAAGTTCATTAAGCACATCGCTGCCTTGATCGTTAAGTACGATGATCGAGACTAACGTGAGGCGACCAGATTCTTCCATTGGGATCACCACGCTTTCTTGAACCCACGGCAATTGCTCTAAACGTTTTTCCACTTCGACAAGGGAAATACGCTTTTCTTCGACTTTGACGATTCGGTCAGTGCGTCCACGCAATTCAAAAGAAATACTATCATGGAAATAGCATTCATCCGCAGTTTGGTACCAAGTGTTTTCATCAATGTGTGGCGAGCGGAGCTTTAAACAATTTTCATGGTTAAGCTCGGCTTCAATACCAGGGAATAACGTCCAGGGAGTACTGGCTTCGTGCTGCTGACGGTAAGCGATGCCGCCGGTTTCTGTGCTGCCAAAAACTTCAATAGGAAGTGACCCAAACAACAACTGGCTGTGCTGCGCGGCTTGGTTTGGCAAGGGACCACCAGAAGAAAATACGCACCGAATCGCAACCGGATTGTGCTCTTCACTGAGTCGTTTTAGTAACGCAGGGCTGCTTACTAGCGTGGTGTCAGCATCAGCGTGATGGACAATTTGCTCTGGGAACTCAAGGTTGTGTGCTGAAAATGGACGTGCGGAGCACAAAGGCCACAATACGCGGAACAGCAAGCCGTAAATGTGTTGATGAGAAACGGTGCTTTCAACGCGTGTGCTGGCAACCGTGTCGCCCCACAGGTTATCTAGAATAGCAACTTCGATATCGAGCTGTTTCAGCGTTTTTGCAATGGCTTTTGGTGTGCCGCTTGAACCCGAAGTAAATAGCGTTACTGGTATTTCTGCCAGGTTTAATTCACGCCAAAAATAAGGTTGTTTGGCCTCTGGCTCGCTAATCACGGTGGTTTCTAGCAATGATTGAGCTTCGATCAAAAGCGAGCTCACGAGTTCTGGAGCCGAGACATCGGCATCATGCAGCAACAAATCGTAGTGCTCACTGAGCTCTTTGAGTGCTTCTGGTTGGTAATTACCAGGTAATACAATGGATTTTCCTGCATAACAACAAGCAAAAAAGCCAACGGCAAACAGGTAGCTGTTGCCAAAACACAACGCAATGTTTTGCGTTGGTTGGGTTTCTAGCTGTTGAGTAAGTGTTGCGACGTGCTGTTGGAAATCACCCCACGTGATAACCGTATCGCGATCGTAAGAGACTGGGGATTGCTCAGACCTCTCCGCGATGAACAAGGTCGCTAGGGAGGTAAAGCTCGAATACGTTGTATTCATACGATTAGTGTTCCTTTCGAACAAATTGACGCACGATCCATTCTCCAGCGAACAAGCCACCAGCAAGTAAGTAGCTGATGAGGCCGTTATAAAGCGTCCATATTTTTACTGGTAGGAAACAGGTATAGAGTGCAACGGCAGCGTTGAGCGTAAAAAAGGCGCACCAAACCATCGTCACTTTGCGAGTGTAAGCCACGCCACTAGCCGGAAGGTCGGGTTCTTGCAAGCGAGCAAGCCTCTCTATGATCGATTGCGGCTGTTTTAAGCTCAGTCCAAACACACACAGCATACATACATTGACAACGACAGGGTAAAACTGAAGCCACCCATGTTGTTTAAACACCATGCCAAGCGTAATTAGGACAATGCCAACAGCGCCCGTAACGAGCGCCAAGAACTTAAACTCTTTTAGTGGGGTCTTATTTGCGACGAAAACACGCAAAAGTAACGCAGCAATTAACAAGCCCCCAACTAAGTTCAAGCCAAATTTATCTATACCGAAATAGACGGCGAAGGGGTAGGCAAACAGTACAATTGCAGACAGACCAGTCAGCAATTGGCGCATTAACTTTCCTTCAATAATTCAGTGACAGCGTTAACCACATCGTCAACGGTTCTTACTGCACTAAACTCTGCTGGCTTGATTTTTTTGCCAGTGACATTCTGTAGGTGTACGACCAAATCAACGGCGTCAATGCTATCAAGATCGAGATCTTGGTATAAGTGCGCATCTGATTGAATGTCGGCTGCGTCAATTTCGAACAGCTCAACAAGCGCATCTTTAACTTGTTCAAATACTTGATCTTTATTTACATCAGTCATGAATATACCTACAACTTATTCATTAGTTTGAGAAGAAACGTATTTCGCTAGATTTGCTACAGACGCAAAGTGTTCGCGCGTATTTGAGTCGTCGGCATCAATAACGATGTTGTATTGTTTTTTTATTGCGAGTCCAAGCTCAAGCGCGTCGATAGAATCTAAGCCAAGTCCATCACCAAAAAGTGGTGCATCCGTTTCAATATCATCTACGGTTAAATCTTCAAGGTTTAAAGCATCAATAATAAGTTGCTTAATGTCGTTGTGTAACTGTTCCACTGGGACCTGCTTATTAATAAAAGTTTTCTGGAAAAATGTTTTCAGCTAGGTGCTGTTGTAAGCGTCGCGCCGCTATTGTCGGCGACGTAGTTTGCTTTATAAAGGGGGTAATCTCAACTTTATCCTTAACTTCAACCCTGAAAAAGGGCTTTGTTGCCGGTACTTGATACCATTTTTTCTCTTTTGTGAGGAAACTTGGCGTTACCGTAATATGGACAACTCTTAAATCTCGTTCTGTTCTTACCGCAATTTGTGCTGCACCGCGTTGTAATTTCGGCTCTACACCTGGTGTTGTTCTTGTTCCTTCAGGAAATATAAGCAACACGTTGCCTTTGTTAAATCGTTCATCACAAAGTGCTAATAAATCATCCGGTGCTTCATTGGGAATATATCCGGCTGCTTTTACGATGTGCTTCATAAAAGGATTCGACCATATTGCCGATTTTACTAAACAGTCGCAGCGATTTAATTGTGAAGCAATGAGAACGTAATCGATTAAACTAGGGTGGTTGGCAACAATTAAACAATTACGATCTTGTTGAAGAATATCGGCACCAATAATTTGATAATCGATTGCGCCACTCAACTTCATCAATTTACAAAATGTGTTGAATGAATATCGAATCGCACCCTGAACTTTATATTCGCGTTCCGTTTGGTCTGAAACAAAAATACGAATGGTCGGAATAACAATGAAGCTCAGTACTAAACCACCTAACCCAAATACTGAAAAACAAAAGCCTGTTGCTAGCACACGCCAATACTGATTTAAGTGAATCATTTTTTGTGCCATTCCCAAGCTTGATGCGGAGCGAAAATAGTCCACTGGCTTTTATCTAACAAGTATTGTTGCAAAAATACTAAACCTTGAGGAAGAGGATGACCGGAACGTTCTGCGTTTATGGAGCTTTGTATCGCGAAATTGTCTCCATGAGAAAGTATTAAGCCAAGTCCAAACCCTTGGTATTGTTGGTTTTCATATTCTAAATAAGAGTCAGGCATAGGCTCATCAAAATCAACAAGCAGTACTTTTTTGTCAGGATTGTCGGACAAAAACAGCCATGCTTCTAATATTGCGCTTTGGAATGTGTTTTCTGCCGCAGCGATAGAAGTTAGGGGAATGGGTTGTTTAGTTGCGATAGTGGCAAGCCCTGCGGCGGTATTGTGCACCGATTGAGAAAAAGCCATCGGAGACGCCTCTTCTCCATTAATTATATCTTCAACTAGTGCGACGCTGCGATGCAGTTCACCATGACGGCTTGAAAATACAAGGTAATCAACTTGATGTTGATTAAGCATTTCGATTGCAGTTTGTACCGCCAGTTTACTGAGTGGGCTCATTCTTCTGCGCATCATCGCAGGAATATTTGCAACATTGATTTTGCCATCTTCTGGCCATTTTATCTCTGTTGCCCATTGTTTCCATTCATTGGATTCGGATAAACCGAATGAATTCGCTGTCCACGCATCAATATTGAACGAAATGTTGATCTTCGAGTTTGGCATATTGGGTTAAATTGTTTATTTTACAGCTCGATACAAATTGGGGTTGACCCAAATTCACAATAAAAAGGAAATTATCATGTCGCGTTTTAAGCTGTATGTCTCGTTATTATTAACTTTGCTTCTTGTTGGTTGTGGACGAGTACAACCTGTAATGAATGTGGAGGATACTCCAGTTGCTTATGATCTTCAAAATAAACAAGTAAAAATGGCCATAGTGCAATCAGCAACTAACCGAGGCTGGACGATCGAAGAAGTAAGCCCTGGTGTTCTTATTGCAAAAATCCACGTTCGTAAACACTCTGCAGAAGTAAAAATCCCATACAATAATAAATATTACTCAATTATTTATCTCAACTCAGTAAATCTCAAAGCAAGTGATGGCAAAATCCACCGCAATTACAATCGTTGGGTAAACAACTTGAATGTTGATATTCAGCGAGCTATTGCATTGTTGGGCAATCAATCTCAACAATAAAACTATTAATTGCAGTTAGGTTTTTCCGTGTTAAATCAAAATAATGACCCTTTTAATGCTTTTGAAGCGAAGACAGAAGCTCAGAAGTTATCTTTTGCACCAATCGTGTTCCAGACCGCCAAAACGCTTCGAGATTTAGGTATTTTAGCCGCTTTAGACAGCGCTGGCGCACAAGGCATGAGTGCCACAGATATTGCCGAGAAAACGGGAGTATCAGAATATGGTGTTAAAGTACTGTTGGATATGGCGATTAGTGCGCATATTGTTTTATGGGAACGACCTAACTATTCGCTTGCAAACCTTGGTTTTTACCTTCTTCATGATGGTATGACGAATGCAAATATGGATTTTACGGCAGATGTTTGTTACGCCGCGATGATGCATTTGACGGAAGCAATTCAAGAAGGTAAACCGTCAGGTTTGAAAGAGTTGGGCAATTGGGAGACCATCTATCAAGGTCTATCGACGTTACCAGAACAAGCCAAACAGAGCTGGTTTAAGTTCGATCATTTCTATTCGGATCGCTCGTTCCCACTTCTGCTTAAAGAGGTATTTGCAAGCAAGCCAAAGCATCTTGTGGATATTGGCGGAAATACGGGAAAATGGGCGATTCAGTGTTGTAAACATGACCCTGACGTTCAAGTGACGATTGTTGATTTACCGCAGCAATTAGAAGTAGCGATGAAGAATGTTTCAGAAAACCAGTTCGTCGAGCGTGTACGTCCATACCCTGCAAACATGCTTGATAAAGCACAAACATTGCCGGAGCATGCTGACGTTTGGTGGATGAGCCAGTTCTTGGATTGCTTTTCCCCAATTGAGATCCTCAATATCCTTAAAAAAGTTAAAGCCCAGTTAACGAAGGGAGATACTATTTACGTATTGGAGCTGTTTTGGGATGCTCAAAAATACGCGGGAGCTTCCTATAGCCTTAATGCCACTTCTCTTTATTTTACCTGTTTAGCTAACGGTAATAGTCGCTTTTATCGCAGTGATGATTTCTTAGAAATTGTCGAAGCGGCAGGTTTATCTGTCGTTGAAAGAACCGACAATATTGGCCTTGGTCATACCTTATTAAAACTACAAGCAAACTAAATTCAGAATGAAAACAGAGCTCAAGCAAGTTGTTGTCGTAGGAGCGGGGCCATCAGGTTCAACCGTTTCTGCGTTATTAAAATCGCGTGGCATAGATGTTGTTGTCTTAGAAAAAGCGACTTTTCCACGTTTTTCCATAGGAGAAAGCCTACTCCCTGCATGTATGGAAGTTGTTGAACAAGCAGGAATGACCAATGCAGTAAAGCAGTTTGGCTTCCAGTATAAAGATGGTGCTGCATTTCGTCGTCATGGTGTATACACCCAGTTCGACTTTACAAACAAATACACGCCAGGACCGGGCACGACGTTTCAGGTTCAACGTGCCAACTTTGATAAAGTATTGGCAGATAGCGCTGAAGAGCAAGGCGTAGAGATTCGCTATCAGCATGAACTGCTCAACCTAGCGTTTGAAGGGAAAAAGTCTCGATTAGAAGTGCTCGACTCAAATAAGAAGGCTTATCAAATCGAAGCAGATTTTGTGCTGGATGCAAGTGGCTTTGGGCGTGTTTTGCCACGCTTGTTGGAGCTAGAAGAACCTTCTTGTCTTCCGCCTAGAAAAGCGATCTTTACCCATATCGAAGATCATATCTCTCCCCAAGAGCCGGAATACGATCGCAACAAAATTTTAATTTCAGTTCATCCTGAAAATCACGACGTATGGTACTGGCTAATCCCATTCTCTAATGGTACTTGTTCGTTTGGTGTGGTGGGTGAGCCAGAATTTTTCGAACAATACCCAGAAGATAAGATTGCAGCGTTGCAGCAGTTAGCCAATGAAGAGCCGGGTTTGGCTGCTTTATTGCGAAATGCGAATTACCCGAATCCAGCAGGCGAGTTGGGTGGCTATT
Organism: Vibrio sp. 2132-1; assembly: GCF_033344315.1. Classification (NCBI taxonomy): domain Bacteria; kingdom Pseudomonadati; phylum Pseudomonadota; class Gammaproteobacteria; order Vibrionales; family Vibrionaceae; genus Vibrio; species Vibrio sp. 2132-1. Next base: position 44,825 of record NZ_JAWPON010000016.1, on the reverse strand, counting down.
CTGCTAACGTCAAACGTTTAGCGACAGAGCACTACGCGTTGCTTGGTAATGCTGGTGAGTTTCTTGATCCTGTATTTTCATCGGGTGTCACTATCGCCATGAAATCGGCAGAGTTTGCAGCGGACTGCGTGGTTCGTCAGCTGAATGGTGAAAAGGTTGATTGGCAAGAAGAGTACTCGCAACGCTTAATGGTGGGAGTGAACACATTCCGCACTTATGTGGAAGGCTGGTACAACGGCACGTTGCAAGATGTGATTTTCTATCAAAACCCGAACCCACGTATTAAACAGATGATTAGTGCGATTTTGGCTGGATATGCTTGGGATACGAATAATCCTTACGTAAAACAAAGTGAGCAGCGTTTGTCGACGCTTGCAGAACTGGTTCGGGAAGCTGAACTGTAAGAATATACATTCGCTTATCCGAGAATCAGTAAACCTAGGTCTTACCAAAAAATTAGTAAGACCTTTTTAATGCCTCTTTACTTTTACTTCTAGCGTGTTGGAGACACATTGACCACTTACATCGGTGTGTATCGAATTTGAGAATTTTTATGGTGACATTGATCACATCTAGAATTCCTGTTGCTGATATTTATATTAAATTTGTAGGAAATGGATTACATTCTGGGAGTGTTCCCTACATCCGGCTTCGTTGTGAAAACGGTTTATAAGCAACTGTATAAGTTAGTAAAGTTCCAAAAACTACACCAAAAAAAAGACAAGTTTCTTACCAAATCAATTCGCTTGGTGAGTTCGAGCCATCGACTACGCCAAACGCTTCCTCTACTTTCTAAAATTGTCGAAGAACATGACGCATCAACGGTCTCTTCGATTGCAGATCCCGAGAACGCGGTAGCGTGGGGAGGCAAAGTTTCTCCAGAGTTCAAATCTAAAGTCATCCGTATTAGTAAAGAGCTAAAGATCAATCCTAATCATCTTATGGCGTGCATGGCATTTGAAACTGCTGAAACTTTCAGTCCAAGCATCAAAAATGGCTCCGGAAGCGGGGCTACAGGGTTAATTCAATTTATGCCCTCTACCGCAGAATCATTAGGAGTGAACACAAAGACTCTTGCGAGAATGAGCGCGCTTGAACAACTTGACTATGTGAAAGCGTACTATTGGCCCTATCGAAATAAAATTAATAGCTTAGAAGATGCTTACATGGCCATTCTCTACCCTGTTGCGATTGGTAAACCGCCGTCTTTCGTTTTGTTCAGACAAGGCTCAATTGCCTATCGACAGAATGCAGGTATCGATCGCCACAACACGGGGAAAATCACGCTTAATGATGTTTCCTACAAAGTGAGGCAAAAATTAGAAAAAGGTTTGCAGCCCAATTTCATGGGCTAAGATTGTGTCATGTTCCTAGTTTTTCGTGCATGAATCCTCCTGTTACTTCACGGGGATTCTGATACACTACGCGCCCATTTCCTCTGTTGAGACCTTTCTATGCCATTTTCTAAGCTTGGTTTAAGCGCATCGATTGCTGATGCAGTAAAAGCGCTAGGTTATGAAAAACCCACTTCTATCCAACAAAAAGCCATTCCAATCGTATTGCGTGGCCGCAATTTAATTGCAGCAGCGCAAACGGGCACAGGTAAAACGGCCAGTTTTGTTCTGCCAATCTTAGAAAAGCTTAGTCGAGGCGAAACGCAACGTAAAAAACGCGCTCGTGCGATTATCCTAACGCCAACACGCGAACTTGCGCTTCAGGTTCATCAAAGTATTGAAGCTTATGGTAAAAACTTACCATTACGCTCAATGGCGATGTTTGGTGGTGTGGATTATGCACCACAAAAACAAGCCTTGATCGAGGGTGTCGATATTGTGGTAAGCACGCCTGGGCGCTTGATTGATCTGTACGGTCAACGCGCGATTCACTTTGATGAAGTGGAAATGCTAGTGCTTGATGAAGCCGACAAAATGTTGGATATGGGATTCATCGATGCGATCGACAAAATCGTCGACTGTATGCCAGAACATGTGCAAAGTTTGCTGTTCTCAGCGACGTTATCTAACCCTGTTCGTGACTTGGCGAAAAATGCGATTATTGATCCTGAAGAGATCACGATTGCAAAGCACAGTGCCTCAAAATCAAATATTAAACAGTGGATCACGACCGTCGATAAAGACATGAAGTCGTCGCTGTTAAGTCACTTGCTTAAAGAAAATGACTGGTCGCAAGTACTGGTATTTATTGAAACTAAACACGGCGCAGCCAAACTGGTAAGCCAACTTGAGAAACGTGGCATTGTGGCAGAAGCATTCCACAGTGGCCGTAATCAGCGTGTTCGCCAGGAATTAATAGAAAAGTTTAAAGCGGGTGAAATCCAGTACTTAGTCGCAACCGGCGTTGCTGCGCGCGGTATTGATATTGATAATCTGCCAGTTGTCATCAACTACGATTTACCTTACCCAGCGGATGAGTATGTACATCGTATTGGTCGTACAGGTCGTGCTGGCGCGAAAGGTGAGGCGATATCACTGGTTTCAAAAGACGACTTTAAGAACCTCTGCATGATTGAAAGTCGTTTAGGGCACTTGCTAGAGCGAGTGGAAATTGAAGGTTTTGCGCCAAGAAAGCCAGTACCAATTTCAATTTTAAATTACGTGCCTAAGAATAAACGTAAACCGCACGATAAGCGCGAATCAAAATAGCCAGTTTATCCCATGATCTAAAAGCCGCATTCTTGCGGCTTTTTGCGTTTTAAGGCATCCAATTATGTAGCCATCGCGACGGTTTCTATTCGGTAATGAGGAAAAAGTTAATCAGTGTCATACGCTTAACACGTAAAGTGAATCAAGGTGCGTTAAGCTTTTGTCAATTATCTGTCCGCAGGTTTGCACAAGGTAAGGAATGGGCGCAAACTTTTTTGCTTGCTAATGAATGCATAAGATGGGGCACAAATGAAAACAGGTGATAAGCAATTCGCCGTTATTGGTCTTGGCCGATTTGGTTTGGCAGTGTGTAAAGAGTTACAAGATTCAGGCGCTCAAGTTTTAGCCGTTGACATCAACGAAGACAGAGTTAAAGAAGCCGCCAGTTTTGTTAGTCAGGCGGTTGTGGCTAACTGTACTCACGAAGAGACGGTTGCTGAGCTCAAACTTGATGATTACGACATGGTGATGATTGCCATCGGAGCGGATGTCAATGCCAGTATTCTTGCGACATTGATTGCTAAAGAGGCGGGAGTAAAGTCAGTATGGGTTAAAGCCAACGACCGCTTCCAAGCTCGTGTTCTGCAAAAAATTGGCGCAGACCACATTATCATGCCTGAGCGTGACATGGGAATACGTGTCGCGCGTAAAATGCTCGATAAACGGGTTCTTGAGTTCCACCCATTAGGCAGTGGCTTAGCTATGACGGAGTTTGTGATTGGCTCTCGTTGGATGGGTAAGACACTAAGTGATTTGGCTCTGTGCAAAGTCGATGGCGTGCAAGTGCTAGGGTTTAAACGGGGCCCAGAAATTACCAAGGCACCTGACCTTAATACCACACTAGAAATTGGTGACCTAATTATTGTGGTCGGCCCTCAAGATGCGCTAGCAAATAAATTAAAATCGCTATGACGTATTTTCATCAGAAAGGTGTTTTTTACGCACCAGATGGTAAACAAGAGAAAGCGAAAGGCAACGAACCGCGAATTATATTGCTCAGTTTTCTCGGTGTTTTACTGCCTTCTGCGGTATTGCTAACCTTGCCAGTTTTTTCTGTCACGGGCCTGTCGATAACGGATGCTTTGTTTACCGCAACGTCCGCTATTAGTGTGACAGGGCTTGGTGTTGTCGATACTGGGCAACACTTTACGCTTGCGGGTAAAATCTTGCTGATGTTTTTAATGCAAATCGGTGGGTTGGGGCAGATGACGTTGTCGGCGGTCTTACTCTATATGTTCGGCGTGCGTTTGAGTTTGCGTCAACAAGCGCTGGCGAAAGAAGCATTAGGGCAAGATCGGCAAGTCAATCTAAACCGACTAGTAAAGCGGATTGTTGTTTTCGCGCTTGTTGCAGAAACGATCGGGTTTATTTTTCTCTCTATCCGCTGGGTCCCTGAAATGGGCTGGAAGACTGGTATGTTTTACGCCTTGTTTCATGCAATTTCTGCATTTAACAACGCTGGGTTCGCGCTGTTTTCTGACAGTATGATGAGCTTTGTGAATGATCCGTTGGTTATCTTTACACTGGCGGGGCTATTCATTTTTGGCGGGCTTGGCTTTACTGTTGTGGGTGACATCTGGCTAAACTGGCGCAAAGGTTTCCACTTTTTGCATCTTCACACCAAAATCATGCTGATTGCGACACCGATATTGCTCTTAGTCGGAACGATGATGTTTTGGTTACTTGAGCGAAGCAACCCAAACACAATGGCGTCTTTACCTGCAACAGGGCAATGGTTGGCGGCATTCTTTCAATCTGCGAGTGCGCGAACGGCAGGGTTTAATAGTGTTGACTTGGCGTTGTTTACCCAGCCGGCCTTACTGGTCATGATTGTTCTGATGTTAATTGGAGCGGGTTCCACCTCAACGGGGGGCGGTATTAAAGTTTCCACATTTGCTGTTGCGTTTATGGCTACGTGGACCTTTTTACGCCAAAAGAAACATGTGGTTATGTTTAAGCGAACCATAAATTGGCAAACTGTGACTAAGTCATTGGCAATTATCGTTGTGAGCGGCGCCATTCTGACGAGCGCGATGTTTTTATTGATGCTCACAGAGAAGGCAAGCTTTGATCAGGTCATGTTTGAAACCATTTCCGCATTTGCGACGGTAGGACTTACCGCTGGTTTGACGGCAGAGCTTTCTGAACCTGGCAAGTACATTATGATCGTGGTGATGATCATTGGTCGTATCGGGCCACTCACGCTTGCCTACATGTTAGCCCGCCCTGAACCTACCTTAATCAAGTACCCAGAAGACGCCGTTCTTACAGGTTAAAGTAGCGTTTATCTGCACCCCACCGACCATAACGAGCACTGATTAATAGCAGTGCTCGTACATTTATAAAATATGTGGGACGTTGCCCAATTTTATCTACAAAGTCGCAGAAGTTTATTCCTTCTTCCTTTTGTTTCGATACTATTCATTCACTCAATTTATACCCTCGGAAGCCACACTTACAAAAGTATTTGGGCATCCGACGCTTTTGTAACGTGATGCTAAATAATATTGTGTTATCTGAGCGAATTGATACCAGCCTTAGTCGTTAGCCACTCAACTTCATTCTATGTTTATGGGCTATTGTGTACTGGCTGTGCTTGGTATTAAACGAATCGAAAAGATGGAGCCGTACTTTGAAATTCAACACACTCGCCATGGCTATGCTAACTGCGCTTCTTGCAGGGAAGAGCATGGCAACTACTCCGCCATCACCGGTCTGGCATACTATTGCGTTGAGCGATGGTAGCTCCAGTGAGGCAATTCTACGTGGAACGGCAGATTTCCACTGGTTTGAAGATAAGCAGGGCAATGCCTTACTTCAGGAAGACGGCGTTTGGTTTTTCGCGCAGATTCAGCGCGAGTCAGACACGCCAATATTGATCTCGACAGGTGTGGTGAAAACGCAGTCGAGTGAGCCACCTGAGTCGGCGAGGTTTCGCCCGGATTTACAAGTTAAACCGCAATTATCTTCTCTAAAAACCATTGAGCCGATGGCACGAAAAAACCTACTGCGTTCGGCGCAAGGTTACCAGGCGATGAGCAGTTCAACGGTGAAGCAGCAGCCCCTATTGGTTGTGCAAGTTTCGTTTGATGACCAAGCAATGGTGCATGATTTTGAGCAACGCGTATTTAATACCAATGGTCAAAGCGTTGTGGATTACTTTGATAAAAACTCTCAAGGTAAATTCAAAGTTGTTCCTGCACTTGAGAGTTACGGCACCGCCAATGACGGTGTGATAGATGTGACTGTGGCACAAAGCCACCCTAACTGTCACTCTAGTTCTACTGATAAGACATGCACCGCCAAGTTGAATGCGGTTTTCACCGAGGCTTATCAAAAACTGGATCCATACTTTAATCTTTCGGCCTACGACAGCAATCAAAATGGTACCGTAGAACCGTCAGAACTCTCTGTCATGTTTATTTTTGCGGGGGGCGATCGTTCAACAGGGGTTCTCAACCGTCCTGCTATTTGGCCGCACAAATTCTCTCACGATGATGTCACACTAGATGGTAAAAAGATCACAGACTATTGTGTGTTCGCTGACTATCAAGTTGATCATCAAGCGACCTTGGGCGTGATCGTACATGAGCTTGGCCACTTAATGCTTGGCTTACCGGATTTGTACGCAAGGAACAGTGATGCCTCGATCGGCTCTTGGGGCGTGATGGGTGGCGGTTCATGGGCGCAGAAACCGGGAGATTCATACGCTGGTGACACTCCGGTGAACATGAGTGCATGGAGCAAACACGCTGCTGGTTTTGTTGTACCAACGGTAACTCATGAAAGTCCAGCGCCTATTTCTGTGAACAACGACGATGTCAAGCTGGTGTATCTCGACCCGTACTTGAAAGAGTTTGGTCCACGTATTTACTTGGAAAATCGCACCTTTAGCGGTTACGACCGAGCATTGGCGGCTGAAGGTATCCTAGCGACGTCGGTCAATGTCCAGAACCGCTTTAATGATGTTGGCGCGATGCAGGTTCAAATCATGCAGGCTGATGGTCTGAATGAGTTAGAAAATGATGGTAGGAGTGACGCTGACGATTTATACCCTAATGGTGGCGATGTCATTTCAGATACATCGACCCCGGGTCTGAGAGCGATCACAGGGTTTGATACTGGGGTTCGTATTTCCAACATTGCCAGCAACACCAACGGCGGTAGCTTTTCTCTTGAGCATACAAACGAACCAAATAAATCAGCATGGCTGAACTCTCTTCATCAAGGTTATGTGTACGCGAGTGGGAGTAACACTCTGGCGGTGTCACTGGACTTGAATAGTGATACAGAGCTTGATGGTCTTCAACTTTACGCGCAAAGAGATAGCGCTCAAAGTGACATGACTTATCGAGTTTGGCGATTCCCATTTTCTGGAAACATTGGCTATCGATTAATATTGAATCAAAACAACGCTGAGCTTTTACAGCAAGGTAACTTCCAAAAGTCATCTCGAATTTTATTCCCCCAACCAAGCCAATTGAGTGCGGGTCAGCATTTATTGGTCGTTGAATTGGAAGGCGGTCAATTTGATGCAAACTTTGATTTCGGTCGCTTGCTAAAAACTGAAAAAGCCTCCCTACCTGTAATGTGGACTGGTGATTACAGTGAGATTGGCACGTTTGGTCTAGAAAAAGCCGGGTTCTCTTATATTCCGTTTGCAGCATTATTAAATGTGGATGCGAGCAACTTGGTTGAAGCGAAATCTGATTCGTTACAAACCAATAAAAATACGCCAATCAAACTGAACCTGATGGACAATGATTTCATGGCGGTAGGGTATCAGTTCAATGTGGACATTGTGCAGAAGCCTGAGCACGGCACCATCTCTGGCAACCAGTACCAACCTGAAGCTAACTTCGTTGGTCTGGACACTTTCCAATATCGTTTGTTGTCGGTTGATGGTGCGTACTCATCTTCAATCGTGAATGTGCAGGTGGAAGTGCTTGGCAGCAACGAAGCGCCAGTGGCTGTGATTGATGTTGATAATAAAGACATGACGGTTGGGCAGCGAGTCACGTTGTCTGCGTTAAATAGTACGGATGCTGATGGTGATGTGTTGAGTTATAAATGGGAGCAGTTGGCTGGCACTTCAGTTTCTCTTGGCAATGCCACCAGTGTTAGCACAAGCTTTACGGTGCCTCAAGGTGCAAAAGCTGGTGAGGTTCTGACATTCCGTTTAACCGTGACTGATCCTAGTAATGAAACGTCCAGTGCTACCGTCGATTTAACCATGAAAAACGCAGCGCCACTTACGCTTGCAGATACGGCGACCGTTGCCGTTGGTGAAAGTATTCTGATTGATGTAGCGAGCAATGATTCGGATGTGAACGGCGATAAACTGGTTGTAGAAAGTGTACAGAACGTAACGGGTGTGGGAAGTGCGAGTGTAGAGAATGGCAAAATCCGTTTTCAAGCACCGGATAGCCCTACTGACGGCATCAAGCTGCAATATACGGTTTCAGACGGTCATGGTGCCACTGCTACGGGTGAAGTTATCGTGACGGTTGTTGCTTCTTTGAAGACAACGACATTCAAGAACTCTGAAGGTAGCGGCAGTGTTTCTTATTGGGCTTTGATGTTACTTGCAACATTAGGCTGGCGACGTCGCGTCTAAAACGGTATTGAATTGCGGTATAAGCCACTCACATTGAGTGGCTTATTTTTTATCTGATTTATTTTGGTTTCGTTCTCATTATCTTATGAGATGTGTTTCTCATTATTTTTAAAGCGATTTTTCTACTCTGCGGTTACCCTAGGGGCCGATTTTTATGAACTAAGGATGTTATATGTCTACCGAGGGCTTTTCTGTTTCGGAAATATGCCGAGAAGCGGCAGTGATGGTCAGAAGGAATCTACTCGCAATTGTTATTGCTTGTATTCCGTTGATTATCGTGCACTCAATTTTTGCTTTTATGTATCCTGAAATGACGGGGCAAGATCAAGCGAACGTTCAAGAAGGCAATGTCTCAGGATTTTATTTCGTCACAATTATTTTGTACTCACTTGTTGCCGCTATGGCGGCTGTGCGTGTGCATCGAATTTATTTAGTCGGCGATTACATGCACTCGGCGTTGGATGTATGTCGTTTGTCAGCTCGAGAATTCCGTTTCATAGGCTGGTGGATACTGTTTGGACTGATGATGATGCTCGTTATTGGTATCCCGATCTTTGTGTTGTCGTTTATCTACATTGCAGAAAGTGGTGAAGCCGACTTTGTTGCTATGGCTATTATCACAACGATTGCAAGCATTCCTGGCTATTGGGTAATGGCGCGATGGTCATTTGTGTTGCCAGCGACAGCAATGGATCATCAGCCGCGAAGCTTGCTTCGTTCGTGGAACCAGAGCAGACCATACAACAAACAAGTATTCATTTTGATGGGACTAATTCCATTGGGTGCGGGCTTGCTCAGTCAGCTGATCTTTAGCCACTTTACGAATCTCTTTATGTTGAGCCTCGTCGGTGTGGCCTATGGTATTTTTGGCGCGTACCAGCTGGCATTGTTATCGTTGAGCTATAAAACGGTAGTGGATATCGAACGCGCTCGTTTTGATACGCCATCACAGCCACCAAAAACGGGTGAAGAATTTTCCGCTTAACCCTTTGATCGTTTTTACATGATACCTCCGTTTAGGAGATGGTCTGCGGCAGGTTGATACCTTCCTGCCGCCTTCGCGTTATTCACGCAAAATACCCATGTCCATTTCATGGCTGAATGACAGGGACATTCACACGTATACTCACAACAGTACTTCTTTTTATTAAGGAACCCTACATGTCCATTTGGCAACGGGTTAATTTCACCCATCGCTTTAGTCAATTACCGTCAGCGTTCTATACGTTGGTCGAGCCACAACCCTTGGACAACACTCGCTGGGTCGCTTGGAATGGTGAGTTTGCACAGCAGTTTGGTTTACCAGCAGAGCAAAACGATGAGTTATTGGCGGTTTTTTCTGGGCTAAGTGAATTCGAACAATTTCGTCCTCTTGCGATGAAATATGCAGGCCATCAGTTTGGCGTTTACAACCCAGATTTGGGCGATGGACGTGGATTACTGTTGGCAGAAATTGAGCATCAGGATGGTACTTGGTTTGATCTTCACCTCAAAGGTGCAGGGCTAACGCCTTACTCGCGAATGGGGGATGGGCGAGCGGTATTACGCTCGACTATCCGTGAGTACCTGTGCAGTGAAGCCATGGCGGGCCTTGGGGTTCCCACGACACGTGCTCTCGGTATGATGGTCAGTGATACACCTGTTTATCGAGAAAAAACGGAATCGGGCGCTTTGTTACTTCGAATGGCTGAAACCCATGTTCGATTCGGTCACTTTGAGCATTTCTTTTACACCAACCAGTTAGCAGAGCAGAAGCTGTTGGCGGATAAGGTGATTGAGTGGCACTTTGCTGATTGTGCATCGGCGGAGAAACCATATGCCGCGATGTTTGACGCCATCGTGACTAAAACAGCCGAGATGATCGCATATTGGCAAGCTTTTGGTTTTGCGCATGGCGTGATGAATACCGATAACATGTCAATTCTTGGGCAAACTTTTGATTATGGTCCGTTTGGCTTTCTTGATGATTATGAGCCGGGATACATTTGTAATCATTCAGACTACCAGGGTCGTTACGCATTTGATCAACAGCCTAGAATTGCGCTTTGGAACCTGTCAGCACTGGCGCATGCGTTATCGCCACTCGTTGAACGAGAAGATTTAGAATCGTCGTTGAGTCAATTTGAAGTTCATTTAAGCCAGCAGTTCAGCCGCCTCATGCGTGAGAAGTTGGGCTTAAAAACTAAGATAGCGGAAGACGGGCGTTTGTTTGAAGCTATGTTTGAGCTTCTTCACCAGAACAAAACGGACTACACTCGCTTCTTCAGAACACTCTCAAACCTTGATAATGCGCCTTCCCAAGCCGTAATCGATTTATTTCTCGACCGAGAAGCTGCGCGAGCTTGGCTTGATCTGTACTTAGCTCGGTGTGAGCTAGAGGTTGATGAACTAGGGGGCCTGATTTCAACCGAACAGCGTTGCAAACAGATGCGTCAAGCCAATCCCAAATACATCTTGCGTAACTACTTGGCTCAGTTGGCGATTGATAAAGCGGAAGAAGGGGACTTTAGCGAATTACACCGATTGGCCGAACTGTTAAAACGCCCATTTGATGAGCAACCCGAGTTTGATGATTACGCGAAATTGCCGCCGGAATGGGGGAAGAAAATGGAGATAAGCTGTTCTTCATAAATGGGTCATTTCCCACCCATTTGTATCTTTTTCTTGGGTGGAATTCACTCGTTACACTTCGGATTCATGTTAATGGGCTATGTTAATTTATTGAAATACATATAAATTTTAACATGGTCCATTAATTGCTCTTTGTTGAACATCCGTACCCATCGCCTAACACCTAGTTACTCATTGACGGGATGGGATGTGATTCAACAAGGAGAATAATAATGTTTAAGCCTCTAACTCTACTATCTGTCTCTGCACTTGCTGTTACCAGTTTTAATGCTGCCGCAAATTGTGACCCGGGTGAAACGGTCATCAAGTTTAGCCATGTAACGAATGCGGACAAACACCCTAAAGGCATCGCGGCTTCGTTACTTGAAAAGCGCGTCAACGAAGAGATGAACGGTAAAGTCTGTATGCAGGTGTTTCCTAACTCAACTCTTTATGATGATGACAAAGTGTTGGAAGCGCTACTGAATGGTGATGTTCAACTCGCTGCTCCTTCTCTTTCTAAGTTTGAGAAATTCACCAAGAAGTACCGCCTTTTCGATCTTCCTTTCTTGTTCGATGATGTCGACGCGGTTGACCGTTTCCAAAACTCGGAAGCGGGTGAAAAGCTGAAAAATTCAATGAAACGTCGTGGCCTACAAGGCATTGCGTTTTGGCATAACGGCATGAAGCAAATGTCAGCCAACAAGCCGCTCATTTCTCCAACTGATGCTGAAGGACTTAAGTTCCGTGTTCAAGCCTCTGATGTACTCGTTGCTCAGTTTGAGCAGCTAGGTGCTAACCCACAAAAAATGTCGTTCAAAGAAGTTTACGGCGGCTTGCAAACCAAGGTTATTGATGGTCAAGAAAATACTTGGTCAAACATTTACGGCAAAAAATTCTTCGAAGTTCAAGATGGCATTACGGAAACGAACCACGGAATTCTGGATTACTTAGTTGTGACGTCAAACGACTTCTGGGAAAACCTACCAGATGATCAGCGCGAGCAGTTAAATACCATTATTCAAGAGGTAACTGCGCAGCGTAATGCTGAGTCAACCAAAGTAAACCTTGCGAATAAGAACAATATCATCGAAGCAGGTGGTGTGGTTCGTACTCTAACGCCAGAACAGCGTCAAGAATGGATCACTGCACTTCAACCAGTATGGAAGAAGTTCGAAAAAGACATTGGTTCTGACCTAATCGAAGCCGCTTTGGCGTCTAACCAAAAATAATAACACCTAGCACATTTAGCCCTCTCAAACAGAGGGGGCTCTTTCCCCCCTACAGACGACGTGATGTAATTATGGAACAGACTTTTTTTGCCAAGGCTGGACGAATCACCGATGCCATTGAAGAGACTTTGATTGCTTTCTTCTTGGGTGCCATGACCTTGCTGACCTTTGCCAATGTCATCTTTCGTTATGTCTTTAACGACAATATTCTTTGGGCGCTTGAGCTCACCGTTTTCATGTTCGCATGGATGGTGTTGGTTGGCGCATCTTATGGTGTGAAAAAACACTTTCATATTGGTGTCGATGTCATTATTAACATCGTTCCGGAAGGTAAACGAAAAGCCCTGGCGCTTTTTGCAGCAATGTGTTGCTTAGCCTTCTCTATTTTGCTGTTAATTGGCGCTTGGAACTACTGGTATCCGTTCGCTACTGACCGAGCGTGGTATGAAACGGACGATATTCCGATGCCTGAAATACTCCAGTTCATGGCCGATTGGTTAAATGAGGGAGAGCGTTATGAAAAGCTGCCACGTTTTATTCCTTACTTCGCTTTGCCACTTGGAATGGCGCTACTAACGTCTAGATTTGTTCAAGTCACGTGGCAAATCGCTACTGGTAAGCTCGATCGCTTGATTGCAGGACATGAAGCGGAGGAAGAGCTCGAATCTCTTAAAGCTGAGATGAGCGACGCTGAAGACGTAATGGCTCCAAAGGCCTCGCAAGACGCTAAAAACAAGGAGCAATAAGCCATGGATATCTTATTTCTATTTTTGATGGTAATTGGCTTTATGCTGGTTGGCGTGCCAATTGCTATTTCGCTGGGCCTTTCCAGTGTTCTTTTCCTTTTAATGCATTCGGATGCCTCTTTAGCGTCAGTTGCTCAAACGCTGTTTAATGCATTCGCGGGCCACTACACGCTATTGGCTATTCCATTCTTTATATTGGCTTCAAGCTTTATGTCGACGGGTGGCGTAGCAAAGCGTATCATTCGTTTCGCCATTGCCATTGTAGGCTGGTTCCGCGGCGGTTTGGCGATGGCTTCGGTTGTAGCGTGTATGATGTTTGCCGCGTTGTCAGGTTCCTCACCTGCAACGGTTGTTGCCATAGGTAGTATTGTTATCGCAGGTATGATCAAAAACGGTTACTCAAAAGAGTTTGCGGCCGGCGTAATTTGTAACGCAGGTACGCTAGGGATTTTGATTCCGCCGTCTATCGTTATGGTGGTTTACGCTGCCGCGACCGATGTATCAGTTGGACGTATGTTCCTCGGTGGTGTGATTCCCGGTTTGCTAGCGGGTGTCATGTTGATGATAGCGATCTATATTGCGGCCCGTATTAAGAACCTGCCAAAACAACCATTTGTCGGTTGGAAAGAGACGTTTGATGCAGCTAAGGATGCAAGCTGGGGCTTGTTGCTGGTGGTGATCATTCTCGGTGGTATTTATGGCGGTATTTTCACCCCAACAGAAGCCGCTGCAGTTGCTGCTGTGTACTCGTTCTTTATTGCCAACTTTGTATACCAGGACATGGGGCCATTTGCAGACAAGAAAAACACTAAACCTGCGCTCGTTAAAATCTTCCAAACCTTCGTTCATAAAGACACCAAACACACGCTGTATGAAGCGGGTAAACTCACCATCATGCTGCTTTTCATTATTGCCAATGCGTTAATCTTGAAGCACGTTCTCACGGAAGAACGCATCCCGCAAATGATCACAGAGTCGATGATGTCAGCTGGTCTAGGACCAATCACCTTCTTGATTGTGGTGAACGTATTGCTGTTGATTGGTGGTCAGTTTATGGAGCCATCAGGCTTATTGATCATTGTTGCACCACTGGTGTTCCCGATTGCGATAGCACTGGGGATCGACCCAATTCACTTAGGTATTATGATGGTGGTGAATATGGAGATAGGTATGATAACACCACCTGTTGGGCTTAACTTGTTTGTTACTGCAGGTGTCGCCAAAATGTCGATGATGAATGTCGTAAAAGCCGCACTGCCATGGGTGGCGGTGATGTTCCTATTCCTCATTATTGTAACGTACGTGCCATGGGTGTCGACTTGGTTACCAACGACCTTGATGGGGCCAGAAATCATCACTAAATAATGGCACCAGATATTTGAAGAAAAACAAAAGAGGTGTGATGATTCACACCTCTTCGTCTATGGGTTTGTAGCTAGGCCTACGAGGGTCTGGGTGGACTCGCCGCTCGTAGCTTCGCCACTTCTTTTTATTCTTGCGCCGCTCCTCGCCTGAACGTCTCTCTTCTTGATATTGCCCGTCTACCATCACGGTATCTGTAATGATCGGTATTCTAACTTTCTCGTTCATATCCGTAACAACCATGATGAATCAATTATTAAAAATTATGATTCAAGTTGGATATAATACCAATCCTTGAGAATCGTTTTATTTATAGAGCTCTTTATCTATTTGATAGCGTTGCATTTTGTCATACAGAGTTTTTCGAGGCACATTCAATTGTGCCATTGTCTGTTTAATGCTGCCGTTATTTTCCAGTAATGCGCCTTCAATGGCTGCTCTCTCGAACTCTGCTACTTGTTCTGCAAGACTTGAAGAAGGCTTGGCAACCGGAGTCGATTCTCCTAACTGAATTAATTTACCCAATAGCACGAAACGCTCTGCTGCATTTCTTAGCTCGCGAACATTGCCTGGCCAGTCATGGTTCATCAGTTGGGCGAGGTCGTGGGATGACAAGCTAGGAGAGCTTTTACCGTAACGTGAAGCTGCTACCAATAGGAAATGATGGAAGAGGGCAGGGATGTCTTCTTTCCGTTCACGCAGTGGCGGGAGATCTAAGGTAACCACATTCAGTCGATAGTAAAGATCTTGGCGAAAGGTTCCCTCTTCAGCAGCGCGTTTCAAATCGACTTTGGTGGCGGCAATCACTCGAATATCTAAGGGCAAGAGTTCATTCGAGCCGACACGCTCAATCACACGCTCTTGCAGTACTCTCAGTAAACGGATTTGGGCTTGGATTGGCATTGACTCGATTTCATCCAAGAAAAGTGTACCGCCTTGAGCAAATTCAAATTTACCGATACGGCGGCTTTCTGCGCCAGTAAATGCGCCTTTTTCATGCCCGTAGAGTTCGCTCTCAATCAAATTCTCTGGTACTGCACCACAATTTACTGCGACAAAGTTTTGGTTCCGTCGAGAGCTTTGCTCATGCAAAGAGCGGGCGATTAACTCTTTACCTGTACCAGTCTCGCCAAACAATAAGATATCTGCATCAGTATCGGCGATGTGAGCAATGGTTTCGCGTAACATTTGAATGCTAGACGTTTCTCCGATAACACGAGGTCCGAGCGTTTTACTTGCCTTGAGAGACAGGCGTAACTTCTCGTTTTCAACGGTTAATTGGCGCTTCTCAATGGCGCGCTTGACGGTTTCAACTAGGTGCTCAGGTGGGAATGGTTTTTCGATAAAATCATACGCTCCTTGGTGTAACGCATTAACCGCCATTGATATATCGCCATGACCAGTAATCATAATCACGGGAAGATGGGTGTCTTTTCGTACAAGGGTATTCAGTAAATCCATCCCTGAAATACCGGGTAAGCAAATATCGGTAATCACCACACCTGGCTCGGCTCCCTGCTTAATGGCGAGTAAGGCAGATTCAGCGTCTGGAAAGAATGTGGCATCGATATCTGCCAATTCAAACGTTTGTTCTATTGCCAGTCTAAGATCGGCTTCATCATCAATAAAAAACACCTGACACATGATCTCATCCTTTTGATTGTTCTGTGTTGTTAGGAGCGATAGGTAAACACAATGAAAATCGAGCTCCGCCTTGTTCTCGATTTTGGGCACATAATCTTCCGTTCATACTGGCTAAGATTTGTTGCGAGATAGAGAGCCCTAAACCTAACCCATTTTGTTTGGTAGTTAGGAAAGGCTCACATAAGTCCGAAAGTGAGAAATCTCCAAGCCCTGGACCATTGTCATCTACATGAATCCAAATCAAACCGGCATGTTCGTCTTGCTCTACGGATAACTGTACTTGTTTGTCTTGTTGCTCTTTGAGAGCCTCTATCGCATTGGTCAGCAAATTAACCAACACTTGTTCAAGTTGAATGATATTGATCTGAACTTCAACATCGTGCTCTGGTACCTGCGTTTCTAGCGTGACACGTGCAGATTTAAGTGCGGGTTTCATCAGCTCTTTGACTGAGGCAATTACTGGAAACAAACGAGATTGAGCCAGCTCGTTTCCACTGGTTTTTTTAGCGAAAGAACGAAGCTGCTGACTGATGTTTGCCATACGATCAGTGAGGGCTGAGATGCGAGTTAGATTATCTTCCACTCGCTCATATTTTTCTTTTTGGAGGAACAGCTTGCCGTTTTCAGCAAAGCTGCGAATGGCCGCAAGTGGATTATTCAGTTCATGACTGATACTGGCTGACATTTGCCCCAATACTGCTAGTTTCGCAGCTTGAACGAGTTCGTCTTGCGTTAGGCGAAGTGTTTGTTCGGTTTCTATTCTCTGGGCGATTTCTGCTTGCAATTCTGCGGTGCGAGCCATGACTTGATATTCAAGTTTTTGATTGGCCTCTTGTTGAATTCTCTCAAGTTGTAAGTGGCGTTGTTGACGGTGATAGATGAGCTGGCCAATTAAAAACAATACGGTGAATGCAAGAGTAAGTACAAAAATGTAACCCATAGTGAGCCAGACGATAGACTGCTTGGGAGATAGTACACGGATGGTCAGCTTGAGCTCTGGTAGGGGCAACGAAGAGACCACCAAGGTCCCGTTGTTATATGGGTAACCTTGTTTAAGCTCAGAATGCGTTTCCTCCACATTGCCCACCAATCCTAGAGTTTCAATTGGCTCATCAAGGTATTGTCGGCTTGCCCAAACTTGTTTTCTTTCATTCTCAGTCAGTGGTTGTAAGCTTTTGAGTAGCCAATCACTTCGGCTGCTCATGAAAACAATCCCGTGCGGATCGCTCGCGACGAACACACTATTTGGCTGCTGCCAGTTGTCTTCTATCTTACTCAAGTCCATCTTAACCACGACCACACCAAGGACGCCGCCCGCGTATATGATCGGATAAGAATAGTAGTAGCCACGCTTACCCGAAGTCGAACCCAGCGCGTAGTATTGGCTTCGTTCCCCAACGATTGCTTGTTTGAAATAAGGGCGGAACGCAAAATTTCGTCCAAGAAAAGATCGCTCTTTACGCCAGTTGCTGGCCGCGATCGTCGTACCCCATTGATCGATTAAATAGGTATCTGCCGCTTCAATCACGTCATTAACGGATTCTAAATACCGATTGGTGAGTTCCAGTTGGGCACTGTTATTTGGATGCAGTAACGCTTGATGGAGAGGGTCATCTTTGGCCAGAAGGTTAGGGATATGGGCGTATTTGTCGAGTTTGTTTTTAATATGACTAGAAAATTGCTCAAGTTGTGACTGGTGTTTATCAAGTAATGATTGATAACTAGTCTGCCAAACCCAATGACCACCTATGATTGCGCAAAGGAAATAGAAGGCAAAAAAAGTCAGCAGAATCCGGTTTTTTTGCGACATCCTTACACTCCTTAAACCTTTCCTTTGGTCACGTAAGAAAATGTTAATAGTTTGTAGGGAGGATTAGGGATTTAGTTTTCAACTCTGTGGAGTAAAACAAGAGCAAGATCTCTTTTTAGGCTTTTCGATAAAAAAACCGGTCGATTCTCTTGAAAAAGTCGCTATTGTCCCCATTCTAGATATGCTGACGATACTTAGACGGTGTTTGAATCGCATTTTTGAAGAAAAAATGGGTCAGCATTCGAGAATTTAGCGCAGACAATGTCCACATAGTGGCTATTGGCTCGACAGGGTTGCGACAGATCGCTAGAATGTCGCGTCTAAAAATTCTGTCCTGAGGCTAATAGGAGATACCTTTGGTTATTTTATCGAAGATATCACTGATTAGTCCGGTACTGACAACCAGTATCGATACTCGATTTTAAATTAGGTGTTCGGACAGAACACTACACAAGGATGAAGCGTAAGCTCCTCTGAGTTTCGCTCATACGCTCGGAAAACCGAGCCACTTTAGAGGTTTATATATAATGCAAGTTACTGTTGAAACGCTAGAGGGCCTAGAGCGCCGTCTAAACATTACTGTTCCAGCTGCAAACATCGAAGACGCTGTAACAGCTGAACTACGCAACATCGCTAAAAACCGTCGTTTCGATGGTTTCCGTAAGGGTAAAGTGCCTCTAAAAATGGTTGCTAAGATGTACGGCAAAGCAGTACGTCAAGACGTTCTTGGTGAAGTAATGCAACGCCACTTCATCGAAGCTATCGTTAAAGAGAAAATCAACCCAGCTGGCGCTCCAACTTTCGCTCCTGTAGAGAACAAAGAAGGTTCAGACCTAGTTTTCACTGCAACTTTTGAAGTTTACCCAGAAGTTGAGCTTAAAGGCCTAGAGAGCATCACTGTTGAAAAACCACTAACAGAAGTTAAAGATGCAGACGTAGAAGAGATGATCGATACTCTACGTAAGCAACAAGCAACTTGGGTTGAAGTTGAAGAAGCAGCAGAAGATGGCAAACGTGTAAGCATCGACTTCGTTGGTTCTATCGACGGTGAAGAGTTCGAAGGCGGTAAAGCTGAGAACTTCCCTCTAGAAATGGGTGCTGGTCGCATGATCCCTGGTTTCGAAGACGGTATCGCAGGTAAAACTGCTGGTATGGAATTCGACATCGACGTGACTTTCCCAGAAGATTACCACGCTGAAAACCTAAAAGGTAAAGCAGCTAAGTTCGCAATCAAAGTGAACAAAGTTGAAGCTCGTGAACTTCCAGAACTAAACGACGAGTTCGTTGCTAAGTTCGGTGTTGTTGAAGGTGGTGTTGAAGCACTTAAAGCTGAAGTTCGTAAGAACATGGAACGCGAACTTAAGCAAGCTGTTAAGAACCGCATCAAAGAGCAAGCGATTGACGGTCTAGTTGAGCAAAACGACATCAACGTACCATCAGCGCTTATCGAGCAAGAAATCCAAGTTCTACGTCAACAAGCTGCACAACGCTTCGGTGGTAACCCAGAAGCTGCTGCTCAGCTTCCACGTGAACTGTTCGAAGAACAAGCTAAACGTCGCGTAGTTGTTGGTCTTCTACTAGGTGAAGTAATCAAATCTGAAGAGCTAAAAGCGGACGACGAGAAAGTTAAAGCGCTAATCGAAGAAATGGCTACTGCATACGAAGATCCATCAGAAGTTATTGCTTACTACGAGCAAAACGAAGAAATGATGAACAACATGCGCAACGTAGCTCTAGAAGAGCAAGCAATCGACGCGATCATCGCTAAAGCACAGGTTTCTGAGAAAGAAGTAGGCTTCAACGAGCTACTTAACCAACAACAACCTGCTGCTTAATAAGCAATATCTTGCGTAGAAGGTTGACTTAACGTTAACTATTCTGCTAACAATGGTCCGTATGATAGTCATCATCCGGGCCATTTATTTTAGGGACATAAGAATATGAGCTACCAAGAAAAAAATGCAATGTCGCCAATTATGGACGCGCTAGTACCAATGGTGGTTGAACAAACTTCCCGAGGCGAACGTTCTTACGACATCTACTCACGTCTGCTGAAAGAGCGCGTGATTTTTTTAACGGGTCAAGTGGAAGACCACATGGCAAACCTTGTCGTGGCTCAGCTACTTTTCCTAGAATCTGAAAATCCAGATAAAGATATTTTCCTATACATCAACTCGCCAGGCGGCAGCGTAACAGCTGGTATGTCTATTTACGATACCATGCAGTTCATTAAGCCAAATGTCAGCACTGTGTGTATGGGTCAAGCATGTTCAATGGGTGCCTTCCTGCTTGCAGGTGGTGCGCCAGGTAAGCGTTACGTACTGCCTAACTCTCGTGTAATGATCCACCAACCATTGGGTGGTTTCCAGGGTCAAGCTTCTGATATCCAAATCCATGCTCAGGAAATCCTGACGATTAAACAGAAGCTAAACAAGTTGTTAGCAGAACATACAGGCCAACCTCTTGAAGTCATTGAGCGCGATACTGATCGTGATAACTTCATGTCATCAGAGCAGGCTGTGGAATACGGTATCGTGGATGCAGTGTTAAGCCACCGTGGCGAGTAATTAGCCAGCGCATTTTGGCAAAAATTGATATACACTCATTCATGAAGAGTAAAGGCTAAGAGGTTAGCGAATGACAGATAAAAGCAAAGAAAGTGGCAGCGGTAAATTGCTGTACTGTTCTTTCTGCGGCAAAAGTCAGCACGAAGTTCGCAAGCTAATCGCAGGTCCGTCAGTGTACATTTGCGACGAGTGTGTCGACTTATGTAACGATATTATTCGCGAAGAAATCAAGGATGTTCTCCCTAAGAAAGAATCTGAAGCGTTACCAACGCCAAAACAGATCCGTGAACACCTTGATGACTATGTGATCGGGCAAGATTACGCGAAAAAAGTGCTCGCAGTTGCGGTATATAACCACTACAAGCGTTTACGCAATGGTGATACAACGAGCGAAGGTGTGGAGCTTGGTAAGAGTAACATCCTTCTAATTGGTCCTACAGGTAGTGGTAAAACACTACTTGCGGAGACATTAGCTCGATTCTTGGATGTGCCATTTACAATGGCAGACGCGACGACACTAACCGAAGCCGGTTACGTAGGTGAAGACGTTGAAAACATCATCCAAAAGCTTCTGCAAAAATGTGATTACGATGTAGCTAAAGCGGAACGCGGCATCGTTTACATTGATGAAATTGATAAGATTTCACGCAAAGCTGAAAACCCATCTATTACGCGTGACGTATCTGGTGAAGGTGTTCAGCAGGCGCTACTAAAACTTATCGAAGGTACGGTTGCATCGGTTCCACCTCAAGGTGGTCGTAAGCATCCTCAGCAAGAATTCCTACAAGTGGACACATCTAAGATCCTGTTCATCTGTGGTGGTGCTTTTGCTGGCTTAGACAAAGTGATTGAGCAGCGTGTTGCAACAGGTACAGGTATTGGTTTTGGTGCTGAAGTTCGTTCGAAGAATGAATCGAAGACGGTAGGTGAGCTATTTACTCAAGTTGAACCTGAAGACTTAGTGAAGTACGGCCTCATTCCAGAATTCATTGGTCGTCTACCTGTAACAACAACACTGACTGAGCTTGATGAAGAAGCGTTGATTCAGATCCTATGTGAACCGAAGAACGCACTGACCAAGCAATATGCAGCATTGTTTGAGCTAGAAAACGCTGAACTTGAATTCCGTGAAGATGCGCTGCGCGCTATCGCGAAAAAAGCAATGGAGCGTAAAACAGGTGCTCGTGGCTTACGCTCGATTCTTGAAGGCGTGCTACTTGAAACCATGTACGAATTACCATCTGCAACAGACGTTAGTAAAGTCGTGATTGATGAGTCCGTCATTAATGGCGAGTCAGAGCCACTGCTTATTTACAGTAACGCAGACAATCAGGCAGCTGGAGCAGAGTAAATTCAGCCATAATGAAAAAGGAGGTAAGTAATTACCTCCTTTTTTTATTTCTCTTATTGAATCCAAACAATTAGCCCCCATATACTGCCTTAAGTAATACGTTAAACGTGAAAGCGGAAGAGAGAATTATATGAACTTGGAACGTTCCGAGCGTATCGAGATCCCGGTACTACCTCTACGTGACGTAGTGGTCTACCCACACATGGTTATTCCATTGTTTGTTGGTCGTGAGAAATCGATTAGCTGTCTAGAAACGGCGATGGAAACCAACAAACAAGTTCTTCTTGTGGCACAAAAGCAAGCGGATACTGACGAGCCTACGGTTGACGACCTATTTGACGTAGGTACGGTAGCCACCATTCTCCAGCTCTTGAAGCTTCCGGATGGCACAGTAAAAGTATTGGTCGAAGGCCAGCAGCGAGCAAAAATCAATCACTTTAAAGAGAGTGACTTTTTCCTAGCGGAAGCTGAATTTGTTGTTACGCCAGAATTGGATGAGCGTGAGCAAGAAGTGATTGTTCGCAGCGCGATTAATCAGTTTGAAGGGTTCATTAAGCTAAACAAGAAGATTCCACCAGAAGTGCTAACGTCACTTAATGGTATCGACGAAGCCGCACGCTTAGCGGATACCATTGCGGCTCATATGCCGTTAAAGTTGGTGGATAAGCAGCAAGTGCTTGAAATTGTTGACGTCACTGAGCGTCTGGAATTCCTGATGGGCCAGATGGAATCAGAGATCGACTTGCTGCAAGTTGAAAAACGAATTCGTGGTCGCGTTAAAAAGCAAATGGAAAAATCTCAGCGTGAGTACTATCTGAATGAGCAAATGAAAGCGATTCAGAAAGAACTTGGTGAGATGGAAGACGCACCAGACGAGTTCGAAACGCTACAGAAGAAGATTGACGAATCAAAAATGCCTCAAGAGGCACGTGAAAAGACAGAGCAAGAGCTGCAAAAGCTTAAGATGATGTCTCCAATGTCTGCTGAAGCAACAGTGGTTCGTAGCTACATCGATTGGATGGTCAGCGTTCCTTGGGCTAAGCGCTCAAAAGTTAAGAAAAACTTAGCGAAAGCAGAAGAGGTTCTTAATGAAGATCACTACGGTCTAGAACGCGTCAAAGAACGTATCCTTGAATACTTGGCGGTTCAAAACCGTATCAACAAGCTAAAAGGTCCTATCCTTTGTCTTGTTGGTCCTCCTGGTGTCGGTAAAACATCTCTTGGTCGTTCAATTGCTTCAGCTACAGGCCGTAAGTATGTTCGTATGGCGTTGGGTGGTGTGCGTGATGAAGCGGAAATTCGTGGTCACCGTCGTACTTATATCGGCTCATTACCAGGCAAATTGATCCAGAAGATGTCGAAGGTTGGTGTGAAGAACCCGCTGTTCTTATTGGACGAAATCGACAAAATGTCTTCCGATATGCGTGGTGATCCGGCATCGGCTCTACTAGAAGTACTTGATCCTGAACAGAATAACTCGTTCAACGATCACTACCTAGAAGTGGATTACGATCTCTCTGACGTTATGTTTGTTGCGACATCGAACTCGATGAACATCCCGGGTCCATTGTTAGACCGTATGGAAGTTATTCGTTTATCTGGTTACACCGAAGACGAGAAGCTGAACATTGCAAAACGTCACCTTGTTGATAAACAAGTGAAGCGTAATGGCTTGAAAGCGGATGAGATCGTCATTGAAGATTCTGCGATTATTGGCATCATTCGTTACTACACGCGTGAAGCGGGTGTCCGTAACTTAGAGCGTGAGATTTCTAAGATCTGCCGTAAAGCGGTGAAGAACATCTTGCTGGATAAGGACATCAAGTCAGTAACGGTAACGATGGACAACCTAAAAGAGTACTTAGGTGTTCAACGTTTCGATTACGGTAAAGCGGATGAAAGTAACCGAATTGGTCAAGTAACTGGCCTAGCTTGGACCGAAGTGGGTGGCGATCTATTAACGATTGAAACTCAATCAATGCCAGGTAAAGGTAAGCTGACACAAACGGGTTCTCTTGGTGATGTGATGCAAGAGTCTATCCAAGCAGCAATGACAGTGGTTCGCTCTCGTGCAGAAAAGCTAGGTATCAATACTGACTTCTACGAGAAGAAAGATATTCACGTACACGTCCCGGAAGGCGCGACACCAAAAGATGGCCCAAGTGCGGGTACAGCAATGTGTACAGCATTGGTTTCTTCTCTAACAGGCAACCCTGTGAAAGCAGAAGTAGCGATGACGGGTGAAATCACACTGCGTGGTGAGGTTCTACCTATCGGCGGCCTAAAAGAGAAGTTACTTGCGGCACACCGTGGTGGCATTAAGACAGTGCTAATTCCAAAAGATAACGAGCGTGATTTGGAAGAGATTCCTGATAATGTTATCGCGGATCTGGAAGTTATCCCTGTACAGTGGATTGATGAAGTACTGAAAGTCGCACTAGAGCGAGACCCGACGGGCGTTGAGTTTGAGTCTCAAAAATAGTGATGTGTAGCAAAAATAAGTAAAAGTTTACGCTGATAAGCCCAAAAAGGCTTGTCAGCGTTTTTTTTGGGCGCTAAGTTAGTTTCGATAGCTGCCAGCCCTTGATGAATAAGGGGTGGAGCATATTTTCTTAACAATGGAACGAAAGTCATCACAAAAATAATCACAGATGACACAAAGGGGAAATTACAGTGAATAAAACTCAGTTAGTAGAACAAATCGCAGAAAATGCAGATATTTCTAAAGCGTCAGCGGGTCGTGCTCTAGATGCATTCATCGAAGCAGTAAGCGGAACTCTTCAATCTGGTGATCAAGTCGCTCTAGTTGGCTTTGGTACATTCAGCGTTCGTACTCGTGCTGCACGTACTGGTCGTAACCCAAAAACTGGTGAAGAAATCCAAATCGCAGAAGCAAAAGTACCAGCTTTCAAAGCTGGTAAAGCACTGAAAGACGCTTGTAACTAATCACGGCGTTATTTCTGTAACCGGCCATTTGCTTAACTTTTGCTCAAACAATAAGTTTCGAACAAAAATTTACAAACTTCGAGCCGAACTTTCTTAAATTATGCGCATCATACTGATGCGCATTTCTTTTTCTGATATTATTGCGCCATTATTTCTATTAGATAGAAGCAGTAGGCTTCAATTGTGGAGAGCAGTTAAATTATGATGGATCGACTACGCGAAGGCGTGAATAGCATCGCGGTCAAAATTATCCTTGGACTTATCATCCTGTCTTTCGTATTTGCAGGTGTAGGTAGCTACATCGTTGGTGGTAGCAACAACTCTGCAGCGAAAGTCGGTAACACTGAGATTCCTCGTGGTGAGTTCGAGATGGCATACCAAAATGAGCGTAACCGTATGCAAGCTCAGTTGGGTGACTACTTCTCTCAAATGCTGGCTGACCCTGCATATGTTGAATCTTTCCGCAAATCCGTTTTAGATCGAATGATCAATGACGTGTTGCTTGACCAACAAGCTGAAGCTTTGGGTCTGCGAATCAGCGACACTCAAGTGCGTAGCATGATTCTAGACATGCCTCAGTTCCAATCTAATGGTCAGTTTGATCAAGAGATCTATCAAGCTTCTTTGCGTCGTGCAGGCTTTTCGCCAGACTCTTTTGCTGAGTACATGCGTCGTGAATTGGTTCGTGAGCAACTGCTGAATGCGCTACAAAACAGTGAATTTATTCTGCCGGGTGAAGTACAAGCAGAAGGCAAGCTGTTCACTCAAACTCGTGATATTCGCACGATTCAGATCGACTTAGCGGAGTTTGCGAAAAATATTGAATTGACCGACGAAGAAATTCAAGAGTACTACAAAGCAAACCCAGACAACTTTACACGCCCAGAGCAGGTTAAAGTCTCTTACATCGAACTGTCAGCTGAAGCGCTAAAGGAACAAGTTAATGTTTCTGATGCTGAGGTGAAAAAGTACTACGACGAGCACTTAAACAAATACTCTTCAGAAGAGCAACGACGTGTCGCTCACATTCTTGTAGAAGGGGACGATGAAGCAAAAGCGCAAGCTATCCTAGACGAGCTAAACGCGGGTGCAGATTTTGCGACGCTTGCTCAAGAGAAATCTGACGATTTTGGCAGCGCTGAAAACGGTGGTGACCTAGGTTGGATTGAGCGTGATGTGATGGACCCTGCTTTTGAAGAAGCGGCATTCGCACTGAAGAATCCTGGCGATACGTCGGGTCTAGTAAAGTCGGACTTTGGCTATCACATTATCAAGCTTGAAGAGCTAAAAGATTCTGTGGCGAAGCCATTTGAAGAAGTCGCTGCTGAAATCAAACAAGAGATGGTCGACCAACAAGCGATCGATCAATTCTACGAGTTGCAAAATGAGCTTGAGCGCGTAGCGTTTGAATACCCAGACTCATTGTATGATGCTTCTCAAGCGGTTAACCAAGAAGTGAAGACAACGGACTTTATTTCTCAGGTTGATGCACCTGAAGTGCTTCGTAGCCCTGCGGTAATGCAAGCTATCCTAAGTCCTGAAGTTAAAGAAGATGGCCTAAACTCTGAAGCTATCGAAGTTGCGCCTGAGCATATTATCGTTGTTCGTGTTGAAGATGCGCGTGACGAGACAGTTCTTCCACTAGAAGAAGTGAAAGATCAGGTTGTTGCAGAGCTATCTCGTGTTAAAGGTGAGCAAGAAGCGATGGAACTTGGAACACAAGTCGTTGCGGCATTGAAAGAAGGTAAGACGAACGTGCTTGCTGAAAACAATCTTGCCTTTGGTGAACAAGAGACAGTAGATCGTCGTTCTCCGTTAGCAACAACGGTATTCGCGATGGCAAAACCAGTCGATGGTAAACCAGTATACGGTCAGTCTAAAGATCTTGAAGGTAACATCATTATCATCGAGCTTGATGCTGTAAACGCAGAGCTAGATAGTGAGTTAGAAGATCAAGTTGCGATGCAAATGCAGCGTGCATCTTCTCAGCAAGATTTATCATCTGTACTAGCCGTACTGCGTGCAAATACTGACATTGAGTACTTTGTTGTGAGCAACTAAGCACAATTAGTGTAATTTGTATGTTGAATAAAACGGACCGCATAAGCGGTCCGTTTTATTTTTGTCTTTATGAACTTCAATCATCAATAGGCATTACTTAAATTAGTGCGCGTTTAAGTGATAGCGGCCGTTGTGAATTCCGGGTCATCTCAGTTTGTTAAATGCATAACCATATTGCTTTCCATTGCAAACTTGATAGTGACTCGCTCTCGATGACTGTTTTTAGCCTACTATTTTGGAGATTGTATGTTCAATATGAAATGGATTTTGACATTGTGCTTATTTGTTTGTGCACCTTTTAGCATGGCTGCGGATTCAGCCACTGACAAATATGAAGGAATTGAAATTACTGTAAATATCAACACGGCCACTGCTGAAGAAATTGCGACCATGTTGAAAGGTATAGGTGAGAAAAAAGCGCAGAGTATAGTGGACTACCGCGAGGAACATGGCCCTTTTAAAACGGCAGCAGATTTGAAGAGCGTAAAAGGCATTGGTGAAGCGACAGTTAAGAAAAACGAAGACCGCATTTTACTGTAGCTTGATGTATTGCAGATATTGAGTCTGAATTCAGAACAATATCTGCTTCCCTATTACTGCTTTCCCGAACCAGCACCTCTTTCGTGGTTCGGGATTTTTATCCGAATAAACGACGGCGAAGGCCTTTTTCCAGTAAAGCCATTACTAACCCACCGAGTGCGCCAAACATATGAGCATCAATAGCAACGTTTGCACCGATAAGCTCAGCAGTACTGCTTGATGGGCCATAGACCTGCTCCCATGCTACTTTGGCGATTAGCCCTCCGACTAACAACACACTGCTTCTTCTACTTTCAAAGACTTCTCTGAGCGCCCAAAATCCAAACAATCCGTGTAATACGCCGGATAAACCCACGTACACCGACATGTTGGTAAACAAATTCAGCGCACCAACACATGCACATAAGATTGAAAAAACGATAAGGAAGTTACGAGTGCTTGGGCGAAAAATAAAAGTAATGATCCACAATCCGGCGAGGTTCATTCCTAAGTGCGCAAAGTTGGTATGTGTGAGATTTCCTGTTACGATTCGCCACCATTCACCATGGCGTATATTGTAGCTGTGCCACTCGGTTAGGCTTGCCATTGGTTCAAATTGAAGTATCAAACAGATCACGCTGATAATACTCAGCAAGGTATAAAGGTTCACTCTATGTCTCGTTATTGTTCTCGTTGTGGAAAATCGCAAAAAGCGTGTATTTGCCAATGGATTGTACCGCTGGCAAGCGAGGTAGAACTTATCATTCTTCAGCACACGAGTGAAGAACATCGTCCGCTTGGTACGGCACGGATTCTCAATTTGAGTTTAGATAACTGTATTTGTTTGATAGGAGAGGACTTTTCTTGTGATGATGTCTTAAATCACTTATTAGCGGATGAGTCATATCAACATTTTGTTCTTTACCCATCAGAAGGGTCACGATGCATTTCTGAAATCACTCAAGCGAGTCATAGTGTATCTAAGAAAATACGTTTGATTTTGCTCGATGGTACGTGGAAAAAAGCGTACAAAATGTGGCAACTCTCAAGCAACTTACATCCACTCCCAACCGTGCAGTTGCCTAAGCAACTACAAGGGCACTACACCATTCGTAAGGCGCCCTCTGAGAATAGCTTATCGACAGTCGAGGCAGGTTATCATTCGCTTCGCTTGCTTGAACCCGAGCGAGACTTTACACCGCTTATGCATGCCTTTGAAAATATGATCGAATTCCAAATCGCCCAGATGCCTCCGGGCGTTTTTGAAAAGAATTATTTGAAAGGTTGAGTGTTACTAAAGAACGATGGAAGAGAAAAGTTGGCGGTGTAGCTTTTGTGCGTGACCATCGGTCATTGCAGAAATGTAATCGGCGATGACCCTCATCTTATTGCTTTCGCTCTTCGCCTGACACCACAGCTCTTTTGTATGAACGGGTAGTAAGCGCTCTGGGTCTGCTGTTAACGCTTCAAAAATATCCATAATAATTTGCTGACCCTTATACTCAACGATCTGGACCTGCGGGACTTGGATAACGAAGGTGCTGACAAAGTGCTTGAGTACGTCAAGTGCACGTGCCATCTGTGGTTCTAAACACGCATTCCAAGAAAGTAAAGGGTTATTAAACGGCTCATCCACCGTTTTGATTGAAATGCTGGTCAGTAGCGCGTTAACCATACCACCGATGGCATCTTTCCGCTCATGGTGCTTACCGCTAAATAGCATCTGTCCGATGGAATCGATATGAGCTTCAAACCACGGGTCGCCACAGTCCGCTAATTGACTTGCTGCGCCTTCTTGCCATTGCTGACGTGTCACCATACCAAGTACGATTGCATCTTCTAAATCATGAACACCGTAGGCGATATCATCTGCTAGCTCCATGATTGAGCAGTCGATTGATTTAAAACGCGTTTTACTGTGCTCAAACTCCGATTCTGGCGTTGAACGCATCAGACTAAGCAATGCCTTGTCGTTGTCAGAAAGCGGTGCAATTACCCAATCAAATAAGTCTTTATCACAATCATAAATGCCTTTAGCTGGGCTCCAATCTTTTGCTTTTAGTTTACGTTGATGCTTGGCTGGTTGAGGCAACTTGACGGAGCGTGTTTGACTAATGAGGGCAGGGTACTTAATCAAACCAAACAGCGTGCGGCGTGATAAATTCATTCCGAAATGCTCGGTATAAGGCTCTAACTTAGTGACGATACGAAAGGTTTGGGCGTTCCCCTCGAAGCCGCCATGTTCGCGCATTACGTAGTTTAGAGCGACTTCTCCCCCATGACCGTATGGAGGATGCCCGATGTCGTGAGCCAAACATAATGAATCAATTAAGCTGTCTGATGGTAATAGTTCACGGAACTCTGGTTGTTTTTTCTTTAACTGGGCGACGATACCGGTCCCGAGTTGCGACGCTTCTAAGGAGTGTGTTAACCGACTGCGGTGAAAGTCTTCCAAGCTATTGCCGTGTACTTGGGTTTTTGCTTGTAGGCGTCGAAATGCAGCCGAGTGAAGAATGCGTGCTCGGTCTCGTTGGTACGGGCTCCGATGGTCGTCTCGACGGATTTTATGCTCATCATCATGGCGCTCTTGCCATTGCGGGTGTAATTCAAACGACACGATTATCTCCGTAAGCTAACTGATTTCATCTAACGATAATTCGAAACTTGGGGCAAAGGTATTGAGAAAGTAATCCATTTCAGGCGTTTTGCGTTCTTGCAAAGTGACGTCTAAGCGTTTTTTTGCCAGAGCGAACTCATGGTTACCGGCGCTTAGTTCTTCAAGACATTTTAAATAGGCACAGATGGAATCGGCTTGCTTAACGATTTTTGCGTCCTCTTCGTGTGCAGAGTGAGAAAGAAGATAGGGAGCAAAATCATCTTGGAACTCTTCCGGTAACATTGAGAGTAATTTTTGCTCCGCTGCTGATTCTATCTTCTTATATTCTTTGGCAATTTCAGGGTTGTAATACTTCACTGGAGTCGGAAGATCACCCGTTAATACTTCACTGGAGTCATGGTACATGGCAAGAATCGCGATGCGCTCTGGATTAAGGTTACCGCCGAACTTTTTGTTTTTAATTAGGGCAAGGGCATGAGCGACAAAAGCAACTTGTAAGCTATGCTCTGAAACGTTTTCTGGTGAGACGGACCGCATTAAAGGCCAGCGTTGGATCAGCTTCATTCGAGCCAGGTGGGCGAAAAAATGGCTTTCTTTCATGGCTTTCTCCGTTTCTGGTGTAAAAAAGGAACTCACTAGGAGTTCCTCTAAGCATATGAGAGATCAGCACTAATTACTACCAGTGATTCATTACTGGCTGTAGGTTGATAGGAATCTTTCAAAACGTCCAATGGCGATTTCTAGATCTTCAACGTGCGGTAGTGTCACGATGCGGAAGTGGTCTGGTTTTGGCCAGTTAAAACCAGAACCTTGCACCAGTAAGACCTTCTCTTGTTTTAAGAAATCTAAAACCATCTGCTGATCGTTCTTGATGTTGTACATTTTAGTGTCGATTTTCGGGAAGAGGTACATCGCACCCTTAGGTTTGACACAAGAAACACCAGGAATTTGATTGATCAGTTCATACGCTCGGTTGCGCTGCTCTAATAAGCGTCCGCCAGGTAAAATCAGTTCATTGATACTCTGGTACCCACCTAACGCGGTTTGAATGGCATGTTGCATTGGTACGTTTGCACATAAACGCATCGATGAAAGCAGCTCCAAGCCATTCACGTACCCTTGAGCCAGATGTTTAGGCCCCGTTAGGAACATCCAGCCACCACGGAAACCACAAACACGGTAGGCTTTTGAAAGGCCATTGAATGTCATGACTAGCACGTCTTCAGTGAGTGTGGCGACTGAGGTATGTGTTGCACCGTCGTACAACACTTTGTCGTAGATCTCATCTGCGAAAATGATCAGTTTGTGCTGGCGTGCTATCTCAATGACTTCAAGTAGGAAGTCACGGCTGTATACCGCACCTGTCGGGTTGTTCGGGTTGATCAGAACAATGCCACGTGTCTTTGGTGTGATTTTCTTTTTGATGTCTTCAAGGTCTGGGTACCAGTCAGCCTCTTCATCACATAGATAATGAACCGGCTTACCACCAGATAGTGCAACTGAAGCTGTCCATAACGGATAGTCTGGTGCTGGGATCAGCATTTCGTCGCCATTGTTTAATAGCGCTTGCATGGCCATTACGATCAACTCAGACACGCCGTTACCTACATACACATCTTCGACATCTAGCGAGCGTATACCTTTACGCTGATAGTGTTGGACCACAGCTTTACGAGCAGAGTAAATACCTTTGGAATCACAATAGCCTTGAGAAGTCGGCAGATTACGAATCACGTCGACTAAAATCTCATCAGGGGCGTCAAAACCAAATGGGGCAGGGTTACCAATGTTTAGCTTTAGGATTTTATGCCCTTCTTCCTCCATGCGCTTAGCATGTTTGAGTACAGGACCCCTAATGTCGTAGCAGACATTGTCGAGTTTTGACGACATCCCAATATTTTGCATTGTTTAATTCCTAAAAATTCGTTAATTTCTTTATTAAAATACAATAATTTGTTTTTTATTAGAATATATATCTGTAAATAATCTGTCTGCTGGTTAAGTTTTGCTCGCTTGCTATCACAGGATTTCGCAAAAGATCGCATACGACCTTGATTTGCTTTGGGTCTAAACTTAGAGTAGCCGTCAGTTACCATTTATCCTCACATACAACGAGGTTGATTTGTCACAGTTCCATCAAGCCGTAAAGAGAATTATCGAGCGAGTTCAGCAATCGGAAGGCAATCAAACACGTCTGGTCGAGCCCCTTAGCGAGAAACCTAATTTCTCATTTATTGATTGGCTTGATGCACAACCACTTTTCCCTAAGTTTTATTGGCAGTCCCGCGATACACGTGAAGAGGTCGTTGCACTAGGGCAATTGCACGCTTTTGTTGAGCCAGGTCCTGCTTATACCATTCTAGGTGAAGGGCAAAGAGTCTGGGGCGGGCGCTCTTTTGATGGACAGCATGAGAAGAATCGTCGCTGTATGCCTTCTTTTTTCTTTTTGCCTCAAATTGAGTTAATTCGTTTTGACCAACAGTGGTCTCTCGCAGTTAATATTTCAGAAGACAAAGCGCGAACTCTAGCTGGGTTGAATAAACTGGTTTGTGAGGTCGCGGCCTTAGCTCCAATTTCGTCTCACATCCGCTCTATTGTTCACACGCCAAGTCAGCCTCAATGGAATGAGTTAGTTCATAAGGTTCTGACTGGTATAGAGAATGATGATTTTAAGAAAGTGGTTTTAGCGCGTCGTTCTACCGTGCAGCTTGATAACACATTAAGTGCTGCACAGCTACTTAAAGCAAGTTACTTAAATAACCATCATAGCTTCCATTTCATGCTGAGCTTAGACAGTAAGCACTGTTTTATGGGGTCTACGCCAGAACGTTTGTATTCTCGCGTAGGGCATGAGCTACATACCGAAGCGTTAGCAGGTACGATTGGTCGGGGAGACAATGCCACTCAAGATATGGAGTTGGCGAATTGGTTATCCCAAGACCAAAAGAACCTCAACGAAAACCAGTATGTGGTGGACGACATCATTGATCGTCTATTACCGCATTCTGAAATTGTTGAAGTGGAAGCTGAACCGAGTTTGGTCAGACTACGAAAAGTGCAGCACCTTAAGCGAAATATTCACGCTAGTCTAAGAGCGGGGATAAATGGTGTTCAGTTGTTATCGGCGCTTCAGCCAACAGCGGCGGTTGCTGGCTTACCCCGACAAGAGTCCATGCAGTTTATTCTTGATAATGAGCCCTTTGCACGCGGCTGGTACGCGGGGTCAATGGGTTATATAAGCCATGAACGAGCAGAGTTTTGTGTCGCAATCAGAAGCGCGCTTGTGCTCGGTGATCAAGTACAACTGTTTGCGGGCGCAGGGATAGTGCCTGGTTCTGTGGCAGAACATGAGTGGGCAGAGCTTGATAAGAAAATGTCGACGTTACTTACGCTGATTTCTGATCATCCGCCATTGGGAGTCGCATCATGAGTCATGACCAAGCGGTGCTCAATCGAGTTTGGTCAGAAACCATATTGATTGAGCTTCAGCGATTTGGCGTTAAGCATGTTTGTATCGCTCCCGGATCTCGTTCTACTCCTTTAACTTTAGAAGCGGCAGAACAGTCCGACTTTTCCATTCATACTCATTTTGATGAGCGTGGACTGGGCTTTATGGCTCTTGGTTTAGCGAAAGCTACTCAGGAGCCAGTGGCAATTATCGTTACCTCTGGTACGGCAGTGGCGAACCTATTACCGTCGGTTGCCGAAGCCAAACTTACTGGTGAAAAACTGGTGCTGCTGACAGCAGATCGTCCAGTAGAACTTGTCGGCTGTGGTGCAAACCAAGCGATAAATCAATTGGGTATTTTTTCACATCATGTTTCGGCCAGTTTGAATTTACCAAGCCCAAATTTAGCAACGTCGCTTAACTGGTTGCTTACTTCAGTTGATGAAGTGATGTTTACGCAGCAATTGCAGGGTAGTGCTGTTCATATTAATTGTGCATTTCCAGAGCCTTTGTATTCCAACGGCGCAAAAGCGGATTATCAAACCTACTTAGATTCGGTCGCCGGATGGCGAAAAGGAAGCGGCACTTATACTCAGCGTTTTAGCCATTTGTCACAGGCGAACATCCCGTCTTGCTCAGACAAAAAAGGGTTGGTTGTGATTGGCAGCTTACCGCTTGAACAAGCGCAGTCGGCGCAGGCGTTTGCACAAAAAATGGGATGGCCGGTACTTGCAGACCCGCAAAGTGGTCTCAGTTCGGATTGGGCGCATTACGATGTATGGCTTCAACTTCCCGAGTTCGTAAACGAGCTTGAGTCTTGTGAACTTATTATCCAATTTGGTAGCCGAATTATCTCAAAACGTTTGAATCATTGGATTGATAAACAAGTTTCGCAGAGTCAACAAGATAAAGACGTTCAGTATTGGTATGTCTCACCTTGTATGGACCGGAATAACCAAAATCATCTGGCGCAAATGCACTGGGTTGAGCCTCCTCAAACGTGGGTTTCTCGCATTAGCTCTGAGAAGTCAATATTTGCTGGGTGGGCTGATAGGTTAGCGAATGACGTTAAGCGAGTTCATCAACGTATCGAAGAAGCCTTCCTATCTGATTCAGCGTCTGCCGTTGACGAAATTGCGCTGGCAGCAGACATCAACGAGCGCACAAAGAACGTAGATGTTTTCTTGGGTAATAGCTTGTTTGTTCGGCTTGTTGATATGTACGGAAAATTGGATGGTGTAGAGGTTTTCACTAATCGAGGCGCGTCAGGGATTGACGGTTTGTTTGCTACGGCATCAGGCGTGCAACGGGCAAGAGGTAATCCGTTACTGGTGTATATTGGTGACACAGCAGCACTTTATGATCTCAATTCTCTGGCGCTATTTTCTCACAATAAACTGCCGGCGGTACTTGTTGTTACTAATAATGACGGCGGTGCGATTTTTGATATGTTGCCAGTACCACCAGAGCGCAGGACGACATATTATCAAATGCCTCATGGTTATCAGTTTGAACACGCGGCAAAGCAGTTTGGTTTGGCGTATTTGCATGTTTCTACACTGGAGCAATTCCAATCATCTGTAAAAGAGCATTTATGTCACCGCCAAGGAACGTTGCTGGTCGAGGTTCAAACCCCATCTACCCAAGCTGCTGAGACACTCAAGGCATTTAATAAGAGTCTGAATGCTTTACTTTGAACGTTTCCCTGTATTAGAAAAACACCAAAGTAGAACGTTGCCCACTTTGGTGTTTTTGCATGGCTTACTCGGTAGCGGTGCCGATTGGCTCGCGTGTTTAAATGCATTACCCGAATATGAGCGTGTTACGGTTGACCTTCCTGGTCACGGACGCAGCCAATCTATTTTTTGCTGCGATTTAAATGATTGCTGCAAACTTCTTGGTTCCACACTATCTTTATTATTTCCCTCACAACAACCACTTATTTTGATTGGATACTCTATGGGCGGCCGCATTGCGATGCATGGTATTGCCCATCAATGCTTTCCAGAGCTCAATATTGCAGGCGCGATTATTGAAGGGGGAAACTTCGGGCTTCAAACTGAGTCAGAGAAACAGGTGAGATTAGAGAATGATGCTCGCTGGGCAATGCGTTTCAAAACTGAACCACTTGAACGTGTTTTGAACGATTGGTACCAACAAGCGGTGTTTTCTTCACTAAACCATGAGCAAAGACAAACATTCATTGCGAAGCGAAGTGATAATCTTGGCTCAGCGGTGGCGAATATGTTGATGGCGACATCGTTAGCCAAACAGGCATATTTGTTGCCCTCACTGCAAAAGCAGAACATACCAGTGTATTACTTGTGTGGTGAGAAAGACCAAAAATTTAGCCAACTGGCACAACGTAGCGGGTTGGCGTATCGACAAGTTGAAGGCGCTGGTCATAACGTCCATCAAGAGCAGCCCAAACAGTTTGCGATACATACCAAGCAAATAATTCAGTCTCACTTTGGTGAGAGTAACGAGAACAATGGGAATCACCATGGCTAAAACAGTAGGCATTTCTGAAGAAGAACTTTACGCTCCGGTTCAATGGAAAGATTGCGGCGAGAAATACGAGGACATTCATTACCATAAGTCTGAAGATGGTATCGCGAAAATCACCATTGCGCGTCCTCAAGTGCGTAACGCGTTTCGTCCTCAAACGGTAAAAGAGATGATTGATGCGTTGGCAGATGCGCGTTACGACTCTGGTGTTGGCGTGATCATTCTGACAGGTCTAGGTGAAGACGCATTCTGTTCTGGCGGCGACCAGAAGATCCGTGGCGACTACGGCGGCTATAAAGACGACCAAGGCACACATCACCTCAACGTATTGGACTTCCAACGCGATATTCGTACTTGTCCAAAACCAGTGATCGCATCGGTAGCTGGTTGGGCTGTTGGCGGTGGTCATGTACTGCATATGATGTGTGATCTAACAATTGCAGCTGACAACGCTCAATTTGGTCAAACAGGCCCTAAAGTGGGTTCATTTGACGGCGGTTGGGGCGCATCTTATATGGCTCGTATCGTAGGCCAAAAGAAAGCTCGCGAAATTTGGTTCCTATGTCGTTTCTACAATGCTCAAGAAGCGGTAGACATGGGCCTAGTAAACACAGTTGTACCACTAGCGGATCTAGAGAAAGAAACCGTTCGTTGGTGTCGTGAAGTACTACAGCACAGCCCAATGGCATTGCGCTGCCTGAAAGCTGCATTAAACGCAGATTGTGATGGTCAAGCGGGTCTGCAAGAGCTAGCGGGTAACGCAACGATGATGTTCTACATGACTGATGAAGGCCAAGAAGGTCGTAATGCCTTTAACGAGAAGCGTCGCCCAGACTTCGATAAATTCCCTCGCAACCCATAATCCGTCTAAATGAGGAGCGTGTTAGCTCCTCTGTTCCTTTTTTCCTGAGCGCCTCGCCCTCTGGGAGGCTGGTGGGATTGCTCGTCAGAACGCTCAAATATACGGCATTACATAGGACTTGAATTATGCGTGAAGCGAAAATTTATCGTTATAGCTTGCCCATGGATAGTGGTGTCATCCTACGTGACAACAAGCTAACCGAACGTGTTGGTTATGTTGTTGCGCTTTCCGAAGATGGTAAAACAGGGCTTGGAGAAGTCGCTCCTCTTCCTGGTTTTAGCTTAGAGAGCACCGAAGATGCGGGTGTTCAGCTACAAGAACAGGCGGAGCGTTGGGTAGCAGAGTTGGATGTGGATTATGCCAAGATGTACCCGTCGGTTGCGTTTGGTTTATCGATGGCACAGCTTGAATTAGCTGGTGGCTTACCACAACAAGGTAAATACCAAACAGCGCCACTATGCACTGGCGACCCAGATGAGCTCATTCCAAAGCTGAACGAAATGGAAGGTGAGAAAGTCGCTAAGGTGAAAGTTGGACTTTATGAGCCAATTCGCGATGGCATGCTTGTGAACCTTTTTCTTGAATCAATCCCTCAATTAACGCTTCGACTCGATGCCAATCGCGCTTGGACACCAGAAAAAGCGCAGCAGTTCGCTAAGTACATTGCTCCGTCTCTGCGTCAACGAATCACGTTTCTAGAAGAGCCGTGCCGCTCTCCTGGCGATAGTCTCTCTTTTGCGATTAATACTGGTATTGCTATCGCTTGGGATGAAACATTGCAAGATGCGGTTCGTCGTGAAGATTTCCGTCTTGAAGATCTAACTGGAGTGAAAACGATCATCATCAAACCCACACTCATTGGTTCAGTGGATTTTTGTATTACACTGATAGAGAAAGCGAAGTCACTAGGGATGAAAGCAGTGATTAGCTCGAGTATTGAATCCAGTCTCGGTTTAACTCAATTAGCGCGCTTTGCCCAATGGCAGCTGCCTGATGAAGTTCCAGGTTTGGATACGATTGGCTTATTCAAAGCTCAGCTAGAGCAGGGCTGGCCTAAGTGTGAACTTCCCGTTCTTCCTCTAAAAGACCAGGAGATTGTGTGGCATTCTGCGTAGACAATATTGCGAAGGCACCATGGAAATATTGGGCTCAAACGAGCCCTTTTTCTATTGCACTCAAGACATCAACAGAAGTATTAAACTGGCAACAACTCTCGAAGCGTATTGACCAATACACTAACTATTTGAATGACTTGGGTGTAACTCGGGGGGATGTGCTGACTTTGGTTGGCAAGAACCAAGTAGAAACACTGTTGTTTTATCTTGCCTCCAAACAGTTGGGTGCGCTCGCTGCGCTGACCATGGAACAACCACTAGATAAGTTGCAGGGTAAGCTTGCTACACTTTACAGGCCTGATCAAACTCGGTTTATCTGGTTTTCTCAGGAGTGCGCTTCGACCTTTTCTGAACATGATATACAAAAACTCAAGGCAACATTGCTTTCACCGCCTGCAGTATCACAGCAAGAGAGTGATTCGTTGACTGAAGATAGCTATCATCATGACCGGCTC
This sequence comes from Vibrio sp. 2132-1, assembly GCF_033344315.1. NCBI lineage: Bacteria > Pseudomonadati > Pseudomonadota > Gammaproteobacteria > Vibrionales > Vibrionaceae > Vibrio > Vibrio sp. 2132-1. Next base: position 6,692 of record NZ_JAWPON010000016.1, on the reverse strand, counting down.
GCTTCAGTAGTATTTACTTCTGGCTCTACAGGGGAGCCTAAAGCTGTGGTTCATACACATCGACAGCATCTTGCGTCTGCAGAGGGCTTGTTGCAGGAGTTCATTTTCACTCAGCAAGATGCTTGGCTGTTATCGCTTCCGCTGTATCACGTCTCTGGATTAGCGATTGTCTATCGTTGGCTATATGTCGGAGCAACACTAAAAGTCGGTTCAGGGAAACTTGTTGATGATGTTCAGGGCGTATCACACGCTTCTTTGGTTGCGACTCAGCTCAAACGGTTATTGGATGATGATGCACATTTGTCATTGACACATGTGCTACTGGGCGGCAGCCACGTTGATCACGAGTTGGCACTACGAGCAACAGGGCAAGGCATTGAGACATGGTTAGGTTATGGGATGACGGAGGCGGCCTCTACCGTTACCGCAAAGAGAATTGACTGCACCAGTAATGCTGGACATGTATTGAAGCACCGTAAGATAAAATTAGTTGACCAACGCATTTTTATTGGCGGTAAGACATTAGCGGCAGGGTATTTCCATCAAGGACATGTTACCCCATTTCTGGATGAGAAAGGCTGGTTTGACAGCAAGGATCTTGGCGAGTGGCAAGGTGATGAATTAAAGATAATCGGCCGTGCCGACAATCAGTTTATCTCTGGTGGTGAGAATATCCATTGTGAAGAGATTGAAGCCGCTTTGAACCAAATTGATGGTGTAGTGCAGAGTATAGTGGTTCCAGTCGAAGACGCGGAGTTTGGTCATAGACCAGTAGCTGTGATTCAGACCAATGGATTGCGCAGCAAGTCGGAGTATGACCAGCACTTGCAATCAAAGTTAGAGAAGTTTAAATGGCCAGTGGAATACCATGTAATGCCACTAACTCTACTAGAAGGTGGGATCAAAATTTCACGTAAGGCCGTGAAAGAGTGGCTACTGTCATCACTTCAGCATTAGTCAATTTTGCTATGTATTAGTCATAAAGAGAATTTTGTATCCTTATAACTCTGAATCATAATTATGCTTCTTCGTGGAGAGAAAATGCATAAGGTTCAGGATGGCAAAGCTAGTTTTAATTGCGGCAGTAGCACTACAAATTGGTATCGCGATAAGTAGTGAAGGGCTAGCCCGCTCTCTTGCAGAGCTAACGGCATTTTTGATCGCTATTGCGTTGGTCGTTATATACAAAAATAGCAAACGGGAAATACCGTCCCCTCAACGCGATAAGCAGACCACCAATATCTAAAACAGTAACCAACTTAGAGAAGTGGTCGAAATTAACACCCACAGAGTCACACCAAACAACAGCGGCTTAGCTCCAGCTGACTTTAGTTTTGAAATTGAAATGCTGCAACCTATCAAGAACAGACATACAACCAACGCTTGCTTTGCTCCAATGAAAATGCCGTGATAGACTATTTCAAATTGAGGAAAGAAGTCGCTAAACGCGATAGCTGCACAGTACCAAAAAATGAAATAAGGGATAGCTAGTTTTTTCTTTCCATTCTCTTTTTGGCCTCGTGAAAAGATGACGGTACTGATCAAAGCAACAGGAATGATCCATAAAGCGCGCGCGAGTTTCAATGTTGTTGCCGTAGTTAGCGCTTCTTCCCCATAGGCCGAGGCAGCCCCGACAACAGAAGATGTGTCATGAATGGCAATCGCAGCCCATGTGCCAAACGTGTGTTGATCTAGCCCTAAAGCATGTCCAATCACAGGAAACACAAAGAGTGCAATGGAGTTCAGGACAAATACCGTTGCCAGTGCTAATCCGATCTGCTCGTCTTTCGCTTTAATCGCCGGTGCCACAGCAGCAATTGCGCTACCACCACAAATTGCAGTACCTGATGAGATTAAGTAAGCGGTTACTCGCTCCAATTTAATTACCCTGGCAATGAGAGTGCCCATGATCAGTGTGCCTGTAATAGTGGCGATGATCAGGCCGATACCATCCGATGTGACTGCAAGTGCTTGCTCAAAGTTGATGCCAAAGCCTAAGCCAATAATCGAGTAAGACAGCAGCTTTTTAGTAAAAGAAGCGATGGGCAGCTCGGAAGGCACAAAACCAAAACTTGCGAGTAGAAAACCGATAACTAGAGCAATGGGAGAGGAGGCCAGAGGGGTTAGACAAAAAAGTAACGCCAATCCAAACAGGAGGTAGTTTCTATTCAAGGTTTTTATTCGCTGTTGTGAATGAAAGGGAGAGTATATCGCACTGGGTGTGGTCAGTTTGCCTTAATGATTTGAACACATGTTCAGTTATCCTAAACATGTGTTCAAGTGTATTTATCGCCAGTCGCCTCTAAGTTGATGCACTTTATCGAACATTGTTTTTGCCGTTGCTTCATTTGGTGGCACCGGTTGTCCTGCCTCAATTTCTAGCTTTGACCAAAATCGAGTCGGTAAGCCACAGCATGCGCGACCTTTTGCGCGGCTGAAATAGCTTCCCCATAAGCCTTTAAGTGCAACAGGTATGACGGGTACTGGGCTACGACGTAGAATGATATCAATACCGCGCATGAATTCATTCATTTCACCATCTGAAGTTAATCTTCCTTCAGGGAAAATACAGACGATATGACCTTCGCTTAGCGCAGCTTCCACATCGTTAAATGCACGTCTGATAGAGCTTCTGTTACTCGCTGAAATTGGAATTACCCCAGTTCGACGTAAAAAGCGCCTTAATGGAGGTAGGTTGGCGTAATCTTCCTCCATGACAAAACGAATCAACCTTGGGCATACGGCACTAAGTAGCAATGCATCCATGTAGCTTACATGATTACATACAATCAATGCCCCACCATGCTCGGGTAGGTTGTGTAGATTCTTATGCTTAACTCGATAGATGGTGTGCGTAAGCATCCACATGACAAAGCGAACTACAAAAATAGGAATTTGCAAAAAGATGTAAGCGGCGACTAAGAAATTTAAAATGGCTAACAATGCAAACAGCTGAGGAATTGTCATCTTGATTACACTTAGGCACACAATACCTAAGACAGCGCTGCCGACCATAAACAGAGAGTTAAAAATGTTGAGCCCTGCGATGACTTGAGCACGTTCGGTTTCCTTTGCTCGATGCTGCATTAATGCGTAAAGAGGCACGATAAACAAACCGCCCGAAGCGCCAATCATCAATAGGTAGAAAAATAATGGCCAAAAAGGCTCATATCTAAAGAAGTCTACAAAGTTATGGAAAGTAGGTAGATCATTGGGAATGGAAGTGGCCATTAGGTACCCAAATACCGTAATGCCAAAGGCACCAATTGGCACAATACCGACTTCGATACGATGGTTTGAGATCCAATTGCAAAGTAGCGACCCTAGCGCGATACCAATGGAAAATAGAGCGAGCAAGAAAGACACCGCACTCTCGGTGCCATTTAGGTAAATCTTAGTGAAATTCGGAAATTGTGTTAGATATGCGGCGCCTAAAAACCAAAACCAGCTTATTGCCATTATGCATTGAAAAACAACTCGATCGGATTTGGCGATAGAGAGCGTGTGTTTGGTTTGCTTGTATGGTTGCCAACGAAAAGAGAGATTGGGCGCGCTGGCTGCAGCAAAGGGGATTGAGCGGCTCGACAAGTAGCCTAACAATGCGAAGATCACGACACAAAATGCGGCGAGGTATTTTGCGTTGTCTGCAGAGGCTATAATCCCAGCGCCTAAGGTGCCAATAAGGATGGCGATAAAGGTACCAGCTTCAACAAGAGCATTGCCGGGCACTAACTCTTTAGCATTTAACTTTTGAGGCAAAAGGGCATATTTAACTGGGCCAAAAAATGCTGACTGTGTGCCCATTAAAAACAGTAGCAATAAAAGCACACCATAACTTTCGGTTATGAATCCGATGGCACCTAACAGCATGATGGCTATTTCAAATAGTTTGACCTTACGAATAAACCATGACTTTTCATATTTGTCGGCTAATACGCCAGCGGAAGCAGAGAACAGAAAGAACGGTAGAATGAACAAGCCTGCCGCAAGGTTGATGAACAAATTGCTCGAAATAGGCAGTGCACTGGAGCCAGCGAATGCGACAAACAACAGCAAAACGTTTTTAAAAATATTGTCGTTGAAAGCGCCAAAAAATTGAGTAATGAAATAGGGCAGGAACTTTCTCTGCGTAAGTAACGACGGCTGTCTGTCGGATGACATGGATAATCCTTTGTTACCAGTTCGTGAGGTAGTTAGAAAGAAGATTACTGATCAATTCTTTGCCATCAATCGGTTCACTAGAGAAAAACTTATCATCAACACTGAGTAAAGTAATGCCATGTACGCCAGACCAAAGGACTCGACTCGCTTGAATCACTTCGGATTCAGTACGATGTGGTGCGATTTGAGCCAATAGTGACTCTAGCATTCCCGTCATACCATCGATACGTTTGGCATGCCATTCCGGAAGTTCTGCTCCATTCATGTTGTGTTCGAACACTAACTGCCAACGGTATGGGTGTTTTTGAGCAAAATCGTGGTAGCAATAAGCGAGTTCAAAAAGCGCTTGATGGGAGTCTTTGCTGTCATTAGTCGCTTTGCGTGCTTCTTGAGATAACTCATCTAAAGTTTGAGCGACAACATGAAGCAACAACAAATTATAATTACCAAAAACATTTACCAATGTGCTTGGCACGTAACCAATCATGTTAGCGATTTTACGAAGACTGAGTTCGTGGTAAGAATTCTCATCTAAAAAGTTTTTGACCGTTGTTAAGGTCAAATTCACTAACTCTTCTCGGGTGTGATCGTTTCTGCGCGCCATACTCTCAAACTACTTTATTGAACATCGTTCAATATGATAGTCAGCTACCTATTAACCGTCAACAAGGCAATGTGTCCAAGTGCCCTCAAGGTGTAGGATTCTGAGCTGTGTCACTGATTCTAATTCAAGTAAAACAATCTGGAGTATTAGTGAACTTATTCCATACTTTTTTTACATTGATCAAGCGCCTTCAGGTGAATTGTAAGCAGTGTGAGCAGTCTGCATTTTTGGCAATATTCTGATACATGTCAGCTTCTATAAGCTATTTTCATCAATCGGTATACAGAGTATGATGACTTAAAAATCATCTTTGGCGTGCTACTGTTTGAAACAACGATTGTTTCGTCTTGAAAATGGGGCACTATCTTAGATAGCTAACTTTAAGGATAACGATGAAACGTTTATTTTCTATTGTTGCTTTGTTGATGTTTACCGTTGCTGTAACGCCTATCGCGGAAGCGAAGAAGTTTGGTGGCAGTAAGTCTTTCGGTAAGAGCTACAAAACCGCACCAGCACCGAAACAACAGCAACAAAACACCAATACGGTCGGCAAAGATCAGACGACAAAGTCTTCAAGTAAGAAAGGCCTTATGGGTGGTCTGCTAGGCGGACTTCTTGCTGGTGGTCTACTTGCTGCATTCTTTGGCGGTGCTTTTGAAGGTATCCAGTTTATGGATATCCTAATTATTGGTTTGATTGCCTTTGTCATCTTTAAACTAATGCGCGGTATGCTAGGTGCGAAGCAGGGCAGTATGAACCAGCATCGTCAACAGCCTGCATTTGGTGGCAACGCATCTAAGTTTGAGCAACCAAACATGCAAAACTTTGAGCAACAACCAAACACAAATAATGGTGGCTTTGGTGGTTTTGGCGCTCAAACAGACGTACCACATAACTACCCACCGGGTTTTGACCAAGCAGCGTTCATTAATGGTTCTCGTGAACACTATCGAATCCTGCAAGGTGCGTGGAATCACAACCAGCTAGAAACTATTGAAGAATATGTTTCTCCAAGCTTGTTTGAAGACCTAAAAGCAGAGCGCGCGAAGCTCGACGGTGAGCAGCATACTGACGTAATGTACGTTGATGCGGAGATCGTCCGTGCTGATTACGATGCAAATAAAGCACAGCTTAGTCTGCAGTTTAGCGGTCGTTACCGTGACACAGTAGAAGGTGTTGAAGAAGAAATCGAAGATATCTGGCACCTAGAGCGTGACTTGACTGCGCCTAATGCGCCATGGTTAATCGTTGGTATTCAAGGCTAGTCACCTTTAAACCAATTTAGTCACTAGTAAAAATCCCGCATCCCCTGCGGGATTTTTTGTATCTATCATTTATATTTCTTGTACGTGTTTTTATACAAACATCACTAATTGAGTCCGTTTGGTAATTTTGCGAACCCACTTTTTCTAGTAAGTCCTCAAGTGTTTTCCTAGTTATATTGAACATTCATATTAAGGCCATACGAACTAACAAAATCAAAATAGCTAGTACATTGTTTGTAGGGTAAAGATCTGCTCCTCAGCCTTTTGTTTGTGGAGCTTCACATGGGGTTGGTTGCTTTAGTGAGATTGAGTATAGGTTATACCAATCGTAGTAAATAACTGGTCATTCTAGCTTGTTAAAATACTCGATAACTGCGTTGCAATTTTTGATTGCAGAATAACTACTTATCGAAAAATTGCGCCTTGTTCTCAAGCATTTTCCCTACGCTATTTCTGATCACTTATTTACTGTGATAGGTATTAAATCGAGCAGAGTTTCGGTGAGGAGTGAAAGGTTCGTGGTAGTAGGACTATGCTATCAAGATCCTGAAACGAAAAAAGCCAACTCAATGAGCTGGCTTCTTCAATATGGTGGAGGGGGACGGATTCGAACCATCGAAGGCAGTGCCGGCAGATTTACAGTCTGCTCCCTTTGGCCACTC
>NZ_JAWPON010000169.1:0-889 GCF_033344315.1 Vibrio sp. 2132-1 | reverse complement strand
CAACCAAGGCCAACAGAATACCTGCCGCGACCGCGGAGCCAAGTACACCAGCTACGTTTGGTCCCATCGCATGCATCAACAAGAAGTTTTGAGGGTTTGCATCAAGCCCGACTTTGTTCACCACACGCGCAGCCATAGGTACGGCAGACACCCCTGCCGCGCCAATGAGTGGGTTGATGTCCTCTTCTGAGAACTTATTGAGAAGCTTAGCCATGAGCACACCTGCGCCTGTACCGATACTGAACGCCACAGCGCCTAGACCAAGAATGCCTAATGTTTCCAAGTTTAAGAACTGGTCAGCTTGCAGTTTCGAGCCAACCCCTAAACCCAAGAAGATAGTCACAATATTGATCAGTTCATTTTGTGCAGTTTTCGATAAACGATCCACCACACCCGCTTCACGCATCAGGTTACCGAGACAGAACATACCAACCAATGGCGTCGCAGAAGGTAGGAACAGAATCGTCATCAACAGCACGGCCATCGGGAAGAACACTTTTTCCCACTTACCAACATGACGAAGCTGCGCCATTTTGATTTCACGCTCTTCTTTGGTAGTCAGCGCTTTCATAATTGGCGGTTGAATGATCGGAACTAATGCCATGTAGCTGTATGCCGCTACCGCAATCGCCCCCAATAAGTCTGGCGACAACTTGCTGGCCAAGAAGATCGCCGTTGGACCATCAGCACCACCGATGATGGCGATCGATGATGCATCTGCCATCGAGAATTCCATCCCCGGCACAAAGTTAAGCAAAATCGCCCCAAACAAGGTCGCAAAAATACCAAACTGCGCTGCCGCCCCTAACCAAAGTGTTTTAGGGTTCGCGATCAATGCGCCAAAGTCCGTCATCGCACCAACGCCCATAAAGATCAACAATGGGAAAAC
>NZ_JAWPON010000168.1:0-889 GCF_033344315.1 Vibrio sp. 2132-1 | reverse complement strand
AGAAGCCTTGATTGTTGAAATGGCCGAAGGTGATGGTATTAACCTAGGCGTTCAGTGGGGGTCACTAGAAACGGGTGCTGTGATCCAGTACGGCAACACAGGTGCGCCAATTGGCCAAGTCATGGTTGGTTTGGAAGAAGCGAAAGACGTTACCAAAACGGAAAGCTACTGGAATAGTGACACGAACAAGTGGGAAAACCGTCAGTACACTGAAGAAGGTGACTACTCAACACTTGCATCTGCTCTTGGCGGCGTAAATGGTGCCGCAATGAGCATCGTGATGGGTGACTGGACGGCGCTAATTAGTGCGGTTGCTTCGGATTCCAACTCAAACATCCTGTCTTCTCCAAGTATCACTGTGATGGATAACGGCGAAGCCTCATTCATCGTGGGTGAAGAAGTGCCTGTTATTACTGGCTCGACTGCTGGTTCAAACAACGACAACCCATTCCAAACCGTTGATCGTAAAGAAGTCGGTATCAAGCTCAAAGTTGTACCACAGATCAACGAAGGTGATTCTGTTCAGCTAAATATTGAACAAGAAGTCTCTAACGTATTGGGTGCCAATGGTGCCGTTGACGTTCGTTTCGCGAAGCGCCAACTTAACACTTCCGTGATGATCCAAGATGGTCAGATGCTGGTGCTAGGTGGTTTGGTTGATGAACGTGCACTAGAACGTGAATCGAAAGTGCCACTGCTTGGTGATATTCCAGTATTGGGGCACTTGTTCAAATCAACCAGCACGCAAACCGAAAAACGTAACTTGATGGTCTTCATTAAGCCGACCATCATCCGTGATGGTATGACCGCAGATGGTATCACTCAGCGCAAATACAACTTTATTCGTGCAGAGCAGCTTTACAAAGCTGACCAAGGCTTGAAATTGATG
>NZ_JAWPON010000167.1:0-891 GCF_033344315.1 Vibrio sp. 2132-1 | reverse complement strand
TATTTACCTTACACAAACAATATAAATGTAGGATAAATATAACTAGTGAAAAAGCTTCTCGCTAATTTGTAGTTTTTTCAAAATAAAAATACACAGTGTGAATATTCTTGAGTTGTTAAATAGTCATTGAAATATCACGTGGCGTGTTTACTAGAAAGGAAGCCAATCACACATCCGTCGTGCCTTGCTTTGCTTAAAAGCACAAATCCTCTACTCTGTGCCTAAGCAAATTCAATGGAATTGAAAGAATGATAAAAGGCAGTGAGTACCCTTCCATTCGTGCATTGAGGACTTTTGTTGCTGTGGCTAACTATCTCAGCTTTTCTAAAGCCGCCGATGACCTATGCGTAACACAAGGAGCGGTCAGTAAACAGATGGCATCTTTAGAGCAACTCGTTGGGCTTCCTCTCATTCATCGAGGGTTAAACGGCGTGGAGCTAACAGAGGAAGGAAAGCGCTATTTGCCCCAAATAACAGAAGCTCTAGAGCTCATTCAGCAGGCAACCGCCAGCCTAATTCAGACCAATACTGATCAAGAGCTGTTGGTTGTCGATGTCACACCCTCATTTGCCAGTCTTTGGCTGGTGCCAAATATCGATGATTTCCACCAGCGCCATCCAAATATTCGCGTGAAAATTCTTACCGGAGATGGCGCAGTTAAAAACATTCATGGCGAAAGTGATCTGCATGTGCGGTGTTTGCCTCTTTCGACTCATTATGAATATAGCCAGCTCTTATGTGAGGAAACCTTGTTGCTGATTGGCAACACCAACCTACCAGAGCTGTCAGACAACCAAGCCATTAGCCATTACCCATTTATTCCGCAAACGACTCGCCCGCAACTGTGGGAGCAATTCAAACAGGAGAACGATTTAGAGTGCCCAATCACCT
>NZ_JAWPON010000166.1:0-894 GCF_033344315.1 Vibrio sp. 2132-1 | reverse complement strand
TGTGATCAAAAAGTTAATTTCAAACTCTATATACTATGAGGGTGGCAATGAGTAATTGTCACACTGGCGTAAGTTTGCCGCAATATTAAGTGATACAAGTTGAGTATAGAACTTAATCAATAGAAAAGGGAATACGAATAAGTGATTAAATTATCGAGTTTATCCAATAAAGTTCTTCAATACGGATTCGTGTTCTTGTTGGTTATTTTACTGGCCGGATGTACGAAAAAGTTTCTATATAGCAACATCAGTTGGTCTACGCGGCGAGTTTGATCGATGCGAGTTGAAATCATATCCACGTACTTTTCCAGTAGCGAGGCAAGGCCAGCTTCCGATTCGAGCAATTGATAAAACTCCGAGCTCATCTTATTGCTTTTCAGAACGGTCGAAATCGAAGCCAATTGCTCGTTGACCTGCATGGCTTGTTCAGTCAGCTGTACTTTGTTGTCTACCGCTTGCAGCGCTTCTACGCGGCGGTTAATTTCACTGGTTTTACTTTCGAGAAAATAGCTGGCGTTATATTTAGGCACGCTATCTTCCAACAAAAGGCGCACCTGATTATCCAAGCTGTTCCATGTCGCCCAAGCGACCAAACACACCACGGTAAGCAAGAGCGTGCTGCAAGCAAAAGCGGCAATTAAGCGTGCACCGATGGTTTTGTATTTCGGGTATAACACTACTTCTCTTTCCCTCGCCATTGAGCCAATTGCTGATTTACATTGTCCAATTTTTCCGACATCGCACGCCCCAATTCATGGGAAAACTCTGCCAATAACGCTTGGTAGTGCGTCATGCCAACTTCGGAATCTTTATCCATGGTCGACAGCTTTTGCGCAATTTCGGTTACTTGCGCTTTACTCAGTGGCAATTCAAACAGTTGTTTTTCAATGGCTT
>NZ_JAWPON010000165.1:0-894 GCF_033344315.1 Vibrio sp. 2132-1 | reverse complement strand
GCGTTTTCGGTTTCCATGACTTGCTCTGCGCGAGTCCCTTTTTCACCTGCGCTCTGCTTTTCTTCTGCCAACATAGCGTCTGTTTGGTAAAAATAGCGATGATAAGGACAAGGAATCGCACCAAGCGCTTTTAGAAATGCCGGATCCCACGGCTCTTCCCAAATGTTCTTCATACTGAAGTTAGCGCCATCTCCAACTTTCTCTAAGACGGTTTGAGTGATGTCTTCGCCTTTCAGCCACGCTTTGTGTACCCAGACCAGATGATTTAGACCTGCAAACTCCAACTGTAGCTCTTTGGGCTCGCAATCCATCATCTCTGCAATCATCATTTCCATTGAGACGGGTACATTACATAAGCCGATACTTTTGACTTTAGTATGCTTACTCACCGCTTCTGAGACGAGACCAGCAGGGTTCGTAAAGTTGAGCATCCAAGCGTTTGGCGCCAACTCTTCAATGTCTTTACAGATATCAAGAATAACCGGAATGGTTCTCAGCGCTTTAGCAAATCCGCCAGGGCCTGTGGTTTCTTGTCCGATCACATCGTATTTGATAGGAATTCTTTCATCGTTTGCTCGAGCAGCAAGCCCGCCAACACGGAATTGAGTCATGACAAAGTCAGCGCCTTTGATCGCAGCACGGCGGTCAAAATCCGCTTTAATTTCAATATCCGCGCCCGCTTTATCGACCATCCGCTGAGCCAAGCCTTTGATGATTTCTAGCTTTTCCGCGCCGGATTCTATGTCCACAAAGTGAATCTGTTTAACTGGCAAGTAATCCAAGCGTTTGATTACCCCTTCAACCAATTCCGGGGTATAGCTACTGCCACCACCAATAATGGCAAGTTTGATCGCCTCTCTAGACATAATGATTTCCTTACTTATTCGCGAGTTG
>NZ_JAWPON010000164.1:0-897 GCF_033344315.1 Vibrio sp. 2132-1 | reverse complement strand
ATTCAATCATCTTAGTTTCGTGCAAACCTAGGTATCTTTGAGGTTTGGATGGACATTTAACTTTAAAACATATAGTTAAGGTGACTTGGATAGTAAAAACACCAAGGATGGAAATATGAGAATTGAAATCGACAATTTAGAACGGCCGCAGGTGATTGCGTTGTTGGAAGAGCATTTACAGGACATGTACGCTACATCGCCACCAGAGAGCGTGCATGCGTTAGATGTAAGCAAGTTGAAGTTGCCTTCAATCACGTTTTGGACGGGCTGGGATGGTGAGCAGCTATTGGGATGTGTGGCAATGAGCCAACTAGAAGATGGTCACGCAGAGTTGAAATCGATGCGTACGACACCGTCGGCGAGAAAACAGGGCGTGGCATCCCGCTTACTCAATCACGTGATTGAGCAAGCGAAACATCAGGGGATACAACGTCTAAGTTTGGAAACTGGGTCGATGGCATTTTTTGAACCTGCGCATCGCCTATATGAAAAACATGGCTTCGTGTACTGCGAGCCGTTTGGCGACTATCAACCTGATCCAAATAGCCGCTTTATGACCCTAGCGTTGTAGCCCGTCGCAACTAAAAGTTAAAGTAGTAATTAGCTCCTGGCGAGATGAGTGATGCACGCTCACGCGCCAGTTGTTTTCTTCTCTCTCTAATACGCTTCGCGTTGTCTTTATCTAAGTTTGCATCCAATTGATGATCAAGGCGTGATATCTCCGCATCTAACGCGTTAATGCGTTGTTGACGCTGATATTCTTGATGGCCTAACTGATAGTTTTTAAGGAAAAGATCGTTAGAGCAAACGCCATAGTAGGTTTTTCCTTCTACACCCACCGTGTAACCATTGTCTGGCGAACAGTAAAGAATAGTGCCTTTATCAAAACCGTCTTGC
>NZ_JAWPON010000163.1:0-898 GCF_033344315.1 Vibrio sp. 2132-1 | reverse complement strand
ATCTGTGAGTACAACCTTGAGTTCATCATTGCCTCTGAGCGTCAGTTGATCAGCAGTTTCGACCGTTACTACCGCCGTACCAAAGAGATCGCGTCCTTTGCTGAGCAGTTACAAGCCGAGCACCAAGACGTACAAAGCTTTGACTATGGCATCGATGAAGCCGACAGTGAAGAAGTTACCGTTGTAAAACTGGTTAATTCGATGTTTGAAGACGCGGTGCAAGTTGGTGCATCGGATATCCATATCGAACCAGACGATAAAGTCCTGCGTTTACGCCAGCGTGTCGATGGTGTGCTGCATGAAACCATTCTGAACGAAGTGAACATCGCTTCTGCATTGGTATTACGCCTTAAATTGATGGCGCACTTGGATATTTCTGAGAAGCGTCTGCCGCAAGATGGTCGCTTCAACATCAAAGTTCGTGGTCAATCGATTGATATTCGTATGTCGACGTTACCGACTCAGTACGGTGAATCGGTCGTAATGCGTCTGCTTAACCAGTCGTCAGGTTTACGTCCATTAGAAGAATCGGGTTTACCGCCTGAGCTACTGGCGCGCTTGCGTCGTCAGTTATCTCGTCCTCATGGCATGATTTTGGTAACCGGCCCTACGGGGTCGGGTAAAACCACGACACTTTACGGCGCGTTGAGTGAGCTCAATGAACCGGGTAAAAAGATCATCACCGCAGAAGATCCGGTGGAATACCGTTTACCACGTATCACGCAAGTACAGATCAACAGCAAAATCGACCTGACATTTTCACGCGTGTTACGCACCTTCTTGCGTCAAGACCCAGACATCATTTTGATTGGTGAGATGCGTGACCAAGAGACGGTAGAGATTGGCTTGCGAGCAGCACTAACCGGCCACTTAGTATTGAGTACGTTGCATACCAACG
>NZ_JAWPON010000162.1:0-900 GCF_033344315.1 Vibrio sp. 2132-1 | reverse complement strand
ATAGAAAGTTCTCGACGATTAATCGGTATGTCGCTCGGTTTGATTCGATATGAGCGGGATAGGCGTTGCTTTCTCCATCTCTAAATAACAATTCATAACCCAGCGTCTGTCTTTTACGGTTAAAAATCGGCTGACGAGCGACATACGTTGTATTCATGCGATAGAACTACCTATAAATGGCTTAGGATTTTGCAGCCGCTAATAATGCGCCACAACCCATAAACATTGAACCGAATACTTTGTTAATTTTACCCATGATCTTGTCTGAACGGATAAAGCGTCCCATCTGCGCCGCTAACGTGGTGTAACCCAACATTACGCACGCATCAATTACCACTGTCGTCACCCCTAGCGCCAACAATTGCGTCAGTTGGTCTTTTGCAGGGTCGATAAACTGTGGGAACAACGCCACCAAAAAGACGATCGATTTAGGGTTAGTCAGGTTAATTAAAACGGCTTTATACAATAATGCGCTACCTGACATCTCTTTGTGACTCTCATTGGCAATCAAGCCTGAAGTATCACGCCATTTCTGAATACCCAACCATACAAGGTAAGCCGCGCCTACCCATTTAATGATAGTAAACGCAGTTGCCGATTGCGCCACCAGCGCACCGATGCCAGCGCCAACCAAGGCGATGTGAATCGCGAGTCCGATTTGCAGACCAACAATCGCGCCAAGCGATTTGCGCGTGCCGTAACTCAAGCCATTGCTGATTGAGTTAACCGTGCCAGAACCCGGAGCCAAACTAAAAACGATTGCAGTTACCACATAGGCCAACCAAACGTGGGTATCCATTGCATTTCCTCACTAATTCTTCGATGATACATCGCGTCTACAATGTATCTTCAGGTAATCGACTAATGGCTACTAACCATTCACCTTTGACTTATACTCAA
>NZ_JAWPON010000161.1:0-900 GCF_033344315.1 Vibrio sp. 2132-1 | reverse complement strand
ACGTGGATTTTCCCGCTCCGTTGGGACCGATTAGGGTTGTGATTTTGCCCTTTTCTAATTACATGCTGATGTTATCAAGAAATCTGAGATCATCGAACTCGACGCACAATCGTTCAAGACTGACTAATGAAGACATGAATGAAACTCATTTGCAAAACTATAATGTTATAATGTAACATTATCGCACTTTCTACGCCATATCCCAAGTAAAACTATGAAAAGAGCTTTAATTCTTGCTGCTTCAGCAATGTTAACCTTGCCAGCGCAGGCGATAACAGTACTTACAAGCATTAAACCGATCCAACTGATGGTGACTGAACTGACGGAAGGCGTCACGACTCCTGAAGTGCTAGTTCAGTCAAACGCATCACCACACGATTATTCGCTGCGACCTTCTGATGTAAAAAAAGTCGCGTCTGCGGATTTGGTGATTTGGTATGGTCATGATTTGGAACCGTTTCTTGAAAAAGTCGTATCAAATAGATCTAGTACACTGACGCTAAGCGAAATACCAAATCTAGCGCTTCGTGAGTTTGATAGTGAGCATTCGCATGATCACGACGGTCATGACCACGGTAGCCACGACCCGCACTTTTGGTTGGGTATTAAACCGGTTAAACAGGTCGCCCAAGCTGTTGTGAACAAATTGGCGGAAATCGATCCAGCTAATGCGAAAATGTACAGCAACAATCTTGTTAAATTTGAAGAACAGCTTGCGGCTAAAGATAAGGAAATAGAGCAGCAGTTAGCACCAGTGAAGAACCAAGGATACTTCGTTTTCCATGATGCGTACGGTTATTTTGAAGAGCGTTACCAGTTAAATAATCTAGGACACTTTACGGTGACTCCCGACCGAAAGCCGGGTGCCAAGACGCTGATTCAGATCAGAAAAACACTGGG
>NZ_JAWPON010000160.1:0-901 GCF_033344315.1 Vibrio sp. 2132-1 | reverse complement strand
TTTCCCTTGAACCGTGTAGGTTTTTGAGTCATTGGGGAGTTGGGAAAATTTATCTTGGTGTACGTCCCGTGGACTCGGATTTACTTCGCCAGAAGGTCGTAGTGTGTACAGTTCGTGAGCGCGTAGACCCGCTTCATGACAAAGTTGTGTTGAGAGTGCATGTTGCTCGGTTTGGTGCTGAATGATCGCATTGACCTGTTCTGGCGTGTAAGAACGAGAGTTTTCAATAGTTTCTTTTTTAGATGTAGGAAGCTCTTTGGGTGGGTATAGTGTTTGATTGGGTTCTAACTTATGTGTGACATGCTGCATCATTGTTTGTATTGCCTGACGATCCATGTCGATTGTGCTTTGTTTACATTCGTGAGCGCGTAACTCTATGTAGTTTTTTGCTTGTTCTGGGGTTAGTTCTCTTAGAGAGCCAAGCTTGAACTCTTTCAGATAATCGCAACAGGTTTTCAATGCTTGTTCGTAGTTCCTCGCCGTTCCCACCGATTCTATGGCATTACCTTTCCCCTGCATTTCTTTCATGACAGAAGCGGCTTGTTTTTCTGATTTTGCGAAGTGCCCTTTAGCCATTGCGTGTTACTCCGATGGAATGGATATATCGGAGGATGGTACTGCGAGCTGCATATTGCTTGTGTTCAGTTTGGAGGTGCAGAGCAATCAGTTCTAAAGATGCGCCATGCTTGTACATTTTGGCGATTTCAGAACGGAACGGTTCAAGTTTAGAGGTGCGTTTCTTATAGTTTTTGCCTTTGCGTAAAGCACGGGTCTTTTTTGCAGCTTCGGTCGCTGCTACTGGATCAAAGCTCATAAAAATCTCGATGTGGGCGTAAGAACTAGCTCGGCTATCATCGTGATGATAGTGAGACGGCTAAGATGCCGTTCGCCATTTTGACTT
>NZ_JAWPON010000015.1:0-127279 GCF_033344315.1 Vibrio sp. 2132-1 | reverse complement strand
GCCGCCAGCGTTCAATCTGAGCCATGATCAAACTCTTCAATTTAAGATTTTGTTCGGCTCAATGAATACTGAACATTACATAAGTAATGTTTGAATTGACTGTGCTGAATCCGAAGATTCAATGGTCACTTCGTTTCATTGAAACCTAATTTGATACCGAGGTATCGAATTGGATTATCATCAACGAGTGCCCACACAGATTGATAGGTCTATATTGTTAAAGAGCTTGCTTCATAAGCTTTGCTATCGAAGCGGAGGCGTATTCTAAGGAATTAACTTTCAGTGTCAAACACTTTTTAAAATTAATTTTTAGAACCTTTCTTTCGCCTTATTGCCAATTGCTTTTGCGTTTCCG
The DNA here is from genome assembly GCF_033344315.1 of Vibrio sp. 2132-1. Taxonomy (NCBI): domain Bacteria; kingdom Pseudomonadati; phylum Pseudomonadota; class Gammaproteobacteria; order Vibrionales; family Vibrionaceae; genus Vibrio; species Vibrio sp. 2132-1. The sequence goes on along the minus strand of NZ_JAWPON010000015.1, from coordinate 126,924 downwards.
CTTTGCCCTGACAACGGAGGCGCATTATAGGGAGATGATTTTTCTTGGCAACCCCTTTTTAGAAAAAAACTTGAAAAAAAAGCATCGAGTGATTAAATCTCACTCAAACGCTTAATTTTAGCACTCAGTTGTTAACTTCAAGTAACAAATAGGCAATCAGTATGTGTCTACCCAGCTCTCTTTAAAGCTGGTGATATCAAGATCCAGTGATTGCGCCGCTTCGATTTGCTCGATAGCCTCCAATTCTTTATTAACACTGCTCATCGTCAGTGTGTTGTTGTCTAACTCAAACACTTGGCGTTGCGTGGTGTAATAGAACTTAAGCGTAGTGAGCGCTTTTACATTGTCATTGCTCGCGGCTGCTTTAATGCTTTTTAGTTTACGAAAGATTTTGTTGTGCAGTTGCTTGAGTTTCCAAACGTACAGCACTTCTTCCATGTATGGTCGAGTTTTAATTTGATTCAATAAAGAGAGGGAAGTTGCAACTGCGAGAACGACACCAATCAAATTCCAATGGAAATTGCCCGTTGATTGTTCTGGTACGACTTCAGTGTTGCCAAACAAAACAATCAGCAAGGTACTAAAGGCAAGAGAAGAGATGGCGAGCAACGCAACAAAACCGCCAATCACAAGGCTTACTTTCTTTTTATAAATGTCTTTATTTATCTGTTTGATTTCCATATACCGCTCCTAACAGGTTCCCTCTATTTTAACCAGCGCACTCCGCACGACAATCGAAGCTTTGTAAGTAAGTTCACATTTGCTATTAAACTCGCATCCCTTCCCTGCTTGGGTATATACTTCCGCGCATTCACTCTTCCTATATAGAGGCTAAATTCATGCGCTCTTTTGTTTTACGAGCTCGCGCGGCGCCAACCACCAGCAAAGCACTGTTAGAAGGTGTTGGTAATGAAGCGCATACAGAGATTCTTGCTCATACCATGATGAACACTATGTTCGTTGCTCAATCACACCGTGAAGATGTGGTTGTTCACTTGGTTTTGGAAAGCACAAAAGACTTCTCACGCACCATTACTATTCGCTCCAACGACATCACCAACATTGGCGGCTTCCATGAGTCAACCTTGATTGCAGCAGTGGCTCGCGCTTTGGATGCTTCGGTTGGTATGGGTAAAGAGCAGCTTCGTGAAGTTGAACCCGGTATTACGGTTCGTACAGTGAGCTTTGAACGCTTGGTGCAAGAACTGGCGGAAGACCACCAACTTTATATGTTGGACAAGAAAGGCGAATTTGTTCGTGACGCAGAAATTGGTGAAAATCCATGTTTCTTACTAACCGATCACATTCCGATGCCGAAGAAGTCGTTCAACAGCTTAAAGCGCCTTGGCACAGAGAAGATCAGCTTAGGTCCTAAGATGCTTTTCGCTTCTCAGTGTGTAGTATTGATCCACAATGAGTTGGACATACGCGAATTCTAGTTATTCGCGCACACGTTGCTAGATAATGAAAGAGGACTCTATTGAGTCCTCTTTTTGTTTCTATAGTAATGCTAAGTTTACTTACCACCAATGCTCAAACGAGCAAAACGAACGTCTGGCGAGAAGAAAGTTCGGCTATCGTTAATTAGCTGAGTATCACCTACTGCCTCAACTTCTTGCAGCATATTGTAGAAGTTACCCGCTACCGTGATCCCACGAACTGGTTGAATGCGCTTACCATCACGGCACAAGAAACCACTCGCGCCAAATGAGAAATCACCACTCACTGCATCCGCACCAGAATGGACACCTTGAAGTTCGACTAACTCTAGGTACTCACCCGCTTTTACTTCTGACGCACTGCTGTTACCCGTCGCAATCACTTTGTGATTCGCTGATACGTCTAGGCTCGATTTTGCACCGCGAGCGGCACTTGCTGTCGAGACTGCGCCCAAGTAACTTGCGGTCTGGCTGTTGTGTAGCAAGGTTTTCAACTCACCATTAGCAATCATGACATTATCTTGAGTAGCGAAGCCTTCACTATCAAAACTCGCGATTGCCATACCATTTGGCATGTAAGCCGTATCAGTAAAGGTAATTAAATCACTCGCAACACGTTGACCAAGCTTGTCACCCAGTGGCGTAATGCCTTTCATCGCGCTTACGCCAGAGAAAGCACTGCCGAAAGCACCGAATAAACTTGCTAGCGCATTGATGTGGAAAATAGCAGGGTAGTTACCTGTCGCAACCGGAGCGCCTTCCAGAAGATCACGAGCAAGGTTGTAGCCACCTTCTATACAGTAAGCTGGATTCAACTCATCAAAACGGCGACCAAGTGACATTCTACCCGCCATTGACTGTTTGCCGTCTTTTTCAAACAAGGTATACGCGTAACAAGTGAACGAGCGCTCGAAGTGTTGACACAATGTGCCTTGAGTATTGGCAATGATCAGTTGTGTTTCGCCATCGCTGTAACCATTGTAAGGTGCGCTAGAAGCGTGAGGCAGAGCCACTACGCCTTGCTCAAGTGCGAGAGACAGTTCAATTTTTTCATCAACCGAAGTTGTGTCTTCTTGAGCAATCTCAGCCACGTCAGTCGTGATTTGGCTGTTCACACAACTAATGGTCTGATGTTCATCTTGCTTGGAAAAACGAGCGCTTTGCAGTGCATTAGTCAGCATCAAATCTAAGCTTGGTTGTTCTAATGACTCAGAATAGCTCGTTGCAACACGCGCATCTTTCACAACACGAACACCCAGCACTTGGCTTGAGCTTACTTTGTACTCATCCAGCTTTCCTTGGTTCGCTTTCAAAGAAAAGCTACTGTTACGGTTTACAATGACGTCCGCTTCTGCACCTTGGCGTTTTGCTTCTGATAGGACGTAATCAACCGCATTAAGAATGTGTTGTTCTTGGCTCATTAGTTACCGCCTCCTACCAGAATGTTATCTACTTTCAGCGTTGGCTGACCGACAGTTGTTGGTACTGAACCACTCACGGAACCACACATGCCCGGCGCAAGCGCCATGTCTTTGCCGACCATGCTGATTTCTTTCAACACTTTTGGACCCGTGCTGATCAGCGTTGCTGTTTTCAGAGGCTTGGTGATTTTGCCATTTTCAATGAGGTAGGCTTCACGAACAGCAAAGTTAAACTCCCCCGTACCCGGTTGAACAGAGCCACCGCCCATCTTCTTCGCATAGATACCACGTTCGATGCCTGCCAGCATGTCATTAAGTGAATGCTCGCCCTCTTCGATAAAGGTGTTACGCATGCGCGAGGTTGGTGCGAACTTGTAGTTTTGACGACGACCAGAACCCGTAGGCTCATAACCTGTCTTCATGCCACCCATTTTATCGACCATGAAGCTGGTTAGCTTACCGTCTTTGATCAGTTGAGTGCGCTGAGTCTTCATACCTTCATCATCAATGTGAATCGAGCCCCATTCGTTGGTCATGGTGCCATCATCGACTGCATTCACTGCGGTGTGAGCAACCATTTCGCCCATCTTGTCGTGGAAGACTGATGCTTTCTTCGCAACTGAAGTGGTTTCTAGCAAGTGACCACATGCTTCATGGAAGATAACGCCGCCAAAGCCGTTACCAATCACCACCGGCATTTCACCCGATGGACAAGCATCCGCGCCAAGTTTTACTAACGCTTGCTGCGCGATAGTTTGACCTAGCTCTTTGGCATCAAGCTGTTCACTGAATTCCCAACCAGCAAGAGCGCCAGGACCTTCCATACCAGAAGACTGCTCATTACCTTTTTGCGCGACAGTGTTACCAGCAACACGAATGTAGTGGCGAGTATCGTCAACGTGTAGACCTTCTGAGTTGAAGATAGACACTTGTTGCTCGCGCTGAAGAACGCTGCCAATAAACTGGCTGATATGCTCACTCTCAGCACGTGCGGCTTGGTCAACTTTCAATAGAAACGCGATTTTTGAATCTAGGTTAGCATCCTTACTTAGCGACATGCGGCAACCATGTTGGATTGGGTAGCGGTTCAAATTCAAAGAACCCGCTGACGCGATTTGCTCACGCTTGTCTTTTGCAGCAAGCAGCGAGGTTACGCGCTTTAGTTCGGCTTCATCTGTGCTGTTGGTGTAACCGTAAAGCACCTTATGACCGAAAAAAAGACGAATACCGATACCAAAATCGATACCCGAGTTAACCTTATCCACTTCACCAGATGAGATCTGGACAGTGTTGGTTTGGTGATGTTCAACGAATAGTTCAGCGAAATCAGCCCCCAAAAAGAGTGCATGATCGATCACTGACTTCGCTGTTACAGAATTAAGCATGAAGTCTCCTTGCTCGATGATCGTCTTAGCCTTCCTAATTAACTGTGAAAAAGTTCAACAAAGTTAAATTGGCAACACGTTAAATTTTAACAGTTTTTTAACCTTGTTTTGTGCTAATCCTTGCTTAACGAGACCACGATTATTTATTAAATATTTCAGGTTCTGCTCATTCACCAGAGCGTTGCACTAGTAAATTCCACACAGCAAACCATTTAGGTGCTTACTTTATCACTCACCTCGCATAATTGAATACTCATTATAATTACGCTCAAAAAACGTATCCCTTCCGCAATGGTCCTGCTATCATCCGAACGAAATAGTCGGGGGGCCACACGACAAGTGTTGGCTGAGATCGAAATTCGAGACCCGTTGAACCTGATTCAGTTAGCACTGACGTAGGGAACTATGCACACTTTGCCTTTCGTCGCCCCTCTTAGGTAAGCGATAGCGATCGAAAAATCGATCTATCTGCAACGGTCAAAGTCAGTTCCTATACGTCTTGTAGTAGGAGCGACCATGACGCAGCAATCACAACCTCATTCACATCACACGCCAGCCTTGCCTACCCCTATCGTATTGACCATCGCGGGCTCAGACAGTGGTGGCGGTGCAGGTATTCAAGCCGACATCAAAGCGATGTCCGCAACCGGCAGTTTTGCTTGCTCGGTAATCACGGCGATTACTTCGCAAAATACCCAAGGCGTTTCTGCGATTTTCCCCATTCCTCTCGACCATGTAGAGAGCCAACTTGATGCAGTATTTACCGACCTCAACATCGTTGCAGTCAAAGTGGGCATGCTGGCCGATTCCAACATCATCAAAGTCGTTGCAGACAAAATTAAGCAATACCAGCCAAAACACCTCGTGATTGACCCTGTAATGGTGGCCACTAGCGGTGATCTATTACTGGAACAGTCGGCAATCAGCACTTTAAAAGAAGAATTGATTCCGCTCGCAGACATCATTACCCCTAACCTACCCGAAGGCGCAGCATTGACGGGTAAGCCAATGCCTCAATCAGAATCTGAAATGAACGATATGATTACCGACCTTCGTGCGCTTGGCGCCAAAGCTATTCTGCTCAAAGGCGGTCACCTTGAAGAAAATGAAAACAGCAACGATCTGCTTATCATGCAAGACAGTGCCGAGTTAATCAGCGCTAAACGCTTTCCAACCAAAAACACTCATGGCACAGGCTGCACGCTGTCTTCTGCTATCGCGTCTTATCTTGGCCAAGGCAACAACCTACACAAAGCGGTGCACCTGGGTAAGCAGTACATCAGCCAAGCTATCGCACACGCTGATGAATTGGATGTAGGTAAAGGCCATGGCCCTGTGAACCACTTTTTTGCGGGCCATACTTATGTTCGCTAACGCGATTGGCATTCAGCTTTCCGATGCTAGTCTGCGATACAAAGATAGCCAAACACCGACTTTAGCAGGAATGAACATGACCATTCCCGTCGGTAAATGGACGGTATTACTCGGACGAAGTGGCTGCGGGAAAACCACAATATTGCGTTACTTAGCTGGCCTGCTGGATGACCAAGTTGACTGGCATGGCGAACTCATCACAACGGATGGCGCTGCACTGCATGACCGTATCGCTTACATGGCTCAGCAGGATTTATTGCTACCGTGGTTGAATGTGTTAGACAACGTCTGCCTCAGTTCTCGATTTTCTCAAGAGCAAGCACCAGAGAAAAATAGACAACGTGCACTGATTTTACTAAGCCAAGTGGGACTCGCCGATTACGCGGATGCTAAGCCAGCTCAGCTCTCTGGCGGCATGAGACAACGTGTTGCCCTTGCTCGCACTCTGATGCAAGACAAGCCTCTAGTTCTGATGGATGAGCCTTTCTCTGCACTGGACGCGGTTACTCGTCATAAGTTGCAAACCTTGTCTGCCGAATTGCTGAAAGATAAGACGGTTGTTCTGATTACCCACGACCCACAAGAAGCGGTGCGATTAGCTCACCAACTCTATGTGTTGCAAGGCACACCTGCGCAAGCTCAGCACTTGGTCGTTCCAGACTCCAAGCCGCCCCGAGTTCTCGATGGAGAGTGCGCCGCGCTTCAACAAGCGATTTTGGATCAATTGGAGAAAGACTATGAGTGATATGACTCAGTACAACTCCGTTTCGGCACGTATTAGTAAAAAAGAACGCGTGACCCATCCGGCTCTGCGCTTAGTTATCAGCACAGCGGTGATCTTGGGATTGTGGCAGTTGGTCGTGGTGATATTCGACATGCCAAGCTTCATCTTACCTTCACCAATTGAAGTGCTGGATAGATTGGTCACTCGTTACGATGTCCTGCTCAAACATACTTGGGTTACCGCGCAAGAGATCTTATTTGGCTTGGCGCTTGGATTATCGATGGGTTTGCTGTTCGCATTGCAAATGCTGATGTTCGAGCCGCTGAAGCGTTGGTTATTGCCTATTCTGATTGCTAGCCAAGCGATCCCTGTGTTCGCCATCGCGCCAGTGCTCATGCTTTGGCTGGGTTACGGCATTGCATCAAAAGTAGTCATGGCGGCGATCATCATCTTTTTCCCCGTCACGACATGTTGCTATGACGGCTTGCGCAATACGCCAACAGGTTACCTCGACCTTGCCAAGACCATGGGCGCGTTTAAATGGCAGCTACTTCGTCATATTCAATTGCCAGCCGCACTACCAACTTTAGCCTCAGGTATTCGTGTTGCCGTCGTTATTGCGCCAATTGGAGCAGTGGTCGGTGAGTGGGTAGGTTCAAGCGAAGGCTTGGGTTATCTGATGCTCCAAGCCAACGCTCGCATGATCATTGACGAGATGTTTGCGGCGCTGTTTATCCTCGCCGTACTGTCTATCTCACTCTACTTCATCACCGATAAGTTATTGAAAAAAGCCATCCCTTGGGAAAGCAAATAATTACAGAAAATAACCAAAGAAAATTGGGAAAGAAAAGGAAGAACCCCGTGAATAAAAACAAACTTATGAGCGCTGCTGCTCTACTCGCTTCAGTGGTATCAACCAACGTTCTTGCCGCTGAAAAAGAGATGACACTGATGTTGGATTGGTTCGTCAATCCAAACCATGGTCCTATCGTGATTGCCAAAGAGCGTGGTTACTTCAAAGAGCAAGGTTTGAAGGTCAACATTCAGGAGCCGGCAGATCCAAGCACGCCACCTAAGTTGGTCGCGGCGGGTAAAGTCGACATGGCGATTTCTTACCAACCAAGCCTAACCATCGATGTCGCGGCTGGTTTGCCACTAATCCGCTCTGCGACTTTGATTGCTACGCCACTCAACACGTTGATGGTGTTGGACAACGGTAAGAATGAAAACCTTGGCGACTTAAAAGGCAAGAAGATCGGTATTGCGATCGCAGGCAACGAAGAAGCGACAATCGGCACCATGCTAGCGCAAGAAAACGTGAAGTTTTCTGACGTACAAATCATCAACGTAGGTTGGGCGCTGTCTTCGTCTCTTGCGTCTGGCAAGGTGGATGCGATTTGGGGCGGTCTACGTAACTTCGAAACCAACCAACTGGCACTAGAAGGTTATAAAGCTAAGGCCTTCTTCCCTGAAGAACACGGCGTGCCAGCGTATGACGAGTTAGTCTTCGTAGCCAATGCAAAAAACTACGACAAAGAAGCCATCAAGGCATTCAACAAAGCACTAGAGCAAGCGACCACTTACATCGTTAACCATCCAAAAGAATCTTGGAAAGAGTTTGTGGCTTATTCACCAGACACCCTCAACAACGAGCTTAACCAACGCGCTTGGAACGACACGCTAACTCGTTTCGCTCTTCGTCCATCCGCAGTAGATCTGAAACGCTACGATGATTATGCGCAGTTCATGTATTCACAAAACATCATCGAAACACTGCCAAAAGCGAAAGATTACGTACCGAGCTTTGACTAATTCTACTGACCTTAGGATCTAAGCCTAGGGTCTTTTGATAACGAGATACTCATTATGAAATACCAAGATTTGATCGACGCTTGCCGCCAAGATTGGCAAGAATACACCGAGCATGCCTTCGTGCAGCAATTAGCCAAAGGCACACTGGCTCAACCTTGTTTTCTGCATTACTTGAAACAAGATTTCTTATTCCTAAAACAGTACGCGCGAGCTTATGCGCTGGCAATCTACAAAGCACGTACGTTAGACGACATGCGCCGCGCACTACCAAGTGTACATGCGCTTTTAGATTCAGAGATTGCCCACCATGTGACCTACTGCGGTCAGTGGGGATTGACGGAATCTGATCTCGAAAACGAGCCGGAAGATTTTGGCACGGTGGCTTACACGCGCTACGTACTGGATGCGGGAATGACCGGCGATCTTGTTGATCTATACGCGGCACTAGCGCCATGCTCAATCGGTTATGCCGTAATCGGTAAGATGCTGATTGAAGATGAGAACACGGTAATCGAAGGCAACCCATACGCAAGTTGGATCAACCTCTACGGTGGTGAAGAGTTCCAATCTGGTGTCGCAAAAGGTGCAGAGCACTTTAATCAGTTATTGGCGGAAATCGACATCCACAGCCAGCGCGGTCAAAACCTAATTCAGGTCTTCAAAACTGCAACGCGTATGGAAGTGGCGTTTTGGCAACAAGGTCTAAACGCACAATAAGGTTAATTGGAGAATCTCATGTTAATAGAACAAATCACTCAAGCATTAACCGCAGTGCGTCAGCAAAAGCCTTTAGTCGTGAACATTACCAACTACGTGGTGATGAACAACACGGCGAACGCTTTGCTGGCTATCGGAGCTTCGCCAATCATGGCGCATTCAAAGCAAGAAATGGCAGAAATGATGTCGTTTGCTGGCGCTTTGGTGATCAACATCGGCACCCTAGACAGCGTTTGGACGCCGCGCATGAGCTATGCCGTAGAGCAAGCCAATACCAATGGCAAAATCGTTGTACTCGACCCCGTCGGTTGTGGAGCAAGCTCACTGCGTACCGAGACATCACGTGAGATCGCACGCCTTGCAGACAAGTTGATCATTCGTGGTAACGCCTCAGAAATCATCGCTCTCGCTGGCGAGCAAGCACAAAGCAAAGGCGTCGATGCACTAGACAGCAGCGACGCAGCACTTGGCGCAGCGAACTTCTTAGTTTCAGAGTATGGTGCAAGTGTGGTGATTTCTGGCGAGACTGATTACATCATCACGAAAGAGCAAACTGTGCAGCTAAACAACGGTCACGAGATGATGCCATACGTAACCGGAATGGGCTGCACACTAACGGCACTGACGGGTGCTTTCGCTGCTGTTGGTGATCACTCCGGACTTGCTGCCGCGGCGGTACTGGGCGTTGTGGGTGAAATTGCGGCTGAGCAAGCGCGAGGGCCAGGCAGTCTGCAAATGAACCTGTTGGATGAGCTTTACCAACTGGATGAAGAAACACTGGCAAAACGCCTAAAACTCCAAGTGAGTTAAGCTTTCTCTAACAAATACCGGCCTCTCACTCCCTGTAGATGAGAGGCCCAAAGGAAACAAAATGAACGCCTATCGTTTATATTTGGTCACCGATGACCAACAAGATTTAGCCACACTAAAGCGTGTTGTGAGAAAAGCCGTGGAAGGTGGCGTGACCATGGTACAAGTCCGCGAAAAACACGGCGATGTGCGTGCGTTTATCGAACGTGCTCAAGCCGTGAAAGACATCCTTAAAGATACCAATGTGCCTTTGATCATCAATGACCGCGTTGATGTTGCACTGGCAGTTGATGCCGATGGGGTTCACCTCGGGCAATCAGACATGCCCGCAACTATCGCTCGTGAGTTGATTGGACCAAACAAAATCCTCGGCTTATCCATCGAAAATGAAGAGCAGCTTGCAGAAGCGGACTCTCTTCCGATTGATTACATCGGCTTGAGCGCAATCTTCGCGACGCCGACCAAAACCAACACCAAGAAGTTCTGGGGTATTGATGGCTTGAAGATGGCGTTAGAGACGACTTCACTGCCGATTGTTGCCATTGGCGGCATTAACGAAAGTAACATTCCGCAACTCAGCGCCACTGGTGTTCATGGCTTAGCTTTGGTTTCAGCGATTTGCCACGCAGAAGATCCAAAAGCCGCATCGGAATATTTATTAGGGTTGATGAGCTAACCTTGCTCACGCCTGAACAAAGCGCTTATGGATGAGCGCGTTTGCCTTTCAGTACTTTCAACAACCTCTCCTTTCACAACGAAGAGCTGCAATGTCACTTTCACGCTCGAATTGACAGAGCGTTGATAAGTTTTTCACGCCAGATAACGTAAGATAAGCCCCTTATTTTCACGTGGTTGAATAACCCTCAATAAAAACAAAACGCTCTCAATGAAAACCAAAAAATATGGATTGATGATGCTCGCCTTGTTTGTTCTTGGCATCATCCCAATGTCGCTGTTTGGCTCTTATCACAATCTCACTTCACAGGTGCCGGAAAGTCTGGGTATTACTTTTACTTTGCTCACAGATTCTGCTGGTAGCAAAGGCTTTTTAATTACGTTAACACTGCTACTGCTTTCTTTATTTCGCTTTAAACCAAGTCGCATTGAGTGGATACAAAAACTCTCAATGTTAGGGTTGTTACTGGTGATTGGTTTTGCCAGCAAAACGGGGCTAAAACTGATGACAGAAAGCCCGCGTCCCTACACGGAATTGCTCGCAGCAGAACAATTGATTGAGCACCCAGACGCGTTTTATCAGTTGGATACAAAGCAGCAAGCCAACGTAATTAACCAGATTTCTGAACACGTCAGTGATTGGCGAACGCGCCATTGGCAAGGCGAGAAAGACTATTCTTTCCCATCCGGCCATACGATTTTCGTTTCGATTTGTTTGGCTTTCTTTGGCGGGTTGTTCTTACAGAACAAGTGCTATATCTCTGCACTGTCATTATGGATGTGGGGAATGAGCGTCGCATATAGCCGCTTATGGCTGGGGATGCATCGCCCTGAAGATTTAATAGGCTCAGTCTTGTTTGTCGCGATTGTATTTACTTTACTCCCGACATTTCAAATTAAGAAACAGATGCCATTTGTTTCTCTCGCTTCGCGCTAATGTGAACGATTACTAGATAAAAAAGAAGCCAGCGATTCGCTGGCTTCTTGCTTTAAAACGCTACTTTTTTCTAACCATTTCTTGGTGGTTCAAACGCTGTTAGTTCTAATTCTGGGCCAGTGTATTTTTCAATACGAACCAGCGCCGAGTTCGCCGCACAGCCGTTTGCAAGTCGAGAGGTCGGAATATCCAACGTTAACACGTTACAACCGCCGTTCTTACAAATGCCGGTTTTCGGATCCAGATCCGGCCAGCCGCCTTCATGAATACACACTGAACCTTGCTTGATTCGGTCAGTCACTTCTGCACCAACCAATACTTGGCCACGGTTGTTAAACGCACGAACTAAATCGCCCGTTTTAATACCACGCGCTTTCGCATCTTCAGGGTGAATCCAAATAGGTTCACGGTTTGCAATTGCGTACTCTTCGCGAATCTTCGCGTAGTTAAACTGGCTGTGTAGACGATGCGCTGCGTGCGCGGTCATTAGCTGCAACTCGCCGTCTTTTGCATTGCCAGTGTACTCGGTTGGTGCCATCCACGTTGGGTGTGGAGGACAGTCTTCCAACTGATAACCTTCAATGGTTTTCGAGAAGATTTCGATCTTACCACTTGGTGTACCGAGTGGATTCATGATCGGGTCTTCACGGAAATCTGCGTAACGAACAAACTGTGCGTTCTTCTCGTTCCACTTCATCTCGATCAGTTGGTTATCTTCCCAGAACTTGCTGAAGTTCGGCATTGCTACGCGAGAGCCACGGCCACCTTGTTGCGCCGCCTTGTAGAAGCCGTACAGCCATTCCATTTCAGTTTTGCCTTCGGTGTATACGTCACGGCCACCCGGAGCTAGCATCTCGGCCATGTCCGCGAATACATCGAAGTCATTACGCGCTTCACCTTGCGGCTCAACCACTTGCTTCATTGGCACCAAGTGTTGGTTACTGTAGTCACCCGTCATCGTTAAGTCGTTACGCTCGAACGATGTGGTGATTGGCAGAACAATGTCCGCGTGCTTCGCAGCCGCCGTCCAGTAAGGCTCTGAAATCACGATCAGCTCAGGCTTTTGCCACGCTTTGATCAGACGGTTGGTGTCTTGGTGGTGAGTAAAGTTCGCACCACCTGCCCACCAAATCATCTTGATGTCCGGGAACGTCAGTTCATGACCGTTATGATGGTAGGATTGACCTGGGTTTTCCAACGCCTCGACAATACGCGCCACAGGGAAGCTTTGCACCGCGCCAGACACCGCCCAGTCGTTCCCCGCAGAAGAGCCGCCACCCAGCGATGCCGAAATCGCAGGAAGTACGCCAGCATCACGAGCAGGGTTACCACCGTTTGAGTAGTGGTAAGAGAAACCAAAACCACCGCCCGGTAAACCGATTTGACCCAACATTGTTGCCAGTGTAACCAGCATCCAGTGACGCTGCTCACCGTATTGTTGGCGCTGCATGCCCCAACCAGCCATCAGCATGGTGCGGTTTTTACTGAAGATGTCAGCCAGTAGCTCAAGTTGCTTCGCAGGTACGCCACAGATTTGTGATGCCCATTCTGCTGATTTTTCTACGCCGTCTTCTTCGCCCATCAGGTACGCTTCAAACTTGTCGTAACCTGCGGTGTATTTATCGAGGAAGGCTTTATCGTGCTTACCTTGTTTCACTAAGGTGTGTGCGATACCCATCATCATTGCCACGTCGGTCATTGGGTGAGGAGCAATCCACTCCGCATTCTCGCCAAAGAACTCGATGGTTTCAGAACGAATTGGGTCAATCGCAATGATCGTCTTGCCTGATTTTTTCAATTGATGGAAGAATTCAAGACCAGCACAGTCTGTTGAGCTCCACGCGATTTTTAGGGTGTTGATTGGGTTTAAGCCCCAAAGCACAACCACATCACTGTGCTCTAGTACCACTGGGTACGTGGTTTGTTGCTCGTACACTTCGATAGAGCCCACAACGTGCGGCATGATGATCTGCGCAGCACCCGTTGAGTAGTCACCCAAGTGGCCTGAATAACCGCCCGCCATGCTCATGTAACGTTGCAGCAAGGTTTGTGCTTTGTGCAGCACGCCACTTGAACGCCAGCCGTAAGAACCAGCAAACACAGAAGCCGGGCCATATTCTTTACGAATGCGCATGTGCTGCTCGTGTATCAGCTTGTAAGCTTCATCCCAAGACACCCGTACAAATTCATCGCTGCCACGAACTCCTTCGGGAGCTGATGGGTTTGCCAAGTAACCTTTGCGAACCATTGGGTACTTAACACGCGCTTTAGTGTGCACTTGGTCAGGACCGGTGCTTTGTAGGCTGTTTGGTACCGTTTGTGGCAATGCGTTCGTGGTTGAAACCAGCTTACCGTCTTGCACTTCACACAGCATTGGGCCCATGCGGCCCGCTGTCAAAATGCCCTTGCCACGCTGGTTTGAAGACGCAACAGACATAGGTGCAAATGAAGTGAATGCCATTGCACCAGCCGCCATACCAGTGCCTTTTAGAAATCCGCGACGGGTCATATTAGTCATAATCTTATCCTTCTATTTATCGTTAGTGACCAACCACATCTTTCGCGTGGTGCTGGAAGAACTTGGTTAGAATTTCTAGGTTCTCGGCTGAAATATCAGTTCGATCACCCATACTTTTCGCTACCGGTCCCCATGCATTCACTGTGAAGTGATTTGAAGGAATTTTCGCGTGACAAGTTGCACAGTAAACGTTGTCCAACTCTTCTGCGTATGACCATACTGGTTCAAGCGTGTCAACAACTGGAGAATCAATAGCGCCAGTTAGAGAAACCGCGCGCCATTCGTTGCCGTAAACATCTGCCTCAAATTCACCAGTTTCAAGCGCTTGTTGGCCTTGCTCTGTTAGCGTTGCTACGATGGCACGTTGACCTTCTCCCATGTAAAGCACTTGCTCTGCGCCTTTCATTTGGAATGCGTTCAACTTAACAGTGCGGTTGTCGCCTTCAGAGCTGATTACTTCCAACTTCGTCGTTGGGTTAATTTTACCCATCTCACCCATTGCGATTTCAGTCACAGGGTAAACGACTTTGGCACCAGGTGATGTTTTTGTGGTGAAGCTCATCAACGTTTCAAATGCCTTGCTGTCTAGCTCTGCTTCTGGTGCAAAGTGCGCCACACCTTTATGACAATCGATACACGTTTGATCGTTTGCTTTCGCGTAAGCGTGCATCTTCGCCGCATCACGTGATTGCTCAAACTCTTCCATTGCATCGAAATCATGACACGAACGACACGTCGCTGAATCATTTTCACGGAACTGAGCCCATACCGTTTCAGCCATATCTTTACGATGTGCTTCATATTTCTCTGGCGTGTCGATCTTACCTGTCACAAATTCATGGTAGATATCTTTCGACGCGCGAATTTTGGTGATCAGGTAATCCATTGGTTCTTGAGGAATATGACAGTCAGAACATTCCGCGCGAATGCCTTTCGCATTACTGAAGTGCACTGAGCCTTGGTACTCTTTGTAAGGGGTTTCCATAGAGTGGCACGAGAGACAAAATTCAGTATCTGAGGTGTAATGCATTACTACCGCACTCCCCCCCAAAGTTAACCAGCCCACACCAATGCCGGCAGCAACCAGCAGGGCAACATATCGTTTTTTTATTGACATAATTAGCAACACTTCCAAATAAAATGTAATTATAGGTCGCAAGTTACTACTTTATGGGTAGTCCTCTCTTGATCCACATCATTTCCGTGTTGCTCTGTATGCCTCAAGTATGAAATTTTGTTATTTGCATCTCAAAGATGAATATATGGCAATAATCCATTACCCAGCCAACTATTCACCACATAAATCACTTTTATGAATGCAACTATTTGATTAAACAGATAAGAGGATGAGAGACTGAATCTCCACATTGATGCAGTAAGGACACGCATGTCAGTTTATATCGAGACGCACAGAAGCCAATTAAGACCCATCAAAGCCAGTGACTGGGAACTCTTTCAACGATTACTCTCCGAACAAGAGGTTATTGCGCTCTGTTTCGATCGTCCCAGCGAAACAGAAATAAGAGAAAAATTTGCTTCGCGATTATTACCATGGACCCCAAATTGCCAGCATTGGCTTTGCCTTGTAATACTCGATAAGCAATCTGAACAACCCATCGGCATCACTGGCTTTGCTATTGAAAACGGTAAGGCAGAGGTAGGTTACTTACTTTTGCCGGAATTTCATGACCAACAGTTTGGAACAGAAACTCTTCAAGCGCTTCTATACTGGGCAACCTCGACACATAACATCAACCACTTTTCCGCGACGGTCACTGAAGGCAATATTGCGTCAGAACGTGTCCTGATAAAATGTGGTTTCGAACTCATTGAGGTCATTCCAGACGCATACCAAATTGGTGGCAAACCCTACGCCGATAAAATCTACTCACTACAAAAATAAGGACGTATTTTGAATAAAGTAGTCATCATTACCGGCGCAAGCCGAGGCATTGGAGCCGCAGCGGCGAAAAAGCTGGCCGAGCAAGGCTATCGCGTTTGCGTTAATTACCGCACTCAGCAAGAGGCCGCCGACCAAGTTGTGGCAGAAATACAAGCAAACGGTGGCAAAGCGATTGCCATCGCCGCAGACGTAGCCGATGAGAAGCAAGTGCTCTCCTTGTTTGATGAAACAGAACGTGAATTTGGTGCAGTGACGCACTTGGTCAACAACGTTGGCATCCTATTTACTCAATCGCCTTTGTCAGAAATCAGCTTGGAACGCTTTCAGAAAGTAATGAACACCAATGTGAATAGCTGTTTTCTCTGCTGTCGAGAAGCGGCGAAGCGATTCAGTGCAGGCGGTGCAATTGTGAATGTCTCCTCTGGAGCGTCGCGCTCAGGCGCGCCATTTGAGTATGTCGATTACGCCACATCAAAAGGCGCGATGGATACCTTAACTAAAGGGCTCTCGCTAGAGTTGGCAGAGCGCAATATTCGCGTCAATGGCGTTCGACCTGGTTTCATTTACACTGATATGCATGCCGACGGCGGAGAACCAAACCGAGTAGATAGACTCAGCCCTCAAATTCCTCTTAAACGCGGTGGCACGGTAGAAGAAGTGGCAAATGCGATCGCTTGGCTATTAAGTGACGAAGCCTCTTATGTCACAGGATCATTTATCGATATTGCAGGGGGCAGATAGAATGCAAGTCCATATCCGACAAGCGATTCCCGATGATTTAGACGGAATTTTTCAGCTTAATTTTCAAATTAATTCACTGCATTTTGCGAATGCGCCAGAAGCCTTTGTTGCGCCTTCAGAAGCTGACCGTGAATTTCTTGCACAAGCACTAGAGAACAAAGAGCGACTCTTTTTGATTGCCGAACGCGAACAGCAAATTCTCGGCTTCTTAACCGCGATGATCACCCAAAACGACACCGTCAGTTTTCTGATCAAAGACCCAATTTGTCGCGTGGGAACAATTGTTGTCGATGAAGCGCAAAAGCAGCAAGGAATCGGCCGCCAACTGCTCCAAGCCTGTGAGCAATGGGCGCGCGATGCCAATGCCACACAAGTTCGATTGGAAGTGATGGAATTCAATCAGCCAGCACAGCGCTTTTACGATAATCAAGGTTTTAAAACTAACTCACGCATTATGCTGAAACATTTGTAACGATAACGACAATTAAGCGCTTTTCACGACTAAACCCACCTAAATCGCATTTATCGATGCAATTTCCCCCCCTGATTTTAGAAAAAGACGATATGATGTGCGGATAAGGAGATTCGAACATGATTTATCTTTTCGATTGGGGGAACACCTTGATGGTAGATTTCCCTCACGCACAAGGAAAAATGTGCGATTGGGAACACGTAGAAGCAGTTCCTCAAGCCAGAGAAACACTGGCAATACTTTCCCAAAATCATCCCATCTACATTGCGACCAGTGCATCTGATTCCAACATGGAAGAGGTTCAGCGTGCATTTGTTCGCGTCGACTTAGACCAATACTTAAATGGCTATTTTTGTTTTGCCAACCTCGGTATCGCTAAACACCAACCTGAGTTTTATCTCGCCATCGCAAAACAGTTAGGGGTTAACGTGAGTGGAATAACCATGGTTGGCGATTTACCTCACAAAGATATTTACCCTGCGATGAAAGCGGGCGTAAACACAATTTGGTTTAACCCAACGGGCGCTGATGCACCAGCCGAAGCCATTCCTAACCAAATTCGTTGTTTATCTGAGCTTATCCCCTAACCGTTACTAACCTGCACTAATCAAGGAAGATGAATGCAAATCAGATCCATCAAGGTGAGCGATATCGCGCGCTTCACCGCGCTGTGGAATCGAGTGTACTCCGAAGGGGAATTTTTGATTTCTCCTGCACCCGATAACGCAACGCTTCGCAGAATCCTGCAACGTGTGGAAAACGAGTCCATCCCTCAGTTTGTCGCGTTTGACCGCCAAAAACTTATCGGTAGTGTTGAAATCTACCCAGCTGAGATGTGCGGTTACGAAAGAGGGCAACGCCTTCGCGTCGGTATTCTTGGTATTCACATCGACAAAAACTACCGAGGCAAAGGATTGGGGCGGAAACTATTGGCAGTCGCGATCGCACGTGGTTGGGAATTTGGTTACGACCAAATCGCACTCTACGTATACACAACCAACACACCAGCGATTGCTTTGTATGAACGGTTTGGATTTGAACATCAGGGAGAACTTGGGGAAGTGACCTTGCCAAATGGTAAAGTCTTGATGAGTCAAAAAATGATATTGTATAAAGCGCAAAGCCGTTCGAAAAGCCCAGATTTGTAGAGTCACGATAACCGTTGTTCGCAACACTTATTCGGGGTTAACACCCTTGCGTCACATGCCCTCGAACAATTGAATCGTTAGAGGCTTGATTCACGTAGTAGAAATAGCATGCTTCTTCTGCCAGTGTGTAACCTTGCGGCCAAATGTACACCACGCGATCAACACCCGATTTATCTAAGAACTGATAATCAGGAATAGCGACAAAATGAGCACTGTTTGGGTGCTGCTGACCGATGATGCAAAAATCACTGCCTTTGCACGGCACGTCAATTTTCGAATAACCTCTGGCTGGTAGATCGATTTCTAACAAAGCTCGAATACTATCGGCACTCGCTTCTGGCATGCCTTTGCGTGTTTTGACATGTCGGTCAATGTAGTGAACGTGCTCTTGGCCGTAAGCGTTATCAATCACTGATTGAGCATGAAAGAATTTGAGAGCCGTACCCAAAGAAGACTGAGAACTGTGCAGCATCGCAGCGTATGCTTGGCGATGAATATCGAGTAGTACTGGTAAAGCAGCTAATGCGATGAAAGCCAAAGTGGTAAGCACTATGGTGATTTCCATCAGCGTAAATCCCTTTGATTTCACGTTTCTTATCTCAACTAGCCCAAGACAATAGCCCCACATCCATGTGAGACCGAGCCAATATATCGCCAATTTCTTACGATTAAAGGCTTAAGGGGTAAGAAGAGACAAACACCACGCAAACTTGAGAACAGCAGCCAAAGAGCAGTGTAACAAAACGACGCTATGTGTCAGATATTAGACGGTTTTTACTCTCTAGTTACTGAGTAAAGGCACATTATTTCGCACCAGACCACGACGAACATTCGTGCACATTTTGCCAAAACGACGAATCTCATCGAACTGCGGAACAATGCCGCGCTCCATGGCTGACTCCCAATAAGTGACTTCTGAATCGACCATTTCCAACAATTTCTTCGGACAGCCAATGCACTGCCCTTCTGGTCCACATACAAACGTTTCTGGTTCATAAATTGGTAGTTCCGCTTTTACTTGCTCGATGATGCTACGCATGGCGGTCATTCGATCTGGCTTTACCTTCATCATTCTGCTCCACGGATTAAGATGAAGCAGATTGTACCCACTGATACGCAAATGTCCCTACCCAATTTAGGTATATTCTGTTTGAATCGATTTCTTTATCGTCAGATCCGGCTTTTTAACCACCAAATACACCGCCGTAGCTGCCAGTACGAAACCAGAAATCCCCATCCAATCAAATGACTCTCCAAACGCGAGCCAAGCCTGAATCGCCGTCGTTGGCGGCACCAGGTAGAATACAGAAGCTACGCTCGATGCAGCACCGTTCTTAACCATGTACAGCAGCAGTAGAATAGCTACACAAGAGAGCACGACGACCAACCACAACACAGTCAAAATAAACTCCAGTTCCCACTGCACTTGCATGGTTTCAAACTGCATCGCAACGGGCAGAAACATGACGAGCGCGGCCAAATATTGCACCGTCGCACCACCCACCATATCCACTTGTTGGCAATGTTTTTTCTGATAAAGCGTCCCTAGCGTGATACCAACCAAAGCCAACAAACACAAACCAATGGCCAACACTTTATGCTGCTCGGATTGCCACTCCATTTTGCCCATCAACACCATAGCGATACCGACAAAACCAAGAGCCAAACCCAACCATTGCGAGGGTTTAAATTCCTCACGAACAAACACCACCAGCAAAGCCGCGGTTAAAATCGGTTGAATACCCACCAGCAACGAACTCAACCCCGCAGGCATACCTAAGGCGATAGCGAAATAAGTACCGCCCAGATAGAAACCGTGGATCAATGCACCAACCACACAGCTGTGCCATAAATCTTTTCCTGTCGGCAACCTTCTACGCAATACCGCCACAAGAACCAAAAACAATAAGACATTGAATGCCATACGGATAGAAAGTAGTGTCGCTGGCTCGGCATATTGCAAACCAAAACGCGCACCAACGAATCCAGAAGCCCAAAGGATGACAAATACAAAAGGGATGGCTCGGATTAACATGATCGCCTCACTCACGCTTGTTTTATGTTTTGAGATACTGCTAATGTAATTAGGTACAGTGTTTTCAAAAAGTGACAGATGGAAGTGTTTTTATGGGTACAGATTTATTGGGAAGCGGTGAAGGGAATAAGTACCTCGTGGTGGAAAAACACCTCAAACAAGCCATCAGTGGTGGCGTTTATCAGGCGGATGATCGACTGCCCTCCATTCGCTCGTTGAGCCAAGAATTAAACGTCAGTAAAAATACCGTGATTCGTGCGTATCAAGAGCTGGAAGCACAAAACTTGGTGTACTCGGTTCCCAAATCGGGTTATCGAGTTAAAGTCGCTTTGCCGACCTCTCGCTCAATTCCGGATCCGACTCGCGTGGATTTGCTCTCGATCTGCAAAGAAATCCTTACTTATCCTGAATACCAAGAGCGTTTGCCTACCGGTTCTGCCCACCCAAACATTGACTCTCCCGCGATCAAAAGCTTGTACGCCGAGATCGGCCGCCACAGCCGCCAGCAAACGCATGTACCGAGCCATTACCAATTACCACCCGGTGATCACCTCTTAATCAAACAACTAGCGAAAATCACACAAGATTTGGGCACGCCAGCCAAGTTGGATGAGATCATGGTGACGCACGGCGCGCAACAAGCCATTAGCCTAGCGCTGCGCGCAACGACACAAAAAGGCGATATCGTCGCGGTGGAGTCCCCTTGCTATTTTGGCAACTTATTGATGCTAGAATCACTCGGCCTCAAAGTGGTGGAAATTCCGAGTTGCCCACGCGACGGTATGTGCCCCGAAGCCTTAGCAAAAGCAATGGCGACATGGGACATAAAAGCGATCATCGTAACGCCAAACTTCACCAATCCAACTGGTGCCATGATGCCGCTAGAAAAGCGTCAACAATTACTATTGGCGTCCGGCAATATTCCTATTATCGAAGACGATGTGTTTGGCGGGTTAAGTTATGATAAGCCGTTGCCAAGCTTGAGATTGCTCGATGACAAGCAACGCGTAATTTACGTGAATTCGTTATCCAAAACGCTCGATTCGCGTTTGAGAATTGGTTGGATGTTGGCGGGGCGATATCGAGACCAAATTGAACAATATCTACTGTGTGAGAACATGGGCAGTTTGAACCTGATGCAATCCGCCGTGGCAACGTTTCTAACGTCAGGCAAGTATCGAACGCATACTGCGCGAATGGGTCGGGTTTATCAAAACAACATGCGACGATTTATCCAGATGCTTCATCAATACTTGGATGAATACGAACCTCTAAAAAATCGATACCAGATCAACGCCGTACAAGGCTCGTTCTTACTTTGGTTGCGACTGCCCGAAGACACGGACAGCTATGCGTTGTATCAAGCATGCAATAAGCACAGAATCAGCCTACTTCCCGGCACCGTATTTGGCACTCAAGGGCAATATCGGCATTGCGTACGCCTCAGCGTGGCAAACTTTGGTCATGAAACCGATTGGAGTCAAGCGATGCAAACACTGGCAAAATTGATAGCAAAGCATGCCTGTTAACTCGCTCTTGCTAAATGAACTTATGCCTACACACGCAAACACGTAACAACAAAAAACTCCACGCAGAGGTGGAGTTTTTCATATCGTCATCGCCTTCAGTGCGACTTAATTTGCCACATTCTCGCGACGTTTTCGGCTAAGTTAGCAACGTTGACGTCGGCCTCTTTCATGGCCTCAGGTAAGCTCATCGCCCTTGGTACACAAGCAAACACCGCATCAATGCCGCACTCATAAACCGCCTGATAGTTGTCGCCCACACAGCCTGCTAATGCAATGACTGGTAAATTACACTGCTTGGCGACCTGAGCAACGCCCATCGGCGTTTTGCCATGTGCGGTTTGATGATCGATTCGACCCTCGCCTGTAAATACGATATCCGCATCCGCAACATGCTGAGCAAGTTTGACCGTTTCAAGCACAATCTCAATTCCCGGTTGCAAACGTGCTGGCGTGTACCCGAGCAAGGCCGCGCCCATACCACCAGCAGCACCCGCCCCTTCACGAGTCAGTACATGCTTACCCGTCGCTTGTTCCGTCAACTCGCCAAACTTGCGCAATGCGTTATCGAGCAGAGTGACGTCTGATACGGTCGCTCCCTTTTGCGGGCCAAAGATAGCCGACGCGCCTTTGTCACCACAGAGTGGGTTATCAACATCGCACGCTACCAACACTTCGCAAGTTGCTAAACGAGGGTCAAGACCAGAAATATCGATGGACGCAAGCGCCGCTAACCCGCCTCCATTTGGGGTAATTGCATGACCAGACTCATCAAGAAACGCCACCCCCAACGCGGTCAACATGCCCACGCCACCATCATTGGTAGCGCTGCCGCCCAAACCAATGATTAAGCGTTGAATACCTCTATCTAGCGCGTGTTTGATCAGCTGTCCGGTACCAATGCTACTGGTCAGTTTTGGGTCGCGAGCATCACTCGGCACAAGGTGTAGCCCACTGGCCTCCGCCATTTCAATAACCGCAGTTTCGCCGTCGCCGAGGATGCCATAAAACGCTTCAACATCATTCCCTAATGGCGCAGTCACTGTTGTGAAGACTTGTTCGCCTTGAGTTGCATCTATCAAAGATTGAACCGTGCCTTCGCCACCGTCTGCGACCGGAACCGTAACAAACTCAGCATCATGCCATACGCGAGCAAGACCCGTTTTTATCGCCTCGCTCACTTGTTTGGCGGTTAAGCTTTCTTTAAATGAATCAGGTGCAATTACCACTTTCATACGTATTTCCAGAGACTTATAAGAGAACGAGGCTCAAAATGTACACCAATGCCATTGCCGTGACACCTTGAACGAGCGTAGCCATGGTTTGCGCGCGGTACGCTAAGCCCACTGACATGCGGCTAAACTGCGAAACTACCCAGAAGAAGCTGTCGTTTGCATGAGAAACCGTCATCGCACCTGCACCGATCGCCATCACCGTTAATACGCGGCCCATTTCTGAATCTAGCCCCAATTGCGTAAGCATAGGCGCAACCAAAGCCGATGTGGTCACCAATGCAACCGTTGATGAACCTTGCGCCGACTTTAGCGCAGCCGCAACGATAAATGGCATGAAAATACCCACGCCCAGCGCCGATAGCGTCGTACCTAAGTATTCACCTAGCGGCGTGGCTTTTAATACCGCGCCAAATGCGCCACCAGCACCAGTAATCAAAAGAATAGGCGCAGCAGCCGTAATACCTTGGCTGATTCGCTCGCCAAATTCTTCAATCTTGTTGTCTGATTTGAGTAGGCGAACAGAAAGGAACAGGCCAATCACCAATGCCGTTAGTGGCTGCCCTAAGAAAGTCAGAACATCAAACACAAAACCTTCGCCCTGCGGTAGGCTTGGGAATTTCGCGATAGAGCCAAAACAGATCAATAAGATAGGAACAAAAATAGGAGCGAATGCTTGGCTCGCCGTTGGCAATTTGCCGTAAGACGCTTTGAGTGCTTGCCAGTCTTGCTGAATTTCTTCTGCGGCTTCAATGCCATCTGGTTCAACATGTTGGAATCGGTTCGCCCACAACATCCCCGCTAACGCCGCAACCGCTGCAACAAACACACCCACACCAATCACTAAACCAAGGTTAGATTCCAGGCCTAAGTTACCCGCAGCGGCAATCGGGCCAGGAGTTGGCGGCACAAACGTGTGCGTTGCGTATAGGCCAGTTGCCAACGCCACACTCATCGCAACGCTTGAGGTTTTTAAACGCTTAGCGAGTGATTCTTTGAGCGAGTTCAGAATGACAAAGCCTGAATCACAAAATACTGGAACAGAAACGATGTAACCGATGATGCTCATGGTCAATGTTGGGAAACGCTCACCCAACACTTTGATGACCGTATCGGCCATGGTGATCGCCGCACCACTTTTTTCCAAAATAACACCAATGATGGTACCCAAAACGATAACCAAACCAATGTAACCAAGGATGCCGCCAAAGCCAGAAGCAATGGTTTTGGCAATGCTATCTGCCGGTAAGCCGTAAGCAAATGCCGCAAGGAACGCCGCGATGATCAGCGCTAAAAAGGGATGTAATTTGAGTTTGGTGGTCGTGAGCACAATAAATGCGATCACCCCAAGCAGGATTAATATAAGGTTCATGATAACTCCATTTATTCTTATTTTGCTGAGCGAGTCCGTGTTGGCTCACTCAACATGTAGGGACGCATGAATTATTAATCGTTTGCTTTCGAATTCCTTTAGGCGGAGTGACAAATGATGTGGTCAAAAAATAACGCGTATTGTGCAAATGCACAACATCACGCCATTTTTGAGAGCCGAGTCGCAATATAAAGCTCCGCTAACCCCACAAAATTGGTGGTTGGCAACCCTGTTATCTCGGTGATTTTCTCTAACCGATAGCGCAGAGTGTTCCGGTGAATAAACAGCATTTTAGAGCATTCTGTTACATTGCCATTGCATTCAAACAGTGCATCTAGGGTTTTCAATAATTGCCCAGATTTGTCTTTCTCTTTCAACCGTTTCACACCATCAATAATTTGTTCACCTTGCCAAATATCCGCCAACGGCGCTAACAAAACAGGCAAACGAAGTTCATCGAACAGGTACTTACGTTTCTCTGGGTAGAACTGCTTGCCAATAGCTAATACCTGCTTCGCGCTTTGGTATGACAACGCGACATCTTTAGGCTCATTAAACAGCTGTCCTAGCGCAATGTGAAACGTATGCGAATCGTGATCGCTTAAACGCGACATCAACTTATCAATGCGCTCACTTTCAACTTGGCTATCCCACTGCTTGACGGAATGACACGGTTTCAACACCACAATTTCATTCACCGAGACAATCGCAACTAGGTTGTTACGCTCTGGGTATTCAAGCAGCTCAACAATATTGCGCACACTCTTCATGCTTTTCGAGGCGGACGGCGTCGAGACTTCAATCACCGTTGCCACCCGTGGTTGAGTAACATCGATAGAAAGACGCATCGCCCAATCTTTCAGCTCTTCATCGGTCAATTTCCCATTGATCCAAGCCAGAATAAACTCTTCGCGATGACGTCTGTCCCACTGAAATTTTTCCACCAGCGCAGCTTGCTCTATTGTTAGTTCAGCGGTCATTTTAACCAGTTTGGCAAAATCTCGGATTTTCTCCGGCTCTCCTGTGACACCAACAATACCAACCACGTCGCCATGTAATTTCAACAACATATTGATACCGGGTTTGACACCCTGCAACGTCAAACATTGCTGCTCATTAAGCTCTAGCGAATCGCCATGATTCAGCGCCAGTACCGCGCCATCATGCACTTGCCCAACACGTTTAGGGTCGCCACTGCCAATGATGATGCCTGCCGAGTTCATCACATTCACATTGTGACCAATGATGGACATGGTTCGATCAACAATTTGTTGTGCTAAAGCGTGGTCGAGAATCACCATTTCGAGTTTCCAAATTGACCGTTTAATCACTCAATAAATCACAAATGGCAAACTATCGCGATGCTGCGGTTCTAAATAACGGAAGCAGCTCAAAGCATTATCCAATTACCCATATTTAAAAAGTGGATTAAACCTTCATTTTTAGCAGCGGGTTATATACTTAGAACAAAGGTTACCAATGCATTCTTCACTGTGCATTGATGCCACTCGTCTACCTACAGAGGAGAGATCAACATGGAGTTACGGAATAAATCGGGGGAAGTTGCAAATATTGCTGATAACCTCACTTTGAAGGAAATCACAGAAATGGGCTACACCATAGATTTATGCGATGAAGCATTTGCTCCTGGAGAGCATTGGAAAGCGGAAGGTAAAACGCAAGGTATGGGCGAGTATCCAGAGGAGTAAACGTCCTGACGAGCCAGCGCACAAAAGCGTTCCACAAACAGAAAAACCGAGCGACTTAACGCTCGGTTTTTTACTTTTGAACTTCTTGAATAAACAAGCTCATCTCTTCAAGATAATTGCCGTTTGAGCATCCCCAGTCGGTGACCTCAATCAACTCAGTAACTAACTGTCCAGACTCATCATCTTGCACTCTCTGCACAAACGCTTCAAAACGTTCCAGTTGTGCCTGACTCTTAACGCCATGCACGGCATATTCTACAAGCAAGCCGTTGTACGTCTGCCAGCGCTGGTCGCCCGCAACATCATTGCTTAAAATCACAGAACACTTTTGTTGAATGCTTTCAACCGCATCATTTCTTGGTGGCGCGACTGTGGAACATCCAACTAAAATCGTACCTACCGCCAATAACGTAACTTTTGTCTTATTTATCATATCGTTTCCAACTGTATCGCCACGATATGGAAATCTTATTACACCTGATAAGGATCATCGATAGCGCACCGCAGATTAATTACTTAATAAACTGTAAACTCCATACCAGTCTTAACACTGCAAGCTCATAACTCCTATTAACTCACCCAAATGTAAACAAATAGTAAAATCACCTTTACGCGATGCAAAATCGACAAATGAGATTAGCGTTCCTTTCTCGCGACCAAGCGTGCAATAATCAACTATCTACATAACGAAACCATTTGAAGGATCAAAATGACCGCAACGGATTACCTCAACGACCTCAATCAACGTTACCTTGCGATTCACCGCACCAAAGAAGATTTCTTTTGGGAAACTTATATGGGGATCAGCGATGACCATGATGGCTCGACGCAAGCACAAACGGCATGGACAAGCTTTTTAAGCAACGCCGAGCAAATTACTGCCATCAAACAACAGCTTGAAGCCGCGGACTCAATTACCGACCCACAAGAGAAACAACAAACCATTACGGGTCTATCTGGTTGGCTGGTGATGTTTGAATCTCACGCTATCGAGGGCGAAAAAGCACAAGCGTTGAAAAATCAGCTCATTGCCTTTGAAGCTGAGCTCTTCGAGAAAAAACAGAACCACGTACAAACATTTACCGATGAGAACGGCGAGCAAGTAGAAGGTTCACTTCCAGTATTAAGCTCAACCATTCGCACCAGCAATCATGAAGAAGTTCGCCAATCGGCTCATCAAGCGTTGCTGAACCTTGAACAATGGCTACTGCAAAACGGCTTTATTGAACTGATCAAACTGCGCAACCAGTTCGCTCGCTCACTGGGTTATGCGACTTTCTTTGATTACTCCGTGCAAAAAACGGAAAAGATGAGCACTGAGCAGCTATTCGAAATTTTGGAAGATTTCGAACAACGCACGCGAGATGCGCATCTAAACAGCTTAGAAAACTTGGCGAAAGAGAAAGGCGCAAGCGCACTAGCAGGCTACAACTTTGTTTACTCATTCGCGGGTGACGTCATGCGTGACCTTGATCCATACGTGCCGTTCTCTAAATCTCTGAGACGCTGGGTAGAATCGTTTGGTCGTCTAAATATTGATTACTCTGGCGCGACGCTAACGCTGGATTTACTAGATCGCAAAGGTAAGTACCCGAATGGGTTCTGCCACGGCCCTATCCCTTCTTTCTATAATCAAGGCGAATGGGTCGCAGCGCAGGTGAACTTCACCAGTAATGCCAAACCAGACCAAGTGGGCAGCGGCTACGATGGCATTAACACGCTGTTCCACGAAGGTGGCCACGCAGCACACTTTGCGAACGTAAAAATGAACGCGCCTTGTTTCTCGCAGGAGTTTGCGCCGACGTCAATGGCTTATGCAGAAACTCAGTCGATGTTCTGTGATAGCCTGTTAACCGATGCCGATTGGCTAAAACAGTACGCACTGGATGATGAAGGGAATTCTGTGCCTGATGAGATTATTCAAGCAATGATCAACAGCCGTCAGCCATTCAAAGCTTATGAAGAACGTAGCATCTTGGTTGTACCATATTTTGAGCGCGCGTTGTATCAATTGAGCGATGACGAGTTAACGCCAGAGCGCATCACTAAGCTCGCTCGCGATTGTGAAAAACAGATCCTTGGTTTGGAATGCAGCCCTCGCCCACTGATGGCGATTCCACATTTGCTATCCGACGAAGCGGCTTGTGCGTATCAAGGTTATCTACTCGCGCACATGGCGGTGTATCAGACCCGTGCATACTTCCTTGAGAAGTTTGGTTACCTGACGGATAACCCAGAAATTGGCCCACTGCTGGCAAAACACTACTGGCACGCAGGCAATCACTTGTCGCACAACGAAACCATTGTCAGCCTGACTGGCGAAGGCTTCAATGCCAAATACCTTGCAGACGTGTGTAACCTGTCGCCAGAACAGGCATGGGAAGTGCAGCAGAAGAAAATCGACTCACTTGCGACGCGAGAGCGAGCATCAGTCGCTTCACTGAACGCCGCGATTAAAGTCGTCGACGGCAGTAAAGAGCTGGCAAGCAACGCCATCTCTGACGAACAAATGTGTGACGATTTTGAACATTACATCATAGAGACTTACGGTCGATAACACGCAGAAAGCCAGGAGCTTGCCTTCTGGCTTTTTATTCTTTAGCTAATGCAATAGGAAGGAAGATCCATGTACCAAGAAGTCATCAAATTTTGGTTCGAGGAGCTATCGCCCCAAAATTGGTTTGAAAACAACCCAGAACTGGACAAGCGTATTGCATCGCGATTTGCCTCGGTATTAGAACAAGCCGCTCGTTGTGAACTGTTTAATTGGCGTGACAGCGCACAAGGACGATTGGCCGAAATCATCGTCCTCGACCAGTTTTCACGTAATGTGTATCGCAACACCCCAAAAGCGTTTGCACAAGACCCACTCGCATTAGCATTGGCTCAAGAGGCTATTCGGTTAGGTCACGACAAAGAATTAGCGCCCGAGCAGCTAAGCTTTTTGTACATGCCGTTTATGCACAGCGAATCTCGCCTCATTCATGTCCAAGCTGAAAAATTGTTTCGCGCATCAGGGCTTGAAAATAACTACGATTTTGAGCTAAAACACAAAGCCATCATCGACCAGTTTGGGCGCTATCCTCATCGCAATGCGATACTGGGAAGAAAGAGCACTCCCGAAGAGTTATCGTTTTTGCAACAACCTGGGTCAAGTTTCTAAATAACAATGAATAATGAGTTAACCATGAGAGACCACGCAGTATGTTGGCCATGCTTGCTAAAACTAGACGGCGACGATGAGCTGATCTACACGCATTCCCAGTCCGACTTAGACTCTGAATGCGAAGCCCTCATTTTTGGGCAAGATGATTACGTTATCGACTCAAATGGCAACACGTTCGAATTGGAAAATAATGGTTCGAACGCCACTCTTTTACATCCAAAAGAACGAACGCTGTCCGTAGAAGAGGTTACGTCATTAATCCAATCGCATGAATTCAGCCTCGCGCAACGGTGCATTATCAAGATTCATTTCACCTCGGTGAGGCAAGCTGTTGAGGCCTTAGCTCACTAAATCAATCCCAACATGCACATCATTAAATAAAATTATCATTTTTATAATTTATGATAATTTCATGTAATCAACATCACACCATATACTCTCCCACATCGAAACAAGACAACGTTCAAACACACATGTTGGGAGCAAACAAATGAAAATGAATCATGTCGGTATTATGGTCGGAGATATGGACAAAGCGGTTGAGTTTTACACGCAAGCGCTAGGTTTAAAAGTCGTTATGGGCAACACGAAAGTGATTGAAGAACGCGAAACGGCAATTGGCAGAATGTGTATTGCGGTCTTTGGGGAAGGCTTTAAAGGCTTCAACATTGCGCACCTTGTGACAAGTGATGGCATCGGCCTTGAATTATTCGAAATGAAAGAGCGTCAAGAGCGCCATGAAGTGGATTTTTCTCGCATCGGTATCTTCCATTTCTGTTTGCAGACAGACGATTTTGAAGGTGCTATCAAACGCACCGAAGCACTAGGTGGCAAAGTGCGCATGGACATCATGCGTTACCACCCAGAAGACGATAATAAGCCTGCGAAAATGGTTTACCTAGAAGACCCATTCGGCAACCTATTCGAGCTTTACTCACACTCATACGAAGAAACTTACGCTTCTGATTACGAGTAATAGCCCCATCCATATTCCAAAAGGCTAGCAATACGCTAGCCTTTTTTGTTTGCTTTGAGTTGCAGTGTTTCTGCACTCGCTCTAGCAAAAAAACATCTGGAATTTGATCATTTATCTCACCACTTTTAAGGTCACTTTATACTTACCTCAACACAATGCAAAAAGGAGTGAAGCATGCCCACCAAAAATCCAATCGCCATCAAAGCGCTTGATCATGTTGTATTAAGGACCTGTAACCTCGATGCTATGTTGCATTTCTATCGAGACATTTTGGGCTGCCCTGTCGAACGCGAAGTAACGGAACTTGGTTTAACTCAACTTAGGGCAGGTAACGCATTGATTGATGTAGTGACGGTAGACAGCGAATTGGGCCAACTCGGCGGTAAGCCACCAGTTCAAAATGGTCGTAATATTGACCATTTTTGCCTGCAATTGGCGCCTTTTTCCGAGGATGAATTACTGGAATATCTGCGTTCGAACGGCATTGAAACCGAAGAGTTTGCGAAACGCTACGGCGCACAAGGGTTCGGTAGATCACTCTATATACATGATCCGGAAGGAAATGTCGTCGAGTTAAAACCTCAAGTGATTGATGAGTAAGCTACACTTAACTGTGTTACTGACCATTTGTTTCTCACCATTGTAGAAGGCTCAAAAAAATGAACGCGATCTCGTTAGTCCAAGGCGACATCACCACCGCCCATGTCGATGCCATCGTGAATGCAGCAAACCCGAGAATGCTCGGCGGAGGTGGCGTCGATGGTGCCATTCATCGCGCAGCAGGGCCTGCGCTTATCAATGCGTGTTATGCCGTTGATGATGTCGACGATATTCGATGCCCGTTTGGTGACGCACGCATTACTGAGGCTGGCAATTTAAACGCGCGTTACGTCATTCATGCCGTTGGCCCGATTTACGATAAATTCGCCGATCCAAAAGCGGTGTTGGAATCTGCATATCAACGTTCGCTGGATCTCGCGCTCGCCAACCACTGCCAAAGTGTGGCGCTGCCTGCGATTTCTTGCGGAGTGTATGGTTACCCACCTCAAGAAGCAGCAGAAGTCGCGATGGCCGTTTGCCAAAGACCGGAATACGCGGCACTCGACATGCGCTTTTACTTGTTTACTGAAGAGATGCTTTCGATATGGCAACACGCCCTGACCCAGCACTAAAATCTTTGTGACAAGAGGCATAAAAAACCGGACTGCTAACACAGTCCGGTTTGTCTTATTTGTCACTGAATTATCGTTCGTTAAGCGCTACGAATGCTAGGGGGGGTCATCCAAAGCGCCTAATGTGTGCGATCTAGTTTTTGAAGAATCCGTTGTACATCATGTACAAATGCGCTGCAGACCAAGAGAAGTTCGACGCACCTTGTACCGCGCCCGTCTCTGGGTTGTAGTTTTCACGGATTGGCATGTCACCCGTCATACCTTCTGCGTTGTTAAACAGTTCATTCGCCATTGCAATCGCTTCTTCTTTGTAGCCGTAGTTTTCCATCGCACGGAAGCCAAAGTACACTTGATCTAGCCACACGCGACCACGCCAGTACACATCTTTACCGTAAGCAGGGTTGGTTTGCGATGCGGTCGGCAAAGGCACTCCCGTTCCTTGGAATTTATCTGGCGTGTTGAACTCGTCTTGATCACGCATCACCGCGATCACTTTATCGGCATGCTCTTGCGTTGCTGCACCATTAAACAGCGGCGACCAACCTTCAGGACCACGTCCACGCTCTACAATCGGCAAACCCGCACAACCATTTGCAAGAGGCGCAGGAGTAGTGCCATCTTCAGCCACATTCAAGTGAATGTCGTAGAAGAATCCTGTGCTTTCATCAAACATACATTGGTTAATGTAAGTCTTGATTTTTTCTGCGCCATTAAGGAATTCTTGCGCACGATCTTTACCTTCTACGCCATCAGACACCAACTTCGCCATTTCCGCTAAGTATTTGTTGTCTGAGTACATGTAAGAGGCTTGATCCACCGATTCTTGCAGCATAGAGAAGCCAAGCAGCTCACCGTCCGCTGCGTTATTGTTGGTGCGGTTTTCTGCAAAACGAACTTCCCAATCTTTCTTCGCTAGATCGAGTTTCGCTAAGTTTTCCGCTGACGTATTGCTGTACACCCACTCTTCGCCTTCCAGCTTGATGCTGTTATCAAAGCCGTACGCACTTGCCGCGTAGCGACCAAGTTGATCCACATTTCTGTCTGGGTTGCTGATGTCTTCAGCTTGCGAATTCATGTTGTGGATGTTGTAGATAAAGCCAAAACGAGCCGCGTTATCCATGCCCGATTCCCAGCCCGCCGCTTCTTGTGCGCCGACGTGAATCGTCATGTAATCCACTTCATCGAGAATCTTATTGTAAGACGCCATGCCTTTTACTTTATAAGAATTGCCGTTTTGCTCGATGATGTCTTCTGCAGGAATAATGGTCGTGAAGTTAGGATCGCGCGTTTCTACCCAAACGTACATCACGCCTTCTTCCGTGTTGTGTGCTGGGTCTACTGCCGCGCCGTATTCAGGCACACCATTTTGGTTGTGGTCGCGGTTGGATAGCCACCAATCGTGGTATGCCACCAACTTCGGATACATTTCATCAATGAATTTTTGCGCGTCTTCTGGGCGATCAAACTGGTTCACGAGAGCGTAATACACCTCCATCACAGACCATGCCGCCAACGATGGTTTCGTATTGCGTTCGTTCCAGTTTTCAGAGCCAGCACCACCACGACTAACAGGTTTGGTGTACGTCAACACATCCAGCAAGTAGCCTTTATCTTGCGGACGGATCTTGTCATCAGCTTGAACTTGCTCTTGGAATACCGTGCGAATGTTGTCCATCGCAACATCTGGGTTGAAATGCGCCATCGCGTACGCTTGTTTCCACGAATCCCACGGCCACGTTAAGTTACCAGAGAACCAACGCGCAGTGACCGATGGCGTGACTGTCGCTTGTTCAATATCGCCCGCCGCAGAGCGCCAGTTACCGTTTAGGGTCTCCATCGCTTTTACCGCTACGCGAGCTTGGTCTGCTGTCGCTTCTTTGTTGATAAGACCATTCGCTAAATAGCCGTCCCAACGCGCTTTCGACGCTTCCATGTATTGAGTTGGATTCGCTAATACATCTTGCAATTTCAACGATTCTGACTGCACTTCTTTCGCATTGTGCAGGTTAGAATACGCCGTATAAACCGCCGATGTTTGCTCAGCTGGTAGGCTCATCTCCGCGGTAGAACTGAATGAGGTTTCGTTGGTGAACGTCTTCGTCGGTAGAGAACGAGTAATGCGGAACTCGGCATCGCGGTCATTACGAATCGCCCAGTTGTCTTTCATCTCGCTAAAGTTAATTTTAATGCCGTTTTCGATGGTCGAAATCTGGCGCTTGTAATCTGGGTAGTACTGCGCCACGGTTTGGTTTTTGCGCGTCGACAGCGCGTATTTCACCAACTCGCCGTCCCACTCCAACGCCAAGTTCATATCACGATCAGTTTTGTTAGTGATGAGCGTTTCCACCAGCGAAGAGCGATCAGTCACGAAGCGCAGCACCATTTGCACGTGAATATCGTCCAAGTCCAACACCTGCACTAACGCACCTGGAATGGAATAGACTTTCGCTTCTGCGTTCGATAAATCGTAAGTTTGGCCACTCACTTTGTCGGTCAACGTGAGCTTGTCGAACGTTTGGCCAGACATAAAATGCGCGTACTCTTGCGTCACTTGCATAATACCGCCGAAAGCGCCATAACCCGCCGCATCTTCAGGTAGCAAATGGCCATGCCACGCGCCGTTGTCCGTGAGTGCGTTGTACTTCAGGTTCGAATAACTGTCGTAATCACGCAGGTAAGTTGGATTACCAGTACGATCAATCACGTTAGTAAATTCCGAAGTTGGCGCCTGTGGTAAACGGATTTCAGTTTTATCATTGGAACCACATCCAACAAGCGAAATAGTAGCCCCGATCAGAATGGCAAGTGTGCTCTTTTTAAACATACTTTTTCCCTATTATTTACGTCATTTTTATATTCTAATTTATATAAATGAGTATTTTTAGTGTGCAGAAGCTCGGCTCGCACTAAATAAGCACGAGCTTCCAATAATTATTCTTTTATTTTTCTTTAGCGATAGTGATGGATTTTAATAAATCGCCATTAATATTCGGAATTGTGTCAGCCAAAAATATCTGATTACCAGGCGTAAAAGTGAGTAAAACATTTTTTAGTCGTTGACTGTTTTCACTGGTTTTATTTTGAACATCAAACTCAATTAATTTGTTGTACACTTCATTTGCCAGTTTTTCTTCTTGTTCTTCGGTAATAGCAATGCGTCCAACACAAATTGGAGGCCGAATATCGTGGCTAAACACTTCTTCACGAAAGCGCTGTGCAAATAGCGTGTCTAAATTTGAACCTTCTTCAAAAATAAAGCGGCCTGTATCTTTAAATTGATAGTGTTTATCCCCTTTCAGTTCAATGTAATCCATCATTTCTAGTGCACGTAAATAGAGCGCAACGGAAGTATCACTCAGCTGGTATCTCCGTGCGATCTCTTCTAAAGACCACTCAGGTCGACGCAAAAGATAAAGAAAATCAAATAAGTGAGGATATTGATGGAAAATCTCACTGTTGGTGTCGGTGATAAACTGTTCATTCTCTTGCTGCAGCTGCTTACCTCGCATGGATAACTCAACCAAATCCGTATCAAGGTGCGTGGCGTACAACAAGATTTTATCTAAACCAAGAGACGTATTGTGAAGCTGCCTTTTTATGGTAGAAAGCGGGATTCCAAGTCCAATAGAAAGCTCGGAATATCCAATGCCTTTTTCTTTTATTTTTTCTCGTAAAGCAGCAAGTAAATACGTTGCAGAATTATTCATCGAACAATGCCTGTATTTTATTTATTCAGCATCCATGATGATAAATTCAAGAGAGTCCTACTCTTGTGATTTTGGTCTCAATATTCTATCTTGTTGGCGTAAAACATGTCTTATCCATTAGATTTTTTTACTTTTCTTTAACTGGATACATTTTACCCATCAAGAACAAGCTATAGCCATTGCTCTATGAGCTTATCAAGATAATAGTCAGTATAATTGTTTTGAAGAGTAAAATTAAGATGGCAAAGATTTTTACTAAAACTTTTCTGATAAGAGCGCAAATTTTCAGATCAAAAGTATCAAAAAATGACACCAATCGATTTATAAAAGCGTGAGATCACAATTGGAAAGTGAATCTATGGAAATTTTTAATTTCAATGACCAGTAAAATCCTTGTTATATTCTGAAAATAACAAGGTTAATTTCTAAAATAATTATTGAAGTAAGATCATATTATTAAGTCAAAATTCCAGCTGGATCACATATTTCTTTTTCTCGCCACCATTGTTTATTTATATGTTCTTGATGAACGTAAAAACTTTCCCCCGGCATTGGCGTCAGCAGCGTTATATGTTCTTTTTGACAATGGGCAAGCAAATCTAAAATCGGTTCGTCCCAGCGGTGAGTAAATAGCTCGTATGTAGCCCAATGTACTGGCAACAGTTTTTTCGCATTTAAATCGCGAAACGCTTGCACGGTATGATGAGCCTGCATGTGCCCCCAGTTTTCGACCGGATAACCTTGGCCTTTCACATCGGCAGCCACTTCCAAACAGGCAATGTCGATTGGTCCACATCGCTGTGCGATCTCGGAAAAGTGCGAATCGTAAGCTGAATCGCCACTAAAATAGAGCGTCTCTTCTTTGCCTTTGATGACCCAAGAAGCCCACAGGGTCGCGTTTTTATCGAAATAAGTACGACCCGAATTATGGTTAGCAGGCGTACAAATCAGTTCGATTCCAGCATAGTGCACGCTATCCCACCAATCGAATTCCACGATGTTGTCTGCGTAAACGCCCCACTTTATCAGATGCTTGCCAACCCCTAAGGGTACATAAAACGTCACGGGTTTATCGGCGTAAAAACGTATGGTCGATGCTTCTAAATGGTCGTAATGATCGTGCGAAATCACAATAATTTCAGGAATCGGCAAACGATCTCTGGCATGGGTATTGGGAATATTGCGTTCAAACCACGCTTTTGCGATGAACGGAGAAGCGTAATCAAATAACGGATCGGTCAGAATTCGAATGCCATCGACCTCCACCAGCATGGTGGAATGGCCCAGCCAAGTAACGCGCATCGATTCACTTCGCTGCGCAAACTGCGTAGGTTGAATTGGGAAATGTGGCAGATGTTCGTTAGGACTCAATGGCGTTCTACCACCAAGATAGCTCCAACACACCTGCCAGAATGATTGCGGGCTAGGGACATTTGGCATCTCGTTTTTAACGCGGCCGTTTTCAAATTGAGGCGAGTGGTGAACACGGTGCGCCAACTGCGCATCGTAGGTTTGAGGGGAAATCAGTGAACTTGGCTTTTGTGTCTTTTGTTCACTCGTTAGGTATGTGCGCTTAAGTATCGTTTCAGACATATCGTAGTTTTGTCTCGCTTGCGAACGCTCAACAGTAGGTTTATTAAAACGTGCGTGTATGTCTATTTCGTGACCAAAATGAGGTGTAAGATGAAGATTCAGTTTCAATCAAACGTCTTCTATTTAAGGATACGGTTCTCAAACCTTCTGAATACTGCGTCGGTTTGAAAGGAGAAAACTATGGTGACTTGCAGCCAATACGATTTTATTGAAATCGCCTGTATGTTTAAGCTCCCTATCGAGATCACACTAAAAAATGGTGAAACTCATCAGGGCAACGCGTTCGACACAGGCTACGACATGCAGCGACAAGAGTGTTTGTTTTTAGATATGGATGGAGAGCACACCGCCTTCCCGACTGAACAATTAGTCGCAATGCGCGCGCTCAAAGCCAATCCGCATTTTGACGAAGTGACGTTTGAGTAAACGTCCTTCTTTCACTGACACCGTCCAATAAAAAACGCCTCTCAAGCTGACACAACTTGAGAGGCGTTCTCTTACACTATTCACCGGAACTTCATGTTATTCACGCGACCGAATGAAAACCAGCATCGGCATCATGATCACGAACATCACTCCCACAAGCTGGAAGGTGTGCACAAAGGCGACCATTTGCGATTGCTGCTGCAACATCTGTTGGTATTGGTCTAACGCAACCGGGTCGGTAATAGAAAGCCCCTGATTGGCCGCCCAGTCATGCAAGTTAGGATTATAAGGATTAATACCCTCTCCCAGCGCATGCCATTGCTGCTGACTATCACGATATTGGAACGTGGTTGCGATAGAGATACCAAACGAACTACCAATGGTACGGAACAGATTGTAAATACTCGCCGCCGCAACAGATTGCTCTTTCGGAATCGTTAAATACGCCAAGGTGGATAGCGTCGAGAAGGTTAAACCAAGCCCCATCCCCTGAATCATACTCGGCATCACAATCCAAAATGTATCGATCTGCAGTGAGTACTGCGTCATCAAATAGCTACCAATCCCGATGCAGCTCAAGCCAAAGACTATTTTGATTCTGGGATCGAATTGCGGATTGAGCTTAATCACCAAAATCAACATCGCCGCTGACGCCAACCCACGCGGTGCCATTAATAAACCAGTGGTTGAGACCGGATAATCCAGCAAGCTTTCCAACAGCATTGGTTGTTGAGTCGTCAGACCAAACATCGCCATCGACACCACGGCAATCATCAATGACGAGACCATAAGGTTTCGGTCTTTCAGTAGCCACAATGGCGCTATTGGACTTTTGGTTTTCCAACTGCGATATATCCACATCACCAATCCCATGACTGCGAGCAATATCGCCGTCTGAATCATACGTGAGTCGAGCCAGTCGTCTTCATTCCCTTTATCCAACACAAACTGCAACGCGCCCACACCTAACGCCATGTAACCGATGATCCACCAGTCAAAGTTAGGTTTGGATTTGTTGTCGATATGGATATAGCGATAAATCAAAGAGGTACAGATCAAACCGAATGGCAAGTTGATGTAAAAAATCCAGCGCCAGTTAATGTTGTCGGTGATCACACCACC
Source organism: Vibrio sp. 2132-1 (assembly GCF_033344315.1). Classification (NCBI taxonomy): domain Bacteria; kingdom Pseudomonadati; phylum Pseudomonadota; class Gammaproteobacteria; order Vibrionales; family Vibrionaceae; genus Vibrio; species Vibrio sp. 2132-1. The sequence continues at coordinate 88,812 of NZ_JAWPON010000015.1, read as the reverse complement.
CACAACTGGGCCCAAAATAGGACCAAGCAAAATGCCGATGGAGAAAATCGCCATCGCTTTGCCTTTTTGCTCATACGGATAAATCTGCACTAACGTCGACTGCGCCAATGGAATCACCGACGCGCCGAAAGCGCCTTGGATAATGCGAAATAGCACCATCTCTTCAAGAGACTGTGCTTGCCCACAAAGCGCACTGGCAATCACAAAACCGATCACAGCAACCAACATGACTTTGCGTTCACCAAAACGCGACACCCAGAAACTGGTCATCGGAATGAAGATCGCTTCCGCCATGCTGTAACCCGTCAACACCCACGTAATTTGGTCTGCCGTTGCGCCCAACGCGCCCATCATGTGCGATAGCGACACGTTCGCAACGGTCATATCGATTAACACCATGATGGCAGAAAGCATCACGGCGACGGTGGCAATCCCCCGTTTGTCTGCCGTAATTTGATGGCTCATTGCACGCTACTTTGCAAATCAATGGTGACTTCTGAGCTCGCACCCACGCGAAGTTGCGGCGCATCGGCCGGTACTTCTAATGCCAAACGTACAGGGAAACGCTGTTTGATTTTAACCCAGTTACCCGTTGCGTTTTCTGGTGGCATCAAGGAGAACGATGTACCACTCGCAGGCGATAGTTGTTCTACCGTTGCTTTCCACACCACGTCTGGGTACATATCAATCACCACATCCGCATGCATGCCAGGTTTAATATGAGTAAGATCGGTTTCTTTAAAGTTCGCGCGTACCCAATAGCTGTCTTTTAAAATCACAGGGAACAACGTTTGACCCACGCTAACGACCGAGCCTACGTGCGTATTGATCTCACCGGCAATGCCATCCACTGGTGACGTAATGTCGGTGTAGCTCAAGTTCAGCTCTGCTTGCGCTAACTGTGCTCCCGCTTGTTGAACAACCGCAGCCTCTGCGCCTTCTTCACCACGGTTCGCAATGGCTTTTTCTACCGTCGCGCGCGCTTGCTCCAGGCTCGCTTGGGCATTGGCTAGTTTGTTTTTTGCCGTATCTAAATCTTGGTTCGACGCCAGTTTGCGTTTCACCAAGGAATCCGTACGTTTGTACTCCACTTGCGCTTCTATCAGGTTAGAGCGCGCCGCATCTAAGCCCGCAACAGCTTCAGTTACCTGCTTATCGGCAACATCATGTTGCTGGACCGCCAATTGGTATGCCGCTTTTGCTTGCTTCACTGCCAACAAATATGGGCGTGAATCTATCTTCAGCAGTAGGTCACCTTTGTTAACAGATTGGAAGTCTTTGACATCCGCGGAAACCACTTGGCCTTTTACCTGAGGCGCTACCGACAAAATTTTTGCCCTAACGTAGGCATCTTCCGTGCTTGGGTGACTGTCTGAATACTGCCAAGACCAATACATCGCACCAAATGCGATAACACAGAGAGTAAAGAAAAGAGTTTTTACCAGCTTAGATCTGGAGGAGGAATGCTTTGCGATGTCGTCGCTCATTTATATTGTCCACTTGTTCAATTATGTGATCAGTGTAGGACTTTTCGATCTTCCGACAATAAAATGATCTGCAAGGTAAAGATCCAATTTTGCATGTTGCTAAGTGGAGTAAATGATGTGCAATCAAAACGAGGATAAAAAAGAGGGGCAGTCCCCGTAACCGCCCCCAAAGTCATGCCAATAATAGTAATGTGCGTGTAACTACTGGTTTTTCTTAGAACTTGTAACCGCCGCTGATCATAAATACCCAAGGGTTAATTTTGACGTCGGTTTTTTGCTTCTCTCCACCTGCTTTGTAAGTTGCTTCTGTTTCAATGTTTGCGTACCACGCAGCAGCGTTGAGGAACCATTGATCGTTGATCATGTAGTCCACACCAATATTCGCTGCTAGACCGAATGAGTCATCCAACTTAAGATCTGAAAGACCAGCGCCTTTACCCGTGCTATTGAAGCCCTCATCAAAGAACATGGTGTAGTTGAGACCTGCACCCACGTATGGACGGAACTTACTTTGTGGCTCGCCAAAGTAGTACTGCACCATAAGCGTTGGTGGAAGGTGTTTGGTGTCCGCGATATCACCAAGACCTAACAAGTCTGTTGAAATATCGTGGCTGAATGGTGTTGCTGCTAGAAGCTCTAAACTGATGTTGTCTGTAAACATGTAGCCAAACGTCAAACCAAGCTGCGTATTTGAATCCACTTTCAATTCTTCTTGAGAACCAAGAATCTTATCGCTGCTGTCGTTTGGAACGACAGACGCCGCACCAACACGAAGAACGAAGTCACCTTGTTTATGAGCGAAAACACTTGGTGACACGAGTGCAGCAACCACTGCTAGACTGCAGATTGTTTTTTTCATTTTTATTTCCTTTCGTAGGGCTTCGTTATGTCGTACCCAAAGGGGTGCCTGCTAACTGATCTGAGATTTCAAGTAAACTCAGCGCCTTGAAGCACACGGGTATCTATATCTTTTTGAGCTGTGCGCAATCTAGCACATAGAAACCCTACTATTTTGATGGAAATCAATTTGTGAAAAATATAGGTTTTTTGTATGGAGAAACGCCATATTGATCAACAAATTATGCAAATAGGATACAATTCTGTAATGCAAACTGTGCGTGTGAGTTGCCATGCATACCCATAAATGCGAATCCTCTCGTTAAGGCTCGTAGCCAGTAAAAACTTTTTTCGTCCTCTACTTCTTCTATTTTCAAAAAAAAACCCACTTAAAAAGCTCGTTTGACCCCTTAAAATCGCGATTTGAGGGGTTTGTAAAACACTGAAATACAAGAAGTTATTTTTATGGAAAATCAGTCACTTGGAGTGCTAGTCTGCTCGCAGCTAAGGAGAAGACATGTTAAAAACCGACCTCATTTTTGAACGAGAAAACTTTTCTCATCACGATTTTCAGAATGCCACCTTTAAAAACTGCCACTTTTATATGTGCTGTTTCGACCATGCCGATCTGCGCGATGCTAAGTTCATCGACTGTCGCTTTATCGAATCCAAAGCGCTAGAAGGGTGTAGTTTTCGCTTCGCGAACTTAAAAGACGCCAGCTTTACGAACTGTATGTTGGCGATGAGCCTGTTTAACGGCGCAAATTGTATGGGCTTGGAGCTGCGTAAGTGCGATCTCAAAGGGGCAAACTTCCAAGGTGCGAACTTTGCTAATCGCGTCAGTAACACCATGTTTTTCTGTTCTGCTTTTATTACTGGCTGCAACCTCACCTACTGTAACTTCGAACGAGTGTTACTAGAAAAATGTGACCTCTTTGAAAACCGTTGGAACGGTGCGAACCTCGCAGGGGCAACTCTCAAAGGCTCGGATTTATCTCGCTGCGAATTCTCGCCAGAACAATGGGGAACCTTTAACGTTGAGCAATGTGATCTGACTCATGTCGAACTAGACGGGCTGGATGTTCGCCGCGTTTCTCTGTTTGGTGTTAAAATTTGTGATTGGCAACAAGAGCAATTGCTTGCGCCTTTTGGATTGATCATTCTCTAAGGAAAGGCCATGAACCTGTTTAAAGACTTACCGAATAACCTCGACGAGGAAGTGTTCGAAGACCTGCTGACCCACAAAAACCTGCGTATAGAACGCATTGTCTCAACAGGGCAAACCTCGCCCGAAAGTGGCTGGTACGATCAAGAAGAACATGAATGGGTCTTGGTTCTTAAAGGAGCTGGAGAGCTGACTTTTGAATCAGGTGTAGTGCAACGACTTGAGGCAGGCGATCACGTTACGATTCCAGCTCATACCAAACACAAAGTGAGCTGGACTGACCCAACGCAAGAAACCATCTGGTTGGCGGTGTTTTATCAATAAACACAAAACGATCTTAAACCCAAAAATAGGCGCTGAGTTTGCTCGATACTACTAAGCCGTCACTGGCACTGTTTGATTTTGATGGCACCATCACCCGAGAGGATATGTTTAGCCTTTTCCTCCACTATTCTGCTTATGGCCTGCGCAAACGAGTAGGAAAGGTCGCTATCATGCCATTTTATGCGCTGTACAAACTCGGAGTGTTACCCGCTCGTGTTATGCGCCCTCTCAGCAGTTTTATTGCATTTTCAGGGAAAGAAACGCAGAAAATTGAAGCGATTGGCACTCAGTTTGCCCATGAAGTGATCCCGCTGTACTTACGGCCAGAAGCGATGGAAAGGTTGGCGTGGCATCAACACAGAGGCGATACCATTGTGGTGGTGTCGGCATCACTCAATGCATATCTCAAGCCTTGGTGTGAAGTGAACGGTTACCACTTGCTGTGCAGTGAACTGATCTCAGAACAGCCAAAACTGAGTGGCTTTTACCAGCAAGGTGATTGCAGTTTAGAAAGAAAAGTCTCGCGCGTTAGGGCCACGTTTTCGCTCGACGAGTTTGCGTCTATTTATGCCTACGGTGATACGCACGAAGACATTCCGATGCTAAAACTGGCAGACTACGCGATGCTCAACTGGAGCGAGTGGAGAGCAAGCGAATAACGATATGTGCTCTGATTTTCAAGACAACCACTCAACCAAAGTGATCGTTTTAGACTGAAAAAACAAACCCTTCTCACATGAGAAGGGTTTACTGTTCAGGGCCCAAATAACTGGCTTAACGCCATACACCCCATTGACCCGTTGTGCCTGGTTCCTCACCAGACGTCCACCACTGGGCAGTCCATTCTTTGCCGTTGTGTGTCACCACATCACCTTGGTTGTAAACGGCCGTCTTGTCCCACAAGTTGGTTGGTTCAACTGGTGGCGGTACATCCGCTTTGATCAGTGACAACGCATAACTGAAGTCTGCACTTGGCGCTAATACTTGGTTTGCATTCACGTTCTTACTATCGAACATGTAGTGGTTCATCTCTTGATGCCAAATGCCAACATACCAATCGCCCGTTTGCTGCGCGTTAAATTGATCTGCTATTTCTGCAGCCCAAGTCGCCGTATTGTTTGCGCTGATTGGTAGTGAAATATCGACAATTTCATTCCCCGTCGCATTAAACGTACGGAAACGCACCGTATCGCCAGACTCTACTGGCCCAAAACCTTGCTGAACAAAGTAGCCTAGAGATGTCAGATTGTTGCCTGGTTCGGTTGGATCAACAGGGTCAGTCGGTGGCGTCGTACCCGTTCCGTTTAACGTAATGTCACTACAGTTGTAGAAGCCTTCCCCAGCGACATCAATGCGCTGCCAACGAGTATAAAGCACCGCATCGCCGGAACGATCAGCAGGGAAAGTCACCTGAATACGGTAGCGTTTTTCCGCATCAACATACACATCACCTGCGGTGTCGATCAGCTCTAAATCACTCCAAGTAAGAGGTTTTGAATCATCATAAGTTGGCTTGGTGAGATAGAATTCCCAGTACGATGGGTTGTGCGGCGCTTTGCCGTAAAACACCAATTCAATCTGGTTATTTGCATCTGGCGTAACATTGGTGCGCTGCCAGTTTGGAGAAGGAATGTTCAAGCCTTTCTTAGCTGCATCGCCAGCAGAACATAGCTCACCGTCGCGAACCACGGCTTTCACATGCTCCATATCTCGGTAATTTGGTACGTTTGCTGCAATTTCGCTACGCTGCACAAACGGATACGCGCCAGATTCTTCAAAAGCCGCTTTACACGCTTGGTTAGGGATCTCGTTGGTCCAAAAACCACCGTCTAAATAACACGTATTCTGACGAGCACTTGGAAATTCTACCCAGCCGTGGGCGTTGACGTTAAATGAGCTCAATGCGGCAACAGCGCTTAAGCTCAAAAGAGGAAGTGTTACATGTGATTTCATCGTTCATCCTTAATTTTGCTGACTCGCCGCTCTGAAACACAAGCGGTTTAAGCAAAACTAGCAGGATGGGATTATTTAGAAGGTGAGAATAAATATGGAAATTGTAAGAGTGCCATCTGCTTTCCAGCATTTGTTGTGAACCATTCTCATACTCGACTGACTCTTTCGAGTCACTTCAAATTCGTGTGCCACAAAAACTGTCACTCTCGTTTGGCTAGCGCTCGTCTTTTGGTGTGTCCATCACCACCATGGTTGTGATCGACTTGACGTGTTCGCACTCACCCAACACATCAGCGTGAAACGCTTTATAAGCGGCGAGATCTTGCGTTTCCACACGCAGCAAATACTCGTTCGCACCAGTGATGTTGTGACATTCCACCACCTCGTTTACAAAACGCACATGCTCTTCGAAACCCAACTGCGCCTGCTTAGAGTGCGAGGCCAAACCAATCGACACATAAGCGACAAAACCCACGCCAAGTTGCTGATTATCCAGTACCGCTCGGTAGCCTTTGATCACGCCTTTACGCTCTAAATCTTGCACTCGGCGTAAGGTTGCAGACGGAGATAAACCAACGCGTTCCGACAGCTCCACATTGGAGATTCTTCCGTCTCGTTTGAGCACTTGCAATATTCTTTCGTCAAATCTATCCATGATGATGTTTCATTGCTTATTTAGTTTCTAATCATCAAATAAAAGCACAATATTGACCTCAGTTCTACTTATAGTTGTTCTCAACTTATCGAGAACTGATTCAAGGAACAATCTATGGAATATCATCAACTGGGCGCTTTGGCGTTGTTCGCTTTTGTCTCCACTTTTACGCCGGGTCCCAATAACATTATGTTGATGACCTCAGGGGCAAATGTCGGCTTTAAACGCACTATCCCACACATGTTGGGCATTACCTTCGGCTTTGGTGCCATGCTAATTTTGGTGGGTATTGGCTTGATGAGCCTGTTCCATGCCTACCCGCTAACCCACTCGATTTTAAAAGTATTGAGCTTGAGTTATTTGCTGTACTTGACGTACAAAATCGCCACCAGCGACAAAACAGAAGCAAAACACGATTTTCGCCCGATGTCTTTTTTAGGGGCTGTTGCATTCCAATGGGTGAACCCAAAAGGTTGGTCGATGGCGTTGACGGCCATTACGGTATACACCAGTGGCGGTTCTTGGCTCGAACTGACTTTTATCGCCGGTATCTTCTGTTTAGCTAACTTGCCATCGGTGACATTTTGGACGGCGGCAGGTATGCAATTGCAGCGTTGGTTGACCACCGATAAACGCGTTAAGGGGTTCAACTACAGTATGGCTGCGCTGTTGCTTTTGTCTACGATTCCAATGATATAAGTCCATTTATGGTTAAAAAACGACTCACTTTACGTGGTTAGAGAAAGGATAGAGGTAATATTTTTCTTGAGGCTTTGGCGTTAATTCACAGTGTAAATTTGTTTAAAGACGCTACCCTCTTGTTAGGGAACTTGATAATCTTTAAATGAGAAAGAGAATAATTATCGAGTAAAGTAACAATGAAAAAGAAGCCTCAACCTAAAACGCTTGTTGTCACAGACACAGAAACCATCACTCCAAACATGCAGCGCATTACCTTGCAAGGTGAGGCGCTGAGCCACTTTCCTCGTGACTGCGAAGGCAGTTACATCAAATTACTGTTTAACGATATGGGCGGCGCGGATCTGAGCATCCTGTCAGAAGACGACCGACCAATCATGCGCACCTACACTATTCGACGCTTTCATCCAGAAACCAGTTCAATCGAAGTGGATTTCGTCCGACACGTAACGCAAGATCTGCAATGCGGATTTGCAGCGCGTTGGGCAATGGCCGCGCAAAAAGGCGACACGATCAGCATTGTTGGGCCAGGTAGCATCTCCAACTTAAATACTGAGGCGGATTGGTTCTTCATGGCTGCCGATATGACAGCACTTCCAGCACTTTCTGCGAAAATTCGTACGCTGCCAGAAGAGGCCAAAGGCTACGCTGTGATCAGCGTGATGTCTCCAGCCGACATTCAACCCCTAAACACGCCAGCCGATATGGAGTTGATTTGGCTAACCGAACAGCAAACCTTGGCTGATAGCGTTCGCGAACTCGAGTGGTTAGATGGTAACGCTTCGGTATGGTGTGCGTGTGAGTTCGATTCAATGCGTGCGCTGCGCCAATATTTCCGCAACGAAAAAGAAGTCGATCGCGAGAATATCTACATCAGCAGCTATTGGAAGCAAGGCGTGTCTGAAGATGGGCACAAAGTGATTAAACGTGAAGACGCGGAATCCAACCAATAGTGATTCATGTCTTTTCGATTCCAGCTCTCATCCTAATAAAAACGCCCGGCATCACCGGGCGTTTTAGCAACTTCAGTTGTATTAAAGTTCATGAAAACTCTAATCCGCTAGTTCCTGCGCTAAAAAGTCGATCAACAACCTCACTTTGGGCGATAAATTTCGGCTTTGTGGATACAGTGCCCAAATGCCTTCACGGTCGTCTCGGTAATCGGTCAGCACCTCGACTAGCTCACCGTTATCTAGAGCTTCTTGAACGTAATAGTCCGGCAACTGCACTAAACCCAAACCACGTTTGGCGGCGCCCATTAGCGCAAAACCACTATTGCATTTAATTCTCCCCGATACGCGCAAAGACTTATCGCGTTTATTTTCCTTAAAATGCCAATAATCGACCGAACCAACTAGGCACTGATGTCGAGCCAGTTCGGATAATGTGTGAGGCTCGCCAAATCGCTCCAAATACATAGGGCTAGCACACACGTAATTTTGACGCGACGAAAGACGCTTTGCGATCATGCTGGAATCTTGCAGGCGGCCAAGACGAATCGCCACGTCTACCCCTTGCTCTATCAAATCCAGTTTTTGATTGGTCAGAACTAAATCGAGATCCACACGCGGGTACTTCTCCAAAAACTGATGCAAGAGCGGTGCGAGGTTCATTTCCCCATAGGTCACAGGCGCTGTCACACGCAGCAAACCTCGCGGTTCGGTTTGCATTTGCGTTACAGCAAGCTCAGCTAGTTCTAGCCCTTCGACCAAGTGTTTGCACTGCTGATAATAAAGCTGTCCAGCTTCAGACAGAGAAACTTTTCGCGTCGTGCGATGCAGTAACTTAACCGCAAGACGCTCTTCAAGTGCCGATACGCGGCGACTGATTTGTGCCACTGACGTTTTCAGTTTAGCCGCGGCAGCTGTAAAGCTGTTAGTTTCCGCTACGGCAACAAACTCGCTGACTCCTTCCCAATTCGCCATGCTGTATTCCTGTCGACCTCTTCTAGACAAATAGTGATTACATTGTTCTCGTCGCGCTACGCTTTGAAAACTGGAAAACTTTACGCGTCAGGTAACGGACGAAGATCGTCGTATTGCGCATCAAGCTCAATGCCAAAATATTCTTTCAACGCATCCAGGTAGGTTTGACCTGGCTCTAGCTCTATTTCTGTTAGCGCTTCATGATTGGTGCATCTGAGTGTGTAGTTAAGCAGCGTCACCAACCCACTTTCTGTCGCTCTAGCAGCGACTCTTGCGCTAGTAAAACGTGAATTAGGCGAAGTCGAGGTAAAGAAGTTGCTACATGCAATGTCACCAGCACACACGAACTCTAGGTCAAAGCTGTATAGATTGTTCCACACGTCTGTTCCATCGGTTGAAAGCACTTGGAGGAAATAACCAAACTGAGCATCTTTGACAAAACGGAAGGTTTGTAAATCCGTCTGAATCACTTGGTCAAGGATAAATGGCAATGGCGCTCGAGGGGTATTGGAGCCAAAACCCACATCGACAATCCATGTTTGTTCCTCTAACGTCACTAACGTGATTTGATGACTACGACCTGTTGGTGTACCAGACACATGTACACGCCCTAGCAAACTTCGCGCTTCAAACCCAAGAGTGTTGAGCACATCAAGCATTAAACCATTTAATTCAAAGCAGTAACCACCGCGAGAGTGGTACACGGTTTTTTGAATAATATCTTCAATCTCAACAGAGACGCCTCGCTGCAATGCGATGTCAAAATTCTCAAACGGCAGGCAACGATGCTGCGCCACGTGAACTCTGTGCAATGACTCCAAATCGGCGGGCAATTCACTAGGCAAGCCTAGCTTGGTTAAATAGGCACTCAGATCCGTCTTATTCATAATCACTCTTACTTAGCTGATGGTTTGACAGTTTTCTACTTTAGCCCCTCTATCTAACTTCAGGTCAATCACCTTTTCCATTTCCCTTCCGCTTTAAGGAGGCATCGCACTCTTTTTACACGCTCACCTTATCATTATTACGCATATGTAAAAATCATTTTCAAAATGGACGGATTATCATTTTTACTGAAACACCTAAAATGAGCACCAACAAAACGACGAAGCGCGGTAAGCAAACCTTAACTACGCTTATTACGTCACTCCATATACTGAAAATATAAAGGAAACATCCAATGTCGCTTGAAATCAAACCTGGTCAAACTCACATAAAATCAAAAGCAATGGTCGCTTGGGCTGCAGGTGAGCCGCTTAAAATGGAAGAAGTGGATGTACAACTTCCAAAAGCCGGCGAAGTGCTAGTACGCATCGTAGCAACTGGTGTTTGTCACACTGACGCATTCACACTATCAGGTGACGATCCAGAAGGTATCTTCCCTTCAATCCTTGGTCACGAAGGTGGCGGCATCGTTGAAATGGTTGGCGAAGGCGTAACAAGCGTTGAAGTTGGCGACCACGTTATCCCACTTTACACTGCTGAATGTGGTGAGTGTAAGTTCTGTAAATCTGGCAAAACGAACCTATGTCAGGCCGTTCGTGAAACGCAAGGTAAAGGCCTAATGCCAGATGGCACAAGCCGATTCTCTATCAACGGCGAAACTATCTTCCACTACATGGGTTGTTCTACTTTCTCTGAGTACACGGTTCTTCCAGAAATCTCACTAGCGAAAGTAAACAAAGAAGCACCACTTGAAGAAGTTTGTCTTCTAGGTTGTGGCGTAACCACTGGTATGGGTGCGGTATTAAACACAGCTAAAGTTGAAAAAGGCGACACAGTGGCAATCTTTGGTCTCGGCGGTATCGGTCTTTCTGCAATCATCGGTGCTCGCATGGCTGGTGCCAGCCGCATCATCGGTGTAGACATCAACGAAAGCAAATTCGACCTAGCGAAACAACTTGGTGCAACTGATTGCATCAACCCACAAAAATTCGACAAGCCAATTCAAGAAGTGATTGTTGAAATGACAGACGGTGGTGTTGACTACTCATTCGAATGTATCGGTAACGTAAACGTGATGCGCCAAGCACTTGAGTGCTGTCACAAAGGTTGGGGTGAGTCAGTCATCATTGGTGTTGCTGGTGCAGGTCAAGAGATCTCAACTCGTCCATTCCAACTGGTAACTGGTCGTGTATGGCGTGGCAGCGCTTTCGGTGGCGTTAAAGGTCGCTCTGAGCTTCCAGAAATCGTAAACCGTTACATGGCTGGTGAATTCGGCTTACAGGAGTTCATTACCCACACAATGGGATTAGCAGACGTCAACAAAGCGTTTGATCTGATGCATGAAGGTAAGAGCATCCGAACAGTTATCCATATGGATCAATAATGCTGCCTCAGGCTCTCCTTTTGGGGAGCCTGAATTCCTTCTGCTAATTAGAGAGTTTATTCATGACCATTGAAAATGTAAGCCAAGCCAAAGTGTTTGGCGGTTGGCACAAGCAATATACACACGAATCCAATGCCCTAAACTGCACCATGCGCTTCGCAATATTCTTGCCACCTAACGCAACGAAATCAAATCCCGTACCCGCGCTATACTGGCTCTCTGGTTTAACGTGTACCGATGAGAACTTTATGCAGAAAGCGGGCGCATTTCGTATGGCAGCCGAGCTTGGCATTGCGATCATTGCACCAGACACAAGTCCGAGAGGCGAAGGTATCGCTGACGACGAAAGCTATGACCTAGGAAAAGGAGCTGGCTTTTACCTTAATGCGACGCAAGCACCTTGGTCACTGCATTACTGTATGTACGACTATGTGACTGAGGAGTTGCCTGCGATCATCGAAAGTAACTTCCCAGTCTCTGACGTGAAGTCAATTTCCGGTCACAGTATGGGCGGCCACGGAGCGCTCACCATTGGTCTGAAAAATTCAGAACAGTACCGTTCTATTTCAGCGTTCAGTCCAATCAGTAACCCAATGCAATGCCCTTGGGGACAAAAAGCCTTTACTGCTTACTTAGGCAAGGAGCTTGAAAGCTGGAAGCAATACGATGCAAGTGAACTTCTAAAACAACAACAATCACCATTACCAATTTTGATTGATCAAGGTGATGCTGATGGCTTCTTAAATGAGCAGCTTAGACCGGAAGCGCTGATTGCTGCGGCAAAAATACACGATTCAAACCTAACCTTGAGAATGCAACCAGGCTATGACCATAGCTATTACTTCATCTCAAGCTTTATTGAAGAGCACCTCAACTTCCATGCAAAATATTTGTTTGCATAGTTAATTTAAGTAAGCTCATGAAATAAAAAATAAAGTCACCAAAACCAGGTGACTTTATTTTCTTTACGTACTAACAAATACATATCTGAATATCGATGATTTAAATATGTAAAATAATGTAACTTAAGAACAAATTCGACGTCCATTTCTCGCCTTATTAAATTCTCATTTCCGACACAGCATCTTTATTAAAAATGAAACAAAGTTGCACTAAAAACCAATTAAATACCGCGAAATCATTACGAAACTCTACCATCATCCCAATACTCTGAGCTTTTAATTAAGAAGCAACTTAATAACCTTGACGTGACGTAAACCGACAGTTATTTTTGAAACATAACGTATTATAAAATCTCATCCGGTTGGCTCTATAATTATAAATAAATTACCGCTAGCACCTTTGTCCTAGCTAAGAAAAAAGAATAAAACTCAAAAGGGCATATGATGAAAAAGATAGTCGCGCTAGGTCTGTTTTTTGTTGCGCCATTCTTGTCTGCAAATACGATCGTATTTAGTAGTAGCCAGCAGCCTAGTGTCATACTGGAACTGGAAGAGATCCAAGCTTTACCTACCACTAGCTACACGATGACATTGCCTTGGCTTCCTGCCTCGTCAGAGTTTTTAGGCGTTAAACTCAGCACGCTTCTTACACACGTCTATGGAAAGGTACCAGAGCAGGTTGATATCAGCAGCTTAAACGACTATCACTCGACATTGTCCCGACAAGATATTCTTCGATATCAACCAATACTGGCTTATCAACAAGATCAGAATTACATAAAAGTCAGGAATAAAGGCCCTTTCTGGGTGATATATCCACTCAATCTCTATCCAGAGCTAAACTACAATAAATATCATGCGCAAATGGTATGGCAAGTAAATGAAATAAAAGAAAAATAATAAGAATGAAGTTATCAGAACCCTATTCTAAGAAACAAAGAATATTGCAATATTCTACCACCAGCAAAATGCTGCTGGTGGTGTTTGCCGTTTCTTTGCTTCTCGCGAATGTCGTGCTTTTACAGCAAACACGTTCACTCTCACAAAATTTTAATAACGAACAAAAACAAGCGACTTGGTTTTTATTCCAACTCTCCAAAGAACTATCAGAACTTGTCGGCGAGGCCAGACGGTTAGATGAAAACGTATTGAATATTGACGGTGCAGAGCTTCAATACGAGTTAGCGTGGAGTCGCTTTGACTTATTGACCAGTAGCACGAAAGCCAATAAGTTCTTTTCTCGGAACAACATGCACCTTTACTTCATTAACCTTTTTGAAGAGTTCAAAGAGCTAGAAAAACAACTAGTAGAAGCTAGAACAGGTGATAGCCAAGCTGCTGCTGCATTTTATCGTTCAACTCAAACACTATATTTAGGCTTAATAGACTTCGTTAATCAAAACTTCCGTCTAAGTAGTAAAGCTTATGAAGCACAAAAAGGTCAAACCCAGCGCTTAATGCAAGCACAATATATGTTATTTGCGACGTTCGTTTTGTCGATTATCTCTCTAACTTATTTCTTTTATCGTGAATCCCATTTTCATAGAAAATTGGCGCTAAGCGACCCTTTGACGAACCTAGGGAACCGCAATGCACTATTCATTACCCTAAACAAATTTACTCAAGAAAAAAGGCCCTTTTCTCTCTGGATTCTAGATTTAAATGGTTTTAAAGAAGTCAACGACACACACGGACACCAAGTTGGCGACACTGTACTGCGGGAAATCGCTAGGCGGCTTAATTCTATGACACTCAATGATTTTACTGTTTATCGCATGGGAGGAGATGAGTTCGCGGTTATACTTGAAGGTGAACATCTCAATGAAGAGAACGTACGTGAGCAGATAAATACCGTCTTTGATGCACAAATATTAAACTCCGATAAAGTCTCAACACTTTCAACGAGCATGGGCTTAGCGCAATACCCTAAAGACAGTGACAATGTTGACTTTCTTATCAGCATAGCGGATAAGCGCATGTACAAAATGAAATTTCAACGTTAAACGGTATATATGATGAGAAAGTTCATGCAAGTACTGCTTCTACTGGCAGTCATTGCGGCAGGTGTGTTGGCTTGGGTATTTATTCCATCGCACGAAACCATCGGGCAAAAAACGCTTGAGCAAGCACTCAACGACGACTACAGCCTAGTTGGGCATCGAATCTACTCAACCGATCCGGATGCTGGCAACCGATTCGGCTACTTCGTATTGGCAACGGGCCAGAGCATTGAAGAGCAAGAGCCGTTTTTGGTCACTTCGGATCAGTTTATTCGCATGGAGCAAACGGGTGATAATACCTTGTCTGTGACCATCAATGGCCGTATTTACCATTATCATAACGACTTGTGGGTGCCAAAATCAGACGGGAAATTGCAACACTTTTTAGTCAGCGCAACCGCCAAGTACGTACGCTAAAACGGGAACCTTACTCCCCCCAAAAAAACAAAGCCCCGCAGTGTATGCGGGGCTTTTTACGTGAAGAAGAAAATAACATCGAAAAAATGAGCGTTACTTCGCTAACACTTTCTCTTTAATCACTTTGAGTACCCCAGCCTCTTGGTTGCTTGGCGCAGAATAACGAGCAATTTTCTTAATCTCTTCGTGCGCGTTGGCAACCGCGTACGAATGCTCACTGACTTGCAGCATTTCGAGGTCATTGAGGTAATCACCAAACGTCATTGTTTCTGCCGGAGTAAAATTCATCGTCTCTTGAAGGTGCTGAATGGCCGCGCCTTTAGACGCCTCGGCATTCATCACATCCAGCCAAATTTTTGCGCTCACTACGACTTTATGCGTTGCGCCAAACTTCGCGTTCATGGTCGGGAACAGGAGCTCTTCCGAACCGTCAAAGTGACAAATTGCTACCTTAATAAACTCGTCTTCGACCTCAAGCAAATCCGGCACATATTCACAGCGGTGGTAGTACTTTTGAAATTCTTCCAGCGATTGCTGATCATGCGTTTCGATGTACGCCGAGCGCTTGCCACACAATACGATGTTCGCTCCGTCAATTTCACGAGCCGCTTTCACAATCTCCGCCACTTCCGCTTTAGGAATGGTGCAACTGTAGAGCTCTTTGTCTTGGTACATCACCAAGGTGCCGTTTTCAGCCACATACAACAGTCTATCTTTGATTGGCGCGAACGTGTCTCGCAGACTGTAATACTGACGACCAGACGCAGCGGAGAACAAAATACCTTGCTCTTCCAGTTGCAAAAACAGATCGAAAAACTCCGGATCCAAACGACCGTATTGGTCAAGCAATGTGCCATCCATATCGGAAGCAATAAATTTGATGCGAACTTGTGACATTAACTAAAACTCTAAATGACGCTGCGAAAATATATCCATGTAAGGTACAGGATCTTGTATGAATCTCAAGTCGGGATGACGACGCCTTTCGCTATTACCAAGGATGCTGTTTAAAGTAATCTTCACTGTGATCGATGAAAGCTCTCACCGCAGGAGACAAGTGTTTACGTGATGAATACAGCGCGTAAATGTTGAGATCATTTGGCTTCCAATCCGGCAACACCGACTCAAGCTGACCCGATTTGAGATAGATATTGCTCAAGTAAGTTGGCAACATCGAAATACCCATGCCTTGTAAAGCGCCATGCAATAACGCCGTGGCCTCATTGCTGGTTAGGCGACACTCAATTCCCACCGATTCGAACTGGTCGCCCTGAGACAAATGCCACACGTGACGCTCAAAGTTTTTGTATCCCAAACAGTCGTGTGAAGATAAATCTCGCGGATGCGCGATCGCGTGGTGAGTTTGCAAATATTGCGGTGATGCTACCAACACCGATTCGCACACCGCAATCGGCTTACCAATCAAAGAAGGATCGGGATCTGACGCAATTCGGATCGCCAGATCGATACGTTGTTCGGTTAGATCACTCACTGAATCTTGCAGATCTATGTCGATATGCACTTTGGGGTGCTTTTGCATAAAACTGTTTACTACGGGGATCAACTGTGAGAATCCAAATGAAGTACTAGACGCAAGACGGATTTTTCCGGACAGCTCACCATCAGCGGCAATGTTCGACGTTAATGTATCGGCCTGTTTTAACCAGCGCTCAATCTGAGGCAAGCTGCGCTCCCCTGCGGTGGTGAGCGACACCTTGCGCGTAGTGCGGTGCAACAAACGAGTTTGCAACCAGTTCTCCATCGCCTCTACGTAACGAGTCACCATTGGCCGAGACATGTCTAACCGTTCTGCGGTCGCGGTAAAACTGCCAGAATACACCACATCTACAAATACTCTTGCTGCCGTTACTCTATCCATACATTTGCTCGAAATAAGAAATAGTGATGCACATTATTGTGTATTTTTCCGAGCGTATCAATTTCCTAATATAGCTCCCGTTCCCAAGCCATGGTCGCTTGGCCCCAAATTTTTTAGGAGCTTATTATGAAAAAATTCACTTTGATTGCTGCATCCATTTTAATGGCAAGCCCTGTTCTAGCGGCAAACCACTCTCCCCTTACTCTTGAGGTTTACAACGCCGACGGTAACAGCTTCCACGTAAACTCAACCTTGGTATACGGTGAGACTGACGCCATGGTTATCGACACTGGCTTCACCAAAGCTGACGCGATGCGCATTGCCGCTAAAGTACTGGACTCAGGCAAAACACTTAAAACCATTTTTATCAGCCAAGCGGACCCAGACTACTACTTTGGCGCAGAGGCCTTACACCAACAGTTCCCTGATGCGCAAATCATCACAACGCCTGCGGTTCAAAAAATTATTAAAGAGAAATTGGCTGGAAAGCTGGCGTACTGGGGACCAAAGCTTGGCGCAAACGCACCGGTAAAACCAGTGATCCCTGTCGCGTACGATAAAGCATCATTAGAGCTAGAAGGTCATAAGATTGAAATTCGTGGTAACCATGGCACATCAGCACACCGCCCTTACCTATGGATTCCAGATAACAAAGCGATTCTAGGTAACATAGCCGTGTACTCAAACGTACATTTGTGGATGGCAGATGCCGCTGACCAAACCGCCATCAATGCTTGGGAACAGCAGCTTAGCGAGATGCTTGCGCTTAAACCTCAAGTGGTCATTCCTGGTCACATGAAAGCAGGCACAAAGCTGAACGCAGACACCATTCGCTACTCGCAACAATACTTGCAGGATTTTCAGCAAGCGAAAAAACACAGCAATAACAGCGCTCAACTCATTGACACCATGTCAGCGAAATACCCAGAAGCTCAATTGCCAATCGCGCTAGGAATCGGTGCGAAAGTGCATACTGGTGAAATGTCATGGTAATCGTGCATTACTTCTTCGATCCCATGTGTGGTTGGTGCTACGGGGCATCACCACTCATCGAAGCATTGATGGACACCTCTCAATTTAAGGTAGAGCTTCATCCCGGCGGTATGATTGAGAAACGCGCGATTGAACCTGAATTTCGTCAGCACATCATCAACAGTGACGCTCGTATTGCAACCGAAACCGGAGCGACGTTTGGTGAAGCATATCTGCAACGCGTGAAAAGCGAAGATGCGTTTGTTCTTGATTCTTATCTACCAACACAAGCGATCTTGAGTGCGGAAAAAATGGGGCTGAATCCATGGCACATGCTAAAGGCCATCCAATCTGCGCATTATCAGCTCGGGTTAAAAGTGAATGAAGCATCGACGCTCAAAGCCATTGCAGAATCGCTAGGTTTAGCAAGTGATGCGTGGGAGCAAAACATGACGTTAAGCGAAGCCGAACTAGGTGAGAGAATTCGCACTAGCCGACAATTGATGCGCCAGTTACACGTTGGTGGTTATCCAACCATGATTGCAGAAGTAAATGGCGAGTACTTGACCTTGCCGCACTCGACCTACTACGACAAACCGGCACAGTGGAAGCTTGCATTACAAAAACTGCAATAAGCTCTTCCCCACTCGCTCTTGTTCTTAATCCAAGAGCGAGTGCCAACACCGACATGGCAATCCTGACTCAAACAGGTACAATCCTCGCTCGATTTTTTACTCTCGCGGATACCCACCATGCACTCGCCTGAACATTATTTTACTCGTTTTACTGCTGATATTTCTGGCTATGAATCGCCAACGCAGTTTACGTTTCCGTTCTACTACACGCCGCATCCTCTTTGCGTTATGGCCGCAAAGCAATTGCAACAGCACTTATTAGCGCAAACCGACTTCGAACACGATTTTGGTTTGGTTAATGAAGAAACGGGGCGAGGCAAAATGTTTGGCGTATTGCTGGTAGAAAGCCCTCAAGGCGAGCTCGGCTTTTTAAGTGCGTTTTCTGGCAAAATTGCTGACCAAAACTTGATTCCAGGATTTGTCCCTCCTGTGTACGACATGCTGACCGATGAAGGCTTCTTCCGCGCAGAAACGGATGCCATCAACGCCGCCAATACGGAGTACAAAACCTGTGCCGCGAATCCGGAATTGGCGGATCTTAAAGCGCAAATCCAAGCCGACCGCGCCGCTTATCAGCAAGAGGAACAAACACAGCGCCAAGTGATGATTGACGGCCGCGCCGCACGCAAACGACAGCGTCAACAGGGCGAGCAAACACTCAATGCCGATGACCTCAAAATCTTATTGGATGAGTTGGGTAAGCAAAGTGTCGCCGAGAAAAACGTTCTCAAATACTTAAAGCAAGCGTGGGATGAAAAACTTGCAATCAAAGAAGCGCGCTTGGCTGAGTTAGAGCAGCAACTTGCTCATCTGAAAGAACAGCGCAAAACGCTCTCCAACGCTTTACAGCACAAACTGCATAAACAGTACCGCTTTCTAAACAGCCATGGCGAAGCACGCGACTTGGTGGACATTTTTGCGGACACCACAAACCCAATACCACCAGCAGGTGCAGGGGAATGTGCTGCGCCAAAACTGCTCCAATACGCGTTTAAATACGGATTCAAACCGCTGGCGCTGGCAGAATTTTGGTGGGGTGTGTCGCCAAAGTCTGAAGTTCGCCAACACAAAAAATTCTACCCATCGTGCAACAGCAAATGTCAGCCGATTTTGGGCCATATGATGCAAGGGCTGGATGTCGAACCTAATCCATTGGCGGAGAATTGGGCAGAAGACAAAGAACTAGAGATAATCTACCAAGACGACGCTATGGTCGTCGTCAACAAGCCCTCGGGCTTACTTTCAGTGCCTGGTAAAACTATCAAGGACTCTGCTTATACGCGCCTACAAGCGATGTACCCTGATGTGGAAGGGCCGTTTGTGATTCATCGTCTCGACATGGCGACCTCTGGCATTTTGGTGTTTGCCTTAACTAAGCGCGCGAACAAAAGTCTGCAAAAACAGTTTATGGCTCGCGGCGTACAAAAACGTTATATGGCACTGCTCGAAGGCGTATTAAACGAGCCTGAAGGGGAAATTTCACTGCCAATGCGTGGTGACCCCGACGACCGCCCACGTCAACTGGTGTGTTTTGAACACGGGAAACATGCAGAAACCTACTGGCAACTGATTGAAGTCAAAGATGGGCGCAGCAAGGTATACATGTATCCGAAAACCGGGCGAACTCACCAACTACGTGTACACAGTGCTCATCACATGGGGTTAAACATGCCGATGGTTGGTGATGGTTTATACGGCGAAAAAGCCAACCGCTTACACCTGCATGCTGAGATGCTAGAGCTGGATCATCCATACAGCAAAGAGCGCATGGTGTTCAAAGCTGAGTGCGAATTCTAACGTCTTCCCGAGTTTAAATAACAAAAAGGCACTGACTATCAGTGCCTTTTTTGGTTTCTAACAACAGAATAAGCGTGATGCGCGATACCGAAAACCGTTAGCTCACCTTAAACTTGGTCCACACCTGAGAGCGCCAACGCCTTGCCATGATGATACCACGCACCCATTCATCGAGTGCGATTGCCATCCAAGCCCCTAAAACGCCATACCCCATGTGAATGCCAAAGATGTAAGAGAAAAGCACACCTAGTCCCCACATACTCAAAATCCCCATTTGCACTGGGAACTTGATGTCACCCGCGCCTTTGAGCCCCGCGATAAAAATCAGGTTAAACACACGTCCGGCCTCGAGCAAAATTGAGCCCATGACTAACGAACCTGCCAATGCGAGTATCTCTGGTTGATCGGTAAATACGCGCAGAATCTCTTCTCTAAACAGGTAAATCAGTGTGGTTGCCGCCGTTGATGCCACAAATCCTACTAAGAAGTAGATTTGTACGCGTTTTAAAATGCTGCTCACCCAACCTTTACCGATGTAGTAACCAGTCTGAATTTGCGCTGCCTGACCAATTGCCAGCGCGAAAGCAAACGAGAAACGGGCAATGTTTTGCGCATAAGTGAAAGCCGCTAACGATGCCGTCCCCATTTGCACCACAAAATACACAATGCAGATTTGCGCCACGTTGTAAGACAGCACCTCACCCGCGTTCATGCCGCCGATTTTTAAGATCTTTTTGTAAATCTCTACGGGCACTTGTTTCATGGTCGACATTGGTAGCTCAATGCTGCTGCGCGCGAGAATAAACCATAACATTAACGTACCGATGACTTGGCTGACGACGGTTGCTATTGCCACGCCTTGCACGCCATACACAGGTAAACCAAATGGCTGGTAAAGCGCAATATAGTTACCAATGATGTTGAACACACCCGAGATCAAATTCACCACCATTGGGGAACGTGAATAACCATGACTACGCAGAATAGTTGTAAAAACAACGCCAATCGTAACGTTAAACGTCATCGCACCGCTTATCAGCAGATATTCATGAGCGTACTGCTCGACTTGCGCTTCCAAGCCGTAATACGGGAGTAGATATATCGCACCAAGCACGGCAATCACACTCAATAGCACACCGACGAGCACAGACAACGCAATACTCGCAACACCAACGCTCACTGACTCTTGCTCGCGTCCAGCGCCATTGTATTGGGCAATCAAAATCCCCGTACCGCTACTGACAAAGGTCGAAACGATGATTAAAAAGAAGGTAATCTGCGTGATCACACCAACAGCGGATACGGCTTTGTCTGAGTAGCCACTCAGCATGAACACGTCACTGGTTCCTAAAGCCGTCCGTAGCAAAATTTCGACAAGAATTGGCCAAGCTAATGCCACGATGGACATTCGTTGGTTGATGTTTTGGCTTTTAGGCATGCTTGTAACCTTTCCTACAACTAAAAACTGCCTCACAATATTTGTGAAGCAGTTTAAAAATAGTGACTCGAACGAAGCTCGATATGAGGTTGTGATTTAGCGCGGATTCTAGTCGCATATTGGTCATAACGACAACAATATTTCGCCCTGTTTCGGAAAAATATTTCTAATGCATTTTCGAAACGACATATGCCTTGACGATACGTAGAGCAGAGATTGGTGAACAATACTCTCAATCAACGAGCACCGAACAGAATCAGGATAATCAATAGAAATATCTCCAACTAGATACATTACTTTGAGTTATCAGTCCAACCATATAGAGCCATGAAGAACCGTCATGAAAACCTGCATGCGCCACCATTCCTCTTTGAACACTCGCACCAAATCACACTGATGGCTTTGCACTAAAAATGACTGATATCACATTTGGAAACTTTGTTGTTCTATTTATCGCGAAAATACCGCCTAGAATAAGCGTACACGTTAATTAAGCAAGGATACGTAATGTCGACATTGGCTGGGGCGCGCTTAGAAGAAATGGCGGACATCCGCTCAACAAGAAAAAAGAAAATTGTCTTTTTATGCTCCAGTATCGCCGCTGCCTGTTTAACTTATGGTTCCATTGCTCAATCACTTGAGAATAACTGGGGTTTAAGCTTTTTCCATGCTTTGTGTGCCTTGGCATGCTTAGCAATCAGTTATGTAATAAAAGTCCAGCGGCACCATCAATACGCCGACTTATGGCTAAGTGCTGTCTTAATGTTCGAAGGGTTATTGTTACTTCTGTATAACGATGCTCCGTCAGGCAAAATGTTATGGCTATATCCTATTGTCGCCACTCTGGTATTAATTAATGAGTTTAAGGTCGGTCTGTTGTTCAGTGGCACCTACATTTTACTGATCTTTTTTGGGGTCGCTTTTTTAGATCGACTGCCAGCAGCCACAGAAATCATAGAGCGGAGATTGATGCTGACCCTGATAGCGACCGCGTTTGTGTGTCACACGTTCTCGTATTACTACACGAAAGTCCTCAATTACATTCAAACACTGTATCGTGAGGGGATTGAGGAGTTAGCATATTTTGACCAGCTCACTGGGCTTGCCAATCGCTGGAGCTTTGAGACTTGGGCGCGCGCAAAGCTCGATGAAATCAAGCACTCATCTGATGACAGCATCACCGCATTGGTCTTTCTCGATATCGATAACTTCAAGCACATCAACGACACCTACGGGCACGATATTGGTGACCAAGTACTTCAAGCCTTCGCCACTCGATTAAAAAATAACATTCGCAACAAAGACAGAAAAACAGATAAACACGACTACTCCATCGCTCGATTTGCGGGCGACGAGTTTGTAATCATGCTTTACGATGTAAAAAGTAAAGATGACCTCGACAGCATCCTAAAACGGATCGTAAATCTGTTTCCGACAGGTTACCGAAGCTACGATATGATTAACGAGTTAACGATGAGTGTAGGTGCTGCTATCTATAAGCAAGATGCAAAGGATTTGTCTGAATTGACTCGATGTGCAGATAAAGCAATGTACGCAGCTAAACATACTGGTAAAAACCAGTACGCCTTTTATGAGCACTGCAATACGGAAGAACAGTCAACATCTGATGCACCAGCGGTACCAGAAGCTTGCTAATGACTAAGCGAACACATGCATCACCCAAAGCCCCACAACGAGGAATACGATTAACCACACTACTTGCAACGTTCTGTTCGGCTTGTCTTGCTGACGAGTGGGGTGATCTTTAAACGCACGGCCCTTCATTTTGCCCATTAAGCTCTTTCCTAGAGCACGTCGATAAAATTCACGTCTCTTATGAGCGGCGTTGGCAACTTCGGTAAAGCGCTGTCTTTGCTCATTGGTGAGATCTTTATCCTCGTAACGAGGAGGGAGATCAGAATGCTTGCGTTGTACTGCCATCACTTCCTCCCTGGTCGATGGGTACATTTTTATTAAGTATATACCCAAATAACCAAAAAGATGCGTTATAAGTGAAGCACATAGACGAAAAAACCACCCGAAGGTGGTTTTATGACGAGCAACAAATGAACGCTAGAAGTACTCACATAAATACGCAGTCGCTTCTTTCACTTGAAGCTCAAATGAAGAATTACCTTCCACTTCAAAAAACTCACCACTTTGATAAGTCGTCCAATCGCTCTCGCCAACACGCTTGACCACAAGCGCACCTTTTACAACCGTCATACGCTCTGGTGCTTGAGTACCAAACGTGTACTCACCAGGAAGCATCACACCAACGCTAACATCCTGATCTTTCTGGTTAAAGCCTAGTGATTTTACACTACCAGCAAAATAGCTATTTTCCTTAATATTCATTATTGGTTTCCTTATCAAAAGTCCGCTCTTTTTTACCTTGTTTCTTTCCGTTACTCAAGCTTTGAAAGCCATTAAACTCAACGTAGTAACGCACATCCTTTGCTACTGAGCGAGAACCTCTTTTCGCGAGGATTAATCAGGCGACCTAAACCGAGCAAGAAAACCTGCGAAGTAATGAATGTGAGCAAACAATAAAACCATCAATAAGATGTGTATCTGAATGTAAAAGTGGACATTAGATCATAGTTTCGTCGTCTCAATGGCGGGATTGTTTGTTTTTAAAAAGGAAGGTTTCCACCATGTTAAAAAAGTGGAGAAAATTAGATCTATGACGGACTCGACTCGCCGAAGGCGAAAAGCACGACAAGAACCAAAACTTTCATTTTTGGCTCGCCACCAATCCAAAATCCTCAAGAGTACATTTGTCTGCTTCGGGATGGGTCTGTTGACGTTTTTTGGCTATCAAATCCACCTCTCCTATCAAGACCACATTGATCCGGAAAAGGTGTACGGCGAATGGATTGAGATTGGCGCGCCACCCTACCAAACAGAACGTCTCGTTTTCACTGAAGATGGGGTATACCGAAACCATCGACTTATTACGACGGAATTTGAATTCGATGGCAAGGTCATCACGTTGAATACCGGATTAGGAAAGACCGCGTATCAGATCTCGGGCTCTCATCTTTCACCTCAAATACGCCGTATTGAGCCTCTTATTCCAGATCAGCGATTCATTCGTAAAGGATTTGAGCATACCGTTCAGGGCTCAGAAACCGGCGCAGCCTCTAAACGTCGTGCCGCGTTGAGTGAACACTTCAGCCGTGACTAATACGTCTTCACGGCTATTTTTCCTTTCAATTCTCTTTCTATATCAATGAAACAAAACCTTAATAAACAACAAAATAAGGCCTTCATCGCATTTAGCCAACTCGTTACTGAGTAAACAATAATTTTAGTTTCTGCTGAGATTTTATAAATTATTGACTCAGTCTGACACTTTCTGTGTAACAGAGTGCGAGTTTTAGTTAAGTTCTCTCAAGTGCCTCGAAAACCGTCTTAATTTTTTTTGACGAAAAAAAACTCTCTGAAATGCTGAGTGTGATGCTTTTGCACGTGGAGTAAATCCAATCATCTTATCTGGTGCAAGAGCAGCCTATGTTCTAGGTAGAACATGAATCCAAGGATTGAGAGAGAAGTTATGATTCGATTTAACCTATGTGCAGCTGGAGTTGCTTTAGCGCTATCAGGTGCTGCAGTTGCGGCTCCAACCGCACCAAGTATCGATATGTACGGTTCCAACAACCTTCAATTTTCTAAAATTGAACTCGCGATGGAAACCACGTCAGGCTACTACGACATGGTGAAATACCATGATCAAGCGAAGATCACTGTTAAATTTAACCAGTGGAGTGGCACACCTGGTGACACTTACAACGTCTATTTTGATGGTGTAAAAGTAGCAAGCGGCCCTATCACTGGTAGCCAAACGACAGCTTCGTTTGAATACGGCCAAGGTGGCTTATACCAAATGGAAATCGAAGCATGTGATGCGACAGGTTGTGCGAAAAGCGCACCAGCTGAAATCACAATTGCAGATACCGATGGTTCTCACCTGAAGCCACTAACGATGAATGTTGATCCAAACAACAAAACCTACAATACCGATCCAAGCGTCGTGATGGGTACGTATTTTGTTGAATGGGGCATCTATGGCCGTGACTACACCGTCGATAATATGCCGGTCGACAACTTGACTCACATCCTTTACGGTTTTATCCCAATTTGTGGCCCAAATGAGTCTGTGAAGTCTGTTGGCGGCAACAGTTTCAACGCGCTACAAACTGCTTGTACAGGTGTGCCTGATTATGAAGTCGTTATCCATGACCCTTGGGCTGCTTATCAGAAGAGCTTCCCACAAGCTGGTCATGAATACAGCACGCCTATCAAGGGTAACTACGCAATGCTAATGGCATTGAAACAACGTAACCCTGATCTAAAAATCATCCCATCGATCGGTGGTTGGACACTGTCTGACCCATTCTTCGATTTCGTGGACAAGAAAAACCGTGACACATTCGTCGCATCAGTTAAGAAGTTCCTGAAAACTTGGAAATTCTACGACGGTGTTGACATCGACTGGGAATTCCCTGGCGGCGGCGGTGCAGCAGCCGATAAGGGCGACCCTGTAAACGATGGCCCAGCATACATCGCACTGATGCGTGAACTGCGCGTAATGCTTGATGAATTAGAAGCTGAGACAGGCCGTACTTACGAGCTAACGTCCGCTATCGGTGTCGGTTACGACAAGATTGAAGACGTAGACTACGCAGATGCAGTTCAGTACATGGATTACATCTTCGCAATGACTTACGACTTCTACGGCGGTTGGAACAACGTTCCTGGTCACCAGACTGCGCTTTACTGTGGTTCATTCATGCGTCCTGGTCAGTGTGACGGTAGTGGCGTTGATGAGAACGGCGAACCGTACAAAGGTCCTGCTTACACAGCAGATAACGGCATCCAACTTCTTCTTGCTCAAGGCGTTCCTGCGAACAAGCTAGTACTTGGTACAGCAATGTACGGTCGTGGCTGGGAAGGCGTAACTCCAGATACGCTAACCGATCCAAACGACCCAATGACAGGTACTGCTACAGGTAAACTGAAGGGCAGCACAGCACAAGGTGTTTGGGAAGATGGCGTAATTGACTACAAAGGCATTAAGTCATTCATGTTAGGTGCAAACAACACTGGCATTAACGGCTTCGAGTACGGCTACGATGCACAAGCAGAAGCACCATGGGTATGGAACCGTACTACGGGCGAGTTGATCACATTTGATGACCACCGTTCAGTGCTAGCAAAAGGTAGCTACGCGAAATCTCTGGGTCTTGCTGGTCTATTCTCTTGGGAAATTGACGCGGATAACGGTGACATTCTAAACGCGATGCACGAAGGTATGGCTGGTGGTGTGGTTCCTCAACCAAACCGTAAGCCAACCGCAGCCGCTGGCGCAGATCAATCGGTAACAGGTCCTGCAAATGTGGTTCTAGATGGCAGCCTGTCAAACGACTCTGACGGCACCATCGCAAGCTACGCTTGGGAACAAGTATCTGGCACAGCAGTGGTACTAACAGGTGCAAACTCAGCGAAAGCAAGCTTTGATGCAGCAGAAGTTACTGTTGAAGAGCAATTAACTTTCAAGCTGACGGTGTCTGATAACGAAGGTGCAACGGCATCTGACCTCGTTGTAGTAACAGTGAAACCAGCAGGTGTTGTTGACCCAGTGAACAACGCACCAGTAGCGCAAGTTGTTGCTCCAGCAACAGCAAACGCTGGTGACGTTGTGGTTGTAGATGCATCTGCGTCTAGCGATGCAGACAACGACACCCTGACATTCAACTGGACTCTACCTCAAGGTCTGAATGCAACGGTTGAAGGCTCTAAAGTCACGTTCACTGCTGCGGAATACCCGCAAGACACAAGCTTAAGCTTCACTGTAAGTGTGAGCGACGGTAAAGCGTCTTCATCGGCAAGCGCGACAGTGGTTGTTGCACAGCACACAACCGATCCGAACCCTGGTACTTGTGACAACGCATGGGATGCGAGCGCAGTGTACACAGGTGGTAACCAAGTGACTCACGCAGGTAAAACGTGGGAAGCGAAATGGTGGACTCAGGGTGACGATCCTAGCCAATCTGGCGAATGGGGCGTTTGGAAAGAAGTTGGCGTAGCTAACTGTAACTAATTTCAGCCTTGCAGACGTTCTGCTAAATAAACAAAGGACAGCTTCGGCTGTCCTTTTTGGATTTAACCTCTTAACGAGAAGAGCAACACCAGAGACGAAAAAGTCTGAGGTGTTACTTTCAAATCGAATTAGCGCAAAACGGAGCGAATCAATCAGTAAAAGTAAGGGTTACCAAGCACTATCGAGCAAACGGTCAAAACTACTGAAGACTTGCTCACACTTCATCACTCGACCATGCCCCTGACCTTGTGTTGTCACTAACTCAACGTTTTTAATCTCTTCAGCCGCTTTTGCCGAGACACTGTATTTGGTGAACTTATCTTGCTCATCATGAATAATAATGGCGTGAGACGGACGCTCAGACAAACGCTTCATCGGATCAATGGACTGTAACGGATAACTAAATTGGTCTTCAACTTCTGAAACCACAGCATTAAAAAGCTTCATCGAGTAACCGGAACGCGCAATGCTACCGAATAAGTTCTCTACGTAATTTAATACCGGAGCAATAAGCAGCAAAGGCTTGTTTTCTAATTTACTGTGCCTACACTCAAGAGCAGAAGCGGTGCCCATGCTGTGCCCAACTAGGCCAACAATATCCTCGACCGTATCCAACACATCTTCTAATCCTCTGACAAACCCCGGAATGTGCCCATACTGCCCCTCACTCTCACCATGTGCCGGATGATCGTACGCCAAAGCAGTAAACCCTTTCGACGCAATATGTTCCATCAGTGGATAAAACTGACTTGCCGTTCCAGACCAACCATGAGTTAGCACCCAAATAGGTCCAGAGCCCAAAGTATAGGTTTTGATGATGCCTGCATGCCCTTTAATTTCACCTTTGATAAGCCCTTGAGGCTCAATATTTTTAGGTTGCGTACGAGCCGGTGTCAGAAGAAGCTTGCGCGCGGTCTTCTTTGCATGTGACGGGGCCAGTGTATGGTGTAACCGAGTACTAATGTTCACCAAACTGCGCTTAATACTGAAACGTTGCGATGTATTAAAGTAAATTTTTTCACTCATAATCATGTCCTTAACTATCAGCTTTGCACAAAATAGAACGGTCGTGCTTTTTATACTGATAAGAAAGAGCGAACTCAGCCGCTCTTTGTGATTTTATGTCTACGAATCTGGGAAGCGAATAACCGATATTAGCCTTTCCAGCGAGAAAATAAGTTGTCGATCCCTTGCCAAAACAGACGCAAGCTTTCTTGCTCACCTTTAATTGAGTAAAAAACATGCGCACTCAAATAGAGACCGTACAAATCAAACGTTGCTTGGCGTGTATCTAAGTCTGCTGCAAATTCTTGCTTCTCTTTGCCTTTCGCTATTTGGATCTCCAAATAACTCAGCCAAGTGTCTATGGATTTACGCAGTCCGGCCTGAAGCGGGCAATCTTTATCTGCCGTATCATTCCAAGCGTCAAGAAACATACAACTTCCTTGGAATGCGTGATTCCAAGTCATCCAAGAGTCGAGCAACCCTCGAATTTTACGCTCGATATTGCCATCCCCGAGTTCTCGAGCAGGCTCAATAACCCGATCAGCGAACACTTTATTGGCGTGATCAAGCACCGATAGCTGTAAATTCAACTTCGAATTAAAGTGGGCAAACAGACCACTTTTCGACATACCGCATTGCTTGGCTAACTCTCCAATCGTAAGACTTTCTAATCCGTCTTCGCTGGCGATCTCAAAAGCCCGCTGCAGAATAAACTCTTTTGTCACTTTTCCTTTTTGCATAATCTTATTTTTAGCACGATCGTTCTTTTTTGCAATCTCGAGTTAACTGGTCTAACCATTATTCAGTGCTATTTTCGACTCACGAATCAGGTATTGATTGCGTTAATAGGTTAATAATTAAGAAGTTTGAAGTAAGTCTTAATTTTCAAAACAGCTTCAGTGTAAGCGCAAGTCTGTTGACTTTTTCACGTATTACTTCAGTAACAACCTGCTATTTTCACCTAAGTTTTTTATTTAGGTAAACAATGTAATGGCAAAGAAACAAAAAATAGCCAGCTTAGAGTTTGCACGTATCATTGCGATGCTTGCGATTGTGGGTTTGCATTGCCAGATGGCACTGACGTACTGGCAGTGGAATGGGATACCATGGGTTGGCTATATGCTCAACCAACTGGCTCGTTTTGCTGTTCCGCTGTTCTTTCTCATCTCGGGTTATCTAATCCAGCCGAAGTTGAGTCATTCACCTATCGATACTCTTAAGAACTACGCCAAACCGTTAATGAAGGTTTGGCTCATTTGGAGCATGATCAGTTTACTGATGCCATTCCAATGGCAGACGGTCGCTGAGGCTGGGTATCTCGCCGAAAGGCAAGGTTATTGGGGGTACCTAATGTCAACCCCGATCAATTCACTCATCGAAGGCGGACTCGTTCATCTGTGGTTTATTCCGGCTCTGGTCATTGCCGTAGCGTTAATTGCCTTTCTCGTGCATATCAATATGGCGCAACTGATACTGCCAACCGCAGTATTGCTATACATATACGGTGCTTTTGCTGGCAGTTACGCGACCATTACCGACCTGCCAGCGCCTTTCTTTACTCGTAACGGGCCTTTTTTCAGCACGTTGCTAGTTGCTCTAGGTTATTTCGCACGAGAAGTGCAGTGGCGGTGGTCGCGAAACAATACGGTTCGATGCATTATTCTTGGCATGGCACTGCATTTTGGTGAAGCTTACTGGCTGATGCAACATGACATCGCTTTCAACTCGCACGACTTCCTATTCGGTACCGTTATCTGGGCTGTAGGTGTCTTTATGTGGCTTTTGGCTCACCCTCATTTTGGCGACATGCCTTGGGTCTTCAAACTATCTCCTAGCGTGTTAGGAATATATGTTAGCCATCTGCTTATCATAATTGTCATGATGAATGTCGCTGAATTTATCGGGCTGCAACACCTCGCGAAAGATGTGTTTATTTATCCTGCAACGATTGTTGCAACCATACTGCTTGTGAAAGCAATTGACGCTTCACCGTTGAAAAAATGGCTCCTACGCTAAATGCATTCAGCTCTAGATATAGCTAGCTTTAACTCAAAAGGGTTAGAGCTAGCCAGTTAAAAATGAGATTTCTCTCTCACTGACCAATTTTTGACTTTCTAATCCTTCAGAATTTGCTTTCACTCACAAAAAACATTGTTCATTTCCTTTAAATTGGCTCGACTATTACAACATTGCTCATTAAACGGAGGCTGTATGTGGGCAGGTCAAGGACTCGTTCCTTTTTTAGAGATTAGTCACTGGTTAACTTACGGTTTATATGCCGCTGCGGTTTTATTCGGCGCAGCAAGCATTGCGTCACTCAGAAAATAGTGGCGCACACTATCATTTCCTAACTCCTACTGTTAATTCGAGCTCTCTCACAACTAACTCATTCATTTGTGGCTAATATTTCTCCAACCAGACAAAGGAGAAATGTCTATGCCAATCTATCCAATTGTGGCTTTCTGCTGTTTGTTGTTCTCTAGCGCCACCTTTGCTGCATCAACCAATGAACTGAACCTTGTTAATTCTGGTGTCGGTTACGCGGCTCTGATTATCTTTTCGATCGCTTACATACTGGTTATGTTGGAAGAGTATCTGAAAATGAGAAAATCCAAGCCAGTGCTGCTCGCTGCAGGATTAATTTGGATTCTGATTGGCTACACCTTTGCTCAACACAATCAGCCTGAAATCGCCAAATCCGCACTAGAACACAACTTGTTGGAATATGCCGAGTTGCTGCTGTTTTTGCTCGTGGCGATGACTTACATCAACGCAATGGAAGAACGCAAACTCTTCGATGCCTTACAGGCGTGGATGGTTGGTAAAGGTTTTGGATTCAAAAAGTTGTTCTGGCTGACGGGGTTTCTCGCTTTTGTCATTTCACCGATTGCCGATAACTTAACTACGGCCCTTTTGATGTGCGCTGTAGTGATGAAAGTCTCTGGTGATAATCCTAAGTTCGTCAATCTTGCTTGTATCAACATTGTTATCGCAGCCAACGCTGGCGGTGCATTCAGCCCATTTGGTGATATTACAACCCTGATGGTGTGGCAGGCCGGTCATGTCAGCTTTGCTGAGTTCATTCCGTTGTTTGTACCGTCATTGGTGAACTACTTGGTTCCCGCATTTTTGATGTCACTTTTTGTTCCAAACACAAAACCGAATACGATTCACCAACACGTTGAGCTAAAACGCGGGGCAAGGCGTATTGTCGCGTTGTTCATTTTGACGATTGCCACCGCAGTCTCTTTCCATGCTGTGCTGCACTTCCCACCCGTTATGGGCATGATGATGGGCTTGGCGTACTTACAGTTTTTCGGATATTTTTTGCGCCAAACTCTCAAACACTCACTCGCAAAAAAAGCAGCTATGGCAATTGCCAATGGCGATGATCAGGCATTGAAGCGCTTAGGCTCAGTGGTTCCGTTTGATGTGTTTCATCGTGTGTCTCGAGCCGAATGGGACACCTTGTTGTTCTTCTACGGTGTTGTAATGTGTGTTGGCGGTTTAAGTTTACTTGGCTACCTCGAACTGGTTTCAAACGTCATGTACACGCAATGGAACCCAGTCTGGGCAAACGTAATGGTTGGTGTCCTATCTGCAATCGTCGATAACATTCCGGTTATGTTTGCTGTACTGACCATGGAACCAAGCATGTCGATGGGCAACTGGCTACTGGTCACATTAACCGCAGGTGTCGGTGGCAGTTTGCTTTCCATTGGCTCCGCGGCAGGCGTCGCTTTAATGGGAGCCGCGCGTGGACAATACACCTTCTTTGGCCACCTAAAGTGGGCTCCCGTCATCGCCTTGGGTTATGCCGCCAGTATTGCGGTACACTTGTGGATGAATAGCGGTTTATTTACTTAAAAGCACCGACAATCAGGTGCTTAACTTGCAACACAACCTAGCGGTCGGATGGATGGTTAACGCCATCCATCACTTCAATCGCTCCCAACTCATATGGGTTGACGCCCTCTAAGCAGCCGACATTATAGCCATACTCACTCGGGTCAGAACGACGCTGATGGTGCGTATAAATACCGCACTCGCCACAGAAAAAGTGCTTCGCAGTGTGTGTATTAAATTGATACTGCTTCAAGACGTCTTCGCCTTGCATAATACGAATACCGTTCAAAGGTACAGATGCTACAATCGCGCCACGACGTCGACACATAGAACAGTCACACCGTCTCGGCTTCTCAATACCATTGGGTAACGCCAGTTCCAGCTCAACTTTTCCACAGTGACAACTCAGTCGATGTAATGTGCTGATTTGGGTGTTGCCAACTTTCTTAATCATAACTTTTCCTTGGTGTTTTTCTATCTGTGTACATTATGTTAAACAGGTTAATATCATCATAATCTCGTCCAAAAACTCGACATCCATCACTTTTCGCGACATTTTATTGGCCGATTTGTTAGTTGCTATTTTGGCGACTGTCTATCGCGTCCGTGAGACGTGTTATCTCCGGCGCGGTTTTTAAACCAAGGAAATTAATTTATGGACAAAGATCATAGCCTAAGAGAGAACCTCTTGGCTCTGACGCTCGGCAGTGCGTTGGTGTCACTTGGGGTGATATTTTTTAGCAAAGTAGGATTGCTCACTGGCGGTACGGCTGGTTTGGCGATCTTCCTAACCAAAGTGAGTGACTTCAGTTTTGGTCAGATATTTTTCGCTCTTAACCTCCCTTTTTATATTTTATCTGTGATGCGCATGGGTTGGCGCTTCACTATCAATACCTTTATTGCGGTTTCGATTGTCTCTTTTGCGGTCGATCATCTGCATCATGTGATTGAGATTTCACGAATCGAACCTTTCTATGCGGCACTTTTGGGTGGTGGGCTGATTGGAATCGGTATGTTGGTAATTTTCCGTCACAAAATGAGTTTGGGTGGCTTTAACATTCTAGCGTTGTACCTTCAGGAACGTTTTGGAGTTCGAGCGGGTAAAGTTCAAATGGCGTTAGATTGTGCCATCGTGGTGATGTCACTGTTCATTGTAGATGTGCACCTTATCGCTCTATCTGTTCTAGGTGCCATCGCAACGAACTTGATTTTGGCGATGAACCATAAACCAGGACGATACCAAGCAAAAGCGCAAGCAGCATAATCATCGCTGCATAGTCAACAACCCTAAAGCCCCCAACCAGTCGCTCGGGGCTTTTTTCATTCAACGCTAAGATCACGTCAACGAGCTCGTTTTGCAGTGCTGCTGCATCTCTTCATCCAATTTAGCTTTATATTTCTGGCTAAGATGGAAGTGTACTTGCATCAACAAGTCATGTGCGTGGAACAGCTCAAACGCGTCGCTACCATTTTGCTGACAAATAGCCTCACAGCGCTCAGCATGCACTTTGGCTTCTTGCGGTTTATCCGCTTTAAGCAAGCTCATCGCTAAGCGATACTCTGCGCGCTCTTCTTGCATCCCCCCCCCTGCCACTTTCCAATAGTCTAGCGCGAGTGTCGCTGCTTCTAACATCTTCGATTTTTCCATGCACGTGCGCTCAGCCAGCGCTTCGTACTGACATGCTAAGTTGTTCGC
Organism: Vibrio sp. 2132-1; assembly: GCF_033344315.1. Taxonomy (NCBI): domain Bacteria; kingdom Pseudomonadati; phylum Pseudomonadota; class Gammaproteobacteria; order Vibrionales; family Vibrionaceae; genus Vibrio; species Vibrio sp. 2132-1. The sequence goes on along the minus strand of NZ_JAWPON010000015.1, from coordinate 54,745 downwards.
AGTGATCGCGATAGTGCGCGCTAATGGCCCTTCTGCATCGTTCGGCGTCATTCCTAACGCTGCCTTCACCAACCATTGACTCGCCAGTTCAAGCTGAACAAGTGCAGAAAGTTCATTCGAAATCAAAGCGTAAACTCGGCGTTGTTCTTGCTCTTCCAATAATTCCATATTGTCAGTGCCATCTACGAAATAGCGCACAACGGCAATACTGCGTTGAAATGCCAAACTCTCGGCAACCTTGCGTTCATCAAAGTGCTCTAAACAAGTAAGAAACTGTTCTGGGCACTGGAGATGCCCAATAGCGGTATGCAGCATCAATGCGAATATTCGCTCGATTTGGGTAACGTCTTCCACCTCGCTCAGAGCCGTTTCTAGCTTAGCATAAACTTGTTCGGGATTTTCCTCGTGATGCTGCCAACACTCACTCATGAAGGCATCAAAATCCGTTTTGAAAGGCATGTCCTTATTGTCCTTCTTCTATTCGTATAACGATTATGAAACTCTACACTATCGTTACCCCTGTGTAGCACGCTTAATCCCAATACGAGAATCGCCTCACTTAAAGCAGTGTACCTTGCTCCAACGCGAGCAAACGTTGCTTGCGCTCCACTCCACCTGCATACCCAGTCAGTTTTCCGCTTTTGCCAATAACGCGATGACAAGGCACCACGATAGAAATCGGATTCTTCCCGTTTGCTAACCCAACAGCACGCACAGCTTTAGGGTTACCTATCGCATTCGCGAGATCTTGATAGCTCCACGTTTCCCCATATGGAATGGTCGTTAGTGCCTGCCAAACTTGATTTTGAAAATCAGTGCCTGTCGCTGCAAGGGGCAAATCGAATTCGTTGCGCAGACCAGCAAAGTATTCATCCAGTTGGGTGACAGCTTGGCGCAAGACCGGATGCTGCTCGTCTCGCCCCCCCAGCTCACTCGGCTTAGTGGTGCATGTTTCAAACCAAATGCCAAGTAAGCCCTCAGCGTTCGATTGGATAGTCACCGTTCCTAGTGGACTCGGCATTTCGGTATAAAATGTTTTCATGATTGATTCCATAAGTGAAACGTCGCGTAGCTTCCCCAAGGGGCCGCAGTGTGCGTATTCAGTGATGGGTAACGCTGCATCGCCTTTTTCACCACTAAGTCTTTATCTAGAAAGCAATCGGGTTGAGATTGCCCTCGCAGTTGAGCATAACTGACGGTCCAAGGTCCAATGCCTTTCAAAGTTAGCCACTGCTGGGGGTCAGCTTCTGAGTTGTCCTGCATAAACTGGGCGAAGCGCACTAGCGTCTCTTTACGGCTTTGCGGCATGCGCAAAAAGCTCACGTCGGAGTTCGCAATATCACTGGGAGTCGGGAAAAAACGTTTTTCTGACTCTCCACTAAGTGTGGCCACCAATAAGTTAAGTTGACCAATCGCAGCTTTAACCGACACTTGCTGGCCTAAAATCGCTCTAACCCCTGCTTCCCATGCACTCCATACACCAGGAATACGAATACCTTTACTCGACACGAGCCCAGGCGCAACATACTCCAAATGCTGCTCAACAGTACAAATATCAGCGTCAAGATCGAACATACGACGAATGTCAGACACCAAGTTTTGCAGCTTCGTTACGTCTTCAATTTCAAACACCAGTTCTAAGTATCCTTCACCTTTTGTCGCTTTAAACCAGGCTTTGCTGTCATCCAAAAAAACGTTGCGCTGATAACTCTCATCACTCACCAGCTCAACTCCCTCAACCGCTCGCAAACGATAGAAGTCCAACATGTGCGACCAATTCAACTCACCTCGATAAGGTAAGGCAATTCGATTGCAACCCGCACCATCAAACTCTTTACGGCGTACTTGAGAAGGCGTTAGTTTGAGAAACTTTTGAAAAGCATCGTTAAAGCGGCGCGTACTGTTAAAACCTGACGCAAACCCCACGTCGGTGACCGACATAGAGCTGGAGTGAAGCAACTGTTTGGCGAACATTAATTGCTGATATTGCGCATACTGCTTGGGTGACATACCTAAATACTGCTCAAACAACATACGTAAGTAACGGTCAGAAATCCCAACACGCTCAGCCAACTCAGACACCGAATGGTGATGCAACTCCCCTCTATCAATTAACGAAATCGCTCGTTGAAAGGTCGTCTCGACACCTTTCCATGCCCAAGATCCAGGCGCGCTATCAGGTCGACAGCGTAAACACGGACGATACCCTGCTTGAAGGGCTTGCGTCTTATCAGCGAAATACTCAACATTTTCTTCTTTAGGCAAATTTGCCGGGCAAATCGGACGACAAAAGATTCCCGTTGTTTTTACCGCCACATAAAATCGCCCATCAAAACGACTGTCTCGCGCGACTCGCGCCTTGTGACACTGCTCGAAGGTCAGTGAGGTATGGGGGTGAATAAACATAGTGCTTTCCTTGCTCATGCCTTTTGTCATTTATTGTTCATAGGCATCGTTCAATATAGTGTTATTGTAGCTTGCTTAAGCGCCCACAATTAGCCATTTTCGGAACTCAATATTGAGATTTATTGGCATTAGCGCTTTTGTACACTAAAGTTAGATCCAGAACATCACAACAACGTCGGCTAAAGGGAATTGGCATGGACTTACATACTTGCGTAATTGTATTAAGAAACCAAAAGGTTATTACCAGTAAATCCGTAGATCATTCTATTGGAATTATCGAACGAGACTCAGATAACGAGATCTCAGAAATTCAGATTAATGCGACGGATGGACGTAATATTCGAACTTATCACTACAACAATGTAGAGGAGTCATTAGAGAGCTTAATGAACCTCTGACGGTTTTCTTTAACACACCTTTCTCCCTTGTTAAAAGCGAAAGCAATAGAGCACAGTACATGTGCTCTTTTTTTGTTTAACAGAAAAAATGTTTATCGAAAATAATAACAGACCTTGATTTAAAACAGACAATAATCTGCAAATAAACACTCGAATATAAAAATCAAGGCATTGATTTAAATAAATAAAAACCAACTATTCAATTTTTTAGAACGAGTTTATCAAAATCCTCCCGTTATTTTTATGTTCGCCTCTACCTAAACTGTTCTCAACAGCACGGGAGCACACGCTTCCCACTCATTGAAAAGAGTCAGAGGACAGAATCATGAAAGCACTATTACAGAAAATTACCACGTCAAACGCAGGTTACAGCGCACTATCACTTCGCGTTCCAATCGGCATTATCTTTATGGCGCACGGCGCACAAAAACTATTTGGCTGGTTTGGTGGCTACGGGCTAGAAGGCACAGGTCAGTGGATGGCATCTATCGGTTTAGGTCCTGGCGTGCTCATGGCGTTACTTGCGGGCAGCGCAGAGTTCTTTGGCGGCTTGTTCATTTTACTTGGTCTGCTAACTCGACCAGCAGCGGTTGCTTTGGCGTTCACGATGGTGGTAGCGATATTCTCTGTCCACTTTGAAAATGGCCTATTCATGGCAAACAACGGTTACGAGTTTGGCTTAGCATTACTGGCAGCAAGCGTTTCTCTGGCGTTCTCTGGCGCAGGTAAAGCAGCGTTAGATAACTTTTTAAACAAAAAGCTCTCTTAAGGAGGCCTTATGATTACGGTAAGACATGCAGCAGACCGAGGTCGAGCAAACTTTGGCTGGCTTGATAGCAAACATACGTTTTCTTTTGGTAGCTACTACGATCCTCAACATATGGGCTTTTCTGAGCTGAGAGTCATTAATGACGATGTAGTCAAGCCTGGCGCGGGTTTTGATACACATGGCCACCGTGATATGGAGATCATCAGCTATGTGTTGGAAGGTGTTATCGCACACAAAGACAGTGAAGGTAACGTCAAAACACTACCTGCAGGTGAATTCCAACTCATGTCGGCAGGGAAAGGGATTTACCACAGTGAGTACAATGCATCGAACCAAGATACGCTGCGGTTTCTACAGATTTGGATTCAACCGAACACATTTGGAACCAAACCAGGTTATCAGCAAAAAGATTTTGGTCGCAATCCTGGGTTAACGACTATCGCAACTCCAACTGGAGAAAACGGCACGCTACTTATTAAGCAAGATGCGACTTTGCATCAGTTAATTCTTGAGCCAAGTAGCGAACTAAACTTTGAGATTGAGTCGGGCCGAAATCTATTCATCCATCAAGTGACTGGGAGCCTTAGTGTCGACAATACCACTTTGACGGCTGGCGACGGCGCGAAGATTGAACACCAGAGTAAGGTTGTTTTGCGCAATACATCAAACGAAAGCACAACAGCCCTGTTGTTTGACTTACCATAACTATCGATTCATCGAGATAAAAACAAAGCCGCCTTGATTTCTCAAGGCGGCTTTTTCGTTTTTCTGACTTTTCATTCAACGCTATTCGTCGGAAGTGCCAGAACCAATTTGCTGAAAACTGTAAGCGGTCAGTGGATCGATCTCTTTGACAATTTCTTCCACTTGCTTAATTGCGTCTACAGACGAGCTAGCTTTACGATAGCTCAAATAGATAGGGCGACACCAATCTTCTACTCCAGACACCTTGTGAAGCTGCCCATTAGCGATAAATGGCTCCACGAGAGAGATTGGTAAGTACGCGGCTCCACCCTTCTCTAAAATAAAGTCCAATGCGATACGCGCTGTTGAAGTGCGTAAATATGGAGCCGGAATCTTAGGGTGACGTTCAGAATGCTCCGAGGAGAAACGCGTCCCCCAGTCAACGTACACATATTTGTTTTCGAAAACGGTATCTAAAGAATCTTTCTCAGTTGATACCAGAACGAGAACAACATCTGCCACTTTTTTACAGTTAAGCTCATCAGCTTTGATCTGATCGAACGCAAATGCCATATCTAACGTGCGCTCTAGCAAGCTACGACTGAGCATCTCACGTCCCATCACTTCTGCCATGAAGCCATAACCACCAAACGAATCTGTGACGACACTTAAACAATTCTGTAAATAAGCGTCCCAAATGTTTGGCGTGCCACCTAACGTTAGTTGCAGCGCTTTGCCATCTTCAAGCGATAATTCTAGCTTCGCTTGTTGCAATGTAGTGACCATTACCTCGGCATAGCTGATTAAGCGCTCACCTGCAGAGGTCAACTTTATGTTATTTCGATCACGAATAAACAATTGCGTATCGAAGTAACTTTCCAATTGTTTGATACGTGCGCTCACAGCGGCTTGGGTAATATAAAGGTTCTCAGCAGCACGTCCGAAGTGACGAACTCTTGCCAGCTCTAAAAATGTTCGAAAGACTTTTACATCCATAAACCATCTCCTGGTTAATATAAAACCAGATTAACAACTAATTAAAATCATGACGACAAAAAAGTTTTGTTTTTCTTTTGTTAGATTTAAGCCTAATTTTCGCCGTAAGTTCACTACATTCATCAATAACGGTTACAGAGGCTGTTGACATGTCTGACACTGAATTCCGTCATGGCAAAAAACGTTTTTACGATAACGTAAAATTCCCACGCGGCTTTGCAAAGTCTGGCGATTTTACTCTTTCAGAAGAGGAAATCCTAACAATTTATGGGGATACAATGCTTGGCTTAGAGTCAGGCGAATTAACACCTGAAAACAGCGAAGAGAAACACTTCATCAAGGTGTTAGAAAACCCGGGCAAAGCAAAAACAAAACTTGAGCGTACGTGGCTAAAGTACACCCAACTTGCTCGTGGTCGCAAGCGCTTCCATACGCTAAATGGTCGTAACAAGCCTGACGCCACAGAAGAATACATTGAAGAGAGTTTGGTTGAAGACGATTAATAACCAATAACCTAGTTCTCGCCTTTTTCTAGCAGTAGGCGAAAGCTCGTTTGACTTTACTGAGCGAGCAAGACAAGCTCATTTCTTCTCCTAAAGCCCAAGGGGGCATTCTCCCAAGGGCTTTTTTAATATTTGGGTGATGACCGTTTACTTGGCGAGCGTCGCAATCTTTTTCAGAAAGCTCTCTTTCAAATGCTCTTGGTCATATTCCAAGTGATAGGTGTTGTGGAAGCCAATTTTTAGCTCAACACCATTCCCTCTCAAGAAAACGTTGTACCCATCGTAGTCAGAAAACGCTTCTACACCTTCATACATTTTACCAAATTCGGTTGGCGTACCGTTGTTCATCACACATTCGTAAGCCTGTAGTACTTTGCTCGGATCTAACTCATTTTTCATACCGAATTCCTCACTGGTTTACACATTTCAATTATGGTTAAAGAATGAGCGCCATGCCATATCTAACCCATAATATTTGAAGTTCGTGTGCGATTTCGCACTCTGTAGGTTGTTAAAAAACAAGGTTAAGTGCGAAGGCAGAACTTAATTTAGATCATAAATTTTATCTATTGATTCGTCAGTTTCATAATGCAATTTCTTTGTAAAAAATCGTCTTATAAAAGCATTTAGATATAAAAATCGTCGACAAAACCAACATTGGTTAAAGAAAAAGCAAAATTTTGACCTAAAACAATAGCAGTTCGCTATTACTTATTTTATAATGCGAATTAATGTTTCAGTACATCGTTAATTCCAATAACTAGGGGCACAAAATGAGACTTATCCCGTTAACTCGAGCAGCACAAGTAGGTAAGTGGGCAGCTGCGCATATCGCTAAGCGTATCAACGACTTTAAACCTACTGCTGAGCGTCCATTCGTTCTGGGTCTACCAACTGGTGGCACTCCTCTAGCAACCTACAAAGCCCTAATCGAGCTTTACCAAGCCGGCGAAGTCAGCTTCAAAAACGTCGTGACTTTTAACATGGATGAGTACATTGGCATCCCTGCGGATCACCCAGAATCTTACCGCTCGTTCATGTACAACAACTTCTTTAATCACATTGATATTCAAGAAGAAAATATCAACCTACTGAACGGTAACACAGACGATCACGACGCAGAATGTAAGCGTTACGAAGACAAAATTAAGTCTTACGGCAAGATCAACCTGTTCATGGGCGGCGTGGGTAACGACGGTCACATCGCGTTCAACGAGCCAGCGTCATCTCTTTCTTCTCGTACTCGCATCAAGACCCTCACTGAAGACACTCGCATTGCGAACTCTCGCTTCTTTGACGGCGATATCAACCAAGTGCCTAAATACGCGCTGACTATCGGTGTTGGTACGCTTCTAGACTCAGAAGAAGTGATGATCTTGGTCACTGGTCATAACAAAGCTCAGGCACTTGAAGCAGCCGTGGAAGGTTGTGTAAACCACCTATGGACAGTTTCTGCTCTTCAACTTCACCCTAAAGCGGTGATCGTATGCGACGAACCAGCTCAACAAGAACTGAAAGTGAAGACAGTGAAGTACTTCTCTGAGCTAGAAGCAGAAAACATCAAAGGCTTTTAACCCATAGGATGGCAGCCTAGAAACACACTAAAAATACAAAACCCGTGTTGAACACGGGTTTTTTCTTATCTGAACAGCGGGCTTAAGTCGTCAATAAGCTTTAATACCAAACTGACGAAGACGCTTAGGAAGCACTTCATCCAACTTGTCTAGTTCACTCGGTTCGACTTCGATAAGATTGAAATGATGCTGCTCATAAACAGTACGAATGGTCTCACGGTCGGCCTGAGCCATCTCCCCATCGTCACTTCCCCAAAATTGCAAATAGACTTTACCGCCTGGTAAGTAAAAATCGCTAGTGACATCTTGGTCAATCGGCAGCTGACGCTCATAAGCGTGCACTACACCAGCCAAGTACAGCCAGTTGTCAATGAGCAACTCACCCTTAGAGCGTACGTAATGCCCATCTAATGTTCGGTGCTTGGCTTCAAATTTTTGGCGAAAGCTTGAGTACGATTTATCCGTAGAATGTGACTCCGCGTCTTGCCCTAAAAACTCAATGACAGACTGCTTAAGACGCTTGTTACGCAGCACCACATCGTGCCATACGACAAAGGTATTTTGTGTTTCTTTATCGGTTCTTTGCTGCCCACCAGCGCGCACACCAGCTTCTGTGACACTCCATCCCTCTTCGGATTTGGTCAACCAACCCAGTTCACTCAAAAGCTGGTTCATACGCTTCGCATTCAATTTCAGCTTTTCACCCAGTTGTGTAGCGCTCAATGTTTTCCCTGAGCTGGGAGTCAGCTCAATATGTAAGTTGGTCGGCCAGACGATGAACTGGCCAAATTTAGGGTGATCCACATACTCACCGCCAAACTTTGCCCCTTCTTCGGTCAAAATCCACTTTTCATCTTGGCGAACGATGTAGCCTGCACGTTTGAGATCGGCAAACAGCAGCTTAGCTTCTACCTTGCGCATTTTCGCTAATGCCGACGTCGATATTTTTTCAGACATGTGGGTACCTCATGCTGCTGCAAAATTGAACACTATGTCGTCATAGTAACGCATTGATTTCACGGCTTGAAGTCAGGCAAACAAGATTTCGTGTTACAAATAGCAAAGCCAGCGTATAGGTGCTGGCTTTGTTATTTCGGTAAAAAAGCGAATGTTATTTAATAAAAGCGATGCATCCTTGCAAAATCACTAAATTCACAATGTCGATGAAGAATGCACCGACAATTGGAACCACCATAAATGCTTGTGGTGATGGACCATATCGACTCACGATGGAACCCATATTCATGACCGCAGTCGGTGTAGCACCTAACCCAAAACCGCAGTGTCCGCTAGCGATCACCGCCGCATCGTAGTTGCCTCCCATCATGCGGAATGTTACGTAGTAAGTGAACATCGCCAACACTGCCGACTGAATAGCAAGAATAATAAGGAATGGGATCGCAAGATCGAAAATATTCCACAATTTCAAACTCATCAAGGCCATGGCAAGAAATAGAGATAGTGCAACCGTGCCAAGAATATCAACGGTTTCTAAATCAACCTTGCGCGCCTTCGTCACTTCCATGATGTTAGTGATAACAACACCAATAAACAGCGCATAAACAAAATCGGGAATCATTAACCACTTGATGTCAAAACTGCTTACCCAACTCTCGAGATACTTCGCGCCTGTCACGCAAAGTAGAATGATGGACAAGCTTTCAACGACTCTTTTCGCTGTGACACGATCTTCCTCATGTTCGTTGTACGTCACCAGTTCAGGGAAACTCTGATGACTTTGATTGGTGCGTCCGTATTCCGATTCCAAGTTGTGTTTGTTTAGTAGCTTTTGTGCAACAGGGCTGCCAATAATCCCGCCCATCACCAAGCCAAATGTAGCAGAAGCCATTGCCACCTCTAGAACATTATGCAAACCATACATTTCTTGAAAAGTTTGCGACCACGCAGCTCCCGTTCCATGTCCGCCAGAAAGCGTAATGGATCCGGCGATCAACCCCATGAGTGGATCTAACCCCAACGCTGTTGCTAAGGACACGCCGACCGCATTTTGGATAAGAATGTAGACCGATGCCACAACTAGGAAGATGAAAACCTTCGCACCGCCTTTAATCAGTTGGGTGTAATTTGCCGCTAAGCCAACGGTTGCAAAAAACATCAGCATAAAGACGTTTTGCAGTGGTAAATCAAAGGAAACATCCACACCATTTAAGTGCATCGTCGTGATGACGCAAGCGACCACTAGACCACCAACAATTGGCTCTGGAATATTAAATTTTTTTAAGGTTGGTAACTTGGTATTGATGAACTGCCCTAAAAACAACACGCAAATTGCGACGAGGAACGACTCCTGTGGGCCGATAGATATTACCTGATTCATGAGACCTCTTTACTCTACTCTTTCTCATTCATTGAGCACGCGCTCAACGTGAGATAGGTGCCTAAGCCAGTCAGATTGCCTCTCGAAACTTTTGTTTTCTAGGCCTCTTTGACCATTGATTCTCATCAAGTAAGAAATAGGCAGACCTAAAATTATGCTAATTATCATTCAGTGAGAATATTCATTTAGAACAGGCGATAAGTGTATTGATGGGAAGAGAAAAACAACACTTCTCAACTTATGAGAAGCAATTAATTTCCATATAAAACAAAACCTCAAAACAACGACCACATAGGTGGATATTTAGAGCGAATAAGACAGGCGGATACACTAGGTTTTAAATTATTACTTTCTCTCTAACGCACTAGGTGTTATACATATATATAACACCATCTCAACCAAGAGATTCACTCATGACTAATTGGCATGATCGCCAACCGATATTTCGACAGTTGGCAGACCAGATCACGCAGCAAATACTGCAAGGTGTCTGGCAAGAAGGCGATGCTCTGCCCTCCGTCCGTAGCATCTCTGCAGATATGAAAATTAACCACCTCACCGTTATGAAAGGCTATCAATTGCTTGTTGATGACGGGCTAGTGGAGAAAAAACGCGGTCAAGGTATGTTTGTCGCTTCAGGAGCAAAGCTCAAATTACTCGCAGACGAGAAGGCACGTTTTCTTCAGCAACAAATTCCGCAGATAGCCGACACAATACAGCGTCTGGATATGTCACTCGACGAATTCATTCAACAACTAAAACCACACTTGAAAGGTGACCAATGAGCGCATTAGTCAGTGTAAACAACGTCTCCAAGCAATATCAGCAACAAGGAGAAGCACTGCATGAAGTGAGTTTCGACCTACATGCAGGACAAGTACTTGGCTTACTCGGCCATAATGGCGCAGGTAAATCAACGCTTATTAATGCCCTACTCGGTGCACATGAATATCAGGGCACTATTCGTATCAACGGATTTGAACCTATTATGCAACGCGACAAGATAATGCAGAGCTTATCCTACATCTCGGATGTCAACGTTCTGCCAGATTGGATGACCGTTGCTCAACTGCTTAACTATACCGAGGGCGTGCATCCAGGGTTCAATCGCGCCCAAGCAGATACGCTACTTCGTCAAACGGACATCAAACCTCGTGCGCGCATCAAATCTTTATCCAAAGGGATGAAGGTGCAATTACACCTCGCGATTGTGATCGCGACCAACACCCAAATCCTCATATTGGATGAACCGACACTCGGGTTAGATCTCGTGTATCGCGAGACGTTTTATCGTCACTTATTGGAATGGTTTCACGACGGCGAGCGCGTGTTGATCATCGCCAGTCATGAAGTATCAGAGATTGAGCACTTGCTGACAGATGTTCTGATTCTTAAGCATGGTCGCCCCGTTCTGCAAACCTCGATGGACAGTATCAGTGAAGACTATTTCATTCTTGAAGCCAACGACGAGCACCGCACACAAATTGAAGCGATGAACCCACTCTCGTCACAAAAAGGCCTCGGTTCAACGAAATGGTTACTCAAAGCCCAGTATGCCCAACAAGCAGAAACAATGGGTTCCATCCATGGGGTGAAGTTAGCGGATCTATTTTTAGCATTGCAGAAGGAGGCAGCGTAATGCGTTCAGTTGTCGCGATGTTGCAAAAAGAGTGGTTAGAAAACCCTCTTGTTTTACGTATTCCACTGTTTGTGTTGGCGTGTGGAGTTATTCTCTTTGTGAGTTTAATGAGTAACGATACTCTACAACACAATATGTTTTTCCAAATGAGCTTTGGTGGCGATGTCAGTGACATTCACAGAGAGCTTGGTGATGACGTCAATATGTTGATTACCGGAGGAGCAGGGCTGCTGTCTATCTTGTTAGCCGTTCAGTACTTCCCAAGAACGCTACGCAAAGAACGGGCGGAAGGCAGCATTATGTTTTGGCGCAGTATGCCTGTCAGTGACATAAAAACCCATTTAGTGAAGCTAGGGTTTGGCTTATTGGTGATTCCGCTCGTCTGCTCGGTGCTCGTACTCGCTGCAAATTTAATGTTGTGGTTGCTGAACATCTCTACTGATCACCAATTGGCTTTATTGTACCGCCAAGCCTCGTTAGGTTACGTGCTGCTGCATTGGGGAGAGTTTTTAATCAGAATGTTGTTCGCCGGTATTCTGCTGTTACCGCTGGCATTAACTGCGATGGCTATTTCACAAAAAGTGAACTCACCACTAGTCATTTTGTTTATCGCCATTTATGCGCTACGTTGGATGCCTATCGCACTTTTTGGTTACTACGGGCTAGATCACTTTTTCTCCGAAGTGCTTTACCTTCCGCTGCACGCCATTATTACACCAAACCCATTCAATACCATTCCTCAAGCGGGTTGGTTAAACGTTGGCATTTACGCCTTCATTGGTATTCTTGGTTGGACAGCTAGCCTCAAGTTCAGCCGAACCATTCAATAATCCGTCGTCCGATAAACGGCCAAAATCGAGCCATAAAAAAACGGTCACAACCTGTGTTGTGACCGTTTTTATTTCGCCTCTAGGAGCTCATCCACTTAACTTTAACCAAGGAATGAAATGTAGCCTTGCAAGATAATTAAGTTGACGATGTCGATAAAGAAAGCGCCCACAATTGGCACCACCATAAATGCTTGTGGCGACGGGCCAAATCGGTTAACGATTGAACCCATGTTCATTACGGCTGTTGGGGTTGCACCCAAGCCAAAACCGCAGTGCCCCCCTGCAATAACCGCAGCATCGTAGTTGCTTCCCATCACTTTGAACGTAACATAGTACGTAAAGATAGCTAAGACGACAGACTGCACAGCTAAAATAACCAAGAATGGAATCGCTAGATCGAAGATATTCCATAACTTCAAGCTCATCAGAGCCATCGCTAAGAACAGAGATAGCGATACCGTACCTAACATATCGACCGTTTCGGCATCTAACTTACGAATCTTGGTCACTTCCAAGAAATTCGTAATGATCACACCAATGAATAGCGCATATACGAAGTCTGGAATCATCAGCCATGAGATTTCATACGTGCTTACCCATTGCTCGACATACTTGGCCCCAGTAACACAGATCAGTAGGAAGAAGAGTTTCTCCACCACTTTTTTCGCCGTTACTTTATCTTCTTCGTATTCATTGTAAGTCACCAACTCCGGGAATTTCTCGTGAGTTTTGGCATCTCGACCACCACGACCATACTCAGACTCTATGTTGTTCTTTTCCACCAGACGCTGCGCTACAGGGCTACCAATGATACCGCCGATGATCAAACCAAAAGTCGCTGATGCCATTGCAATTTCTAAGACGTTATCCAATCCATACACGTCTTGAAAGGTTTGTGACCACGCAGCACCTGTACCATGACCACCTGACAGAGTAATCGAGCCAGCAATTAACCCCATCAAAGGATCTAAACCGAGCGCCGCCGCAAGTGAAACGCCAACGCCGTTTTGTATGATGATGTAAAACGATGCGACAGCTAAGAAGATAAAAACCTGCGCACCTCCTTTCATCAACTGAGTGTAATTTGCGGCCAAACCAACTGTCGCAAAAAACATTAACATAAACGTATTTTGTAATGGCAAGTCGAATTCTAAGTCGATGCCGTTGAAATGAAGAGCAGTAATCATGCAGGCTACAATAAGACCACCTACAATCGGCTCAGGTATGTTGAATTTCTTTAAAATCGGTAGCTTAGCATTAATAAAATGCCCCAGGAAAAGCACACTGATTGCGACCAAGAAGGACTCCAGTGCACCTACAGATATTAAATGATTCATATCGCCTCTTATTATTGTTCTCTTCATTCTCCGTAATGAATGAGTGTTAGTTTAACCTTCGTTCAATAGCAAATTTTCTCGCTTTATTGTTTCGAAAATACTCAAAAAGTTGGTGTAGATGCGCCTTAGGCTAGTTTAAGGGGCGCTCCTTAAGCGATGTGTCAGTTTTTACGCTGTTAGCAAGCCCTTAAATGTGAAAGGAGCTGATACAGCTCCTTCAAATGGCCCCTCGCAATACCTGTGCGTTATCGCTTGGGGTGTTGTGTTGTGAGTAAATTCTGGGTGACACTTTCTGAACCACTTCGGGCTCCCTTACTTAAACAGAATGTGTCAATTACTATCAAACAAAGTTCCTTCCCGTTGTAACCGCTAAACGCCGAGAGCGCGTTCAAAACAATTGGGTTTGCCTGTTCCTGTCGTAGCTTTTCAACTCTGGCTCATGGTGTATAAACGAGCCGAATCCAAGGAAACTCTCAGGCTGCAACAAACGTTTTCGTCACAACGGAGCAGGATTATAACATATCGCTGATAATTTTCTTCAATTCAGTGACATTCACCAACCCCATGGTTAAACCTTGCAATGATTAACTGCCTATTATCATTTTCACAGATAAAGATCGAAGCACAGTTACTCAGTAAGCTTCTTAGAAAACGATGCATAGCCAATAACTTCACCGCCGTTCTTATCCAAGAGGTCTTGATAAACGCCCTAGAGAACCAAGCCGCCGAAATATGCGATGTTATCATGATTGCTTTTCGAGACCGATGCCCCGACTTTGGCTGATGAGTACAACCCCAACTATGCATCAGGCAAAAACATGTATAATTTTTTATACAAGTTATTCAATAACAAGAGTCCCACATGAACATTCATTCGCTTTGCCCTGCGCTATTACTCAGCGTCGTCTCATCAGCTACAGCAGCTGAAAGCATTCGTATTCAATATTCTCCCGTAGAGACAACTCATGAAAAAATCGCCCAACAATCGATTCAAAGCAGCGATGTAAACACCATCTTTGTTGAGCTATCTCAGGTCTACTTTCCATTTGATAAAGCTCTCACGCTGGTTTACGGCGGAGAAGATGGTCCAATGTATGATCCTGATACACACACAATATACGTTCCTTACACTTTTTATTTGGAGTCGCTCAATTACTTCTCCAATAATCAGTATGAAGAACGCTTCGGAAAATCCCCAAAAACAGGGGCGCTAGATACGTTATTGCACACTTTACTTCATGAAGCTGGGCATGCTTACATCGAAGATCAAAGCATCCCTGTTCTCGGAAAAGAAGAAGATGCGGTCGATAATTTTGCCACCATTTTAATGATTGACTTCCTAGAAGATGGCGCAGATATGGCCATTAGCGCCGCCGACATGTTCGCATTCGAATCCGACGACAGACCGGACTACTACGATTTTGGCGAGTACATTGACGAACACAGCTTTGATTTGCAGCGTTACTTTTCAACGTTATGTCTGGTGTACGGTAGTGATCCTGAGCAATACAAAGCCTTACTCGATGAAGTAGAAAAAGACTACCTGCGTGATCGCAAAGAGTTCTGCCAATTCAATTACGGCAACATTCGCGACAATTGGCTGCATTACTTGCAAAACAATGAACCAAAAGAAAATTCGCCACGTAAAAGCGATTAGAAAATCTCAAACAAGAAAACCGCAATGACAAAACTCACCATATTTTATGACGGAACCTGCCCGCTTTGTGCCAAAGAGATGAAGGCGCTAAAACAACGCGATGCCAAGCAGCAAATCAAAACCGTCGATATCTATAGTGATGCATTCGCAGATTATCCTCAGATCGATCCTGAACAAGCCAACACCATTTTGCACGCCCTCAACGAAAAGGGGGAGCTTCTGCTTGGGTTGGACGTGACTCATCGTGCGTGGCAATTAGTTGGTCGCGGTTGGCTCTACGCTCCACTGCGTTGGCGCCTCGTTAAACCTGTTGCTGACTGGCTTTACCTGAAATTCGCAAAGAATAGGTATCGCGTCTCATATTGGTTAACGGGGACTTCTCGTTGCAATAGTGGGTCGTGTTCACGTTAATTGTGATCCCGCTTAAAAATGCTACGACCTTCGTCTAGATTTACAAATTTCCAGTACTTCTGATTGAGTAACTCGGTTAATCTCTAAGCATTACAACAATAAGTATTAACACTTTTATCAGGCAAGCTTATTCAGCTTGTCACTTGTAACGCTGCGCCGAGAGAAGGACGTCTCTATGAATCTGACGATCAGAAAACGACTATATATCCTTTCAATAATTCCAATTCTAACTATGGCAATAGGCATGATGTGGTTCACCTACGTACAAACCACGGCCTACAACGAGCACGAGATTGAGCAAACTCGAAGTCGAATGATGGAGATGAAAAAAGCCGAACTCAAAAGTTACGTACAAATGGCGCGTTCCGCTGTCGAGCCGCTACTCGCACAAAATGCCCCACTGGAAGAGGCTCTGCCTATTTTGAAACAACTAGAGTTTGGTCAATCCGGCTACATCTTTGGTTATGATTCAAAAGGCGTTCGCGTCGTGGTGGGTAAAAACACCAAAGGCATCGGGGAAAACTTCTATAACTTGCAGGACAAGAAAGGCAATTACCTGATTCAGGATTTGCTAAAAAATGCCAAAACTGGTGAGTTCACGACTTATTACTTCCCGAAACTCGGTCAGAGTGAAGCACTACCGAAACTGAGCTACTCAGTCTTTATTCCTGAATGGGACTTGATGTTGGGAACGGGTTTCTACACGGACGATATCGACGCCATTGTGGCAGACATGGAAAAAGCCGCACACGAAGATCTCAACACCACACTAACTGCGATAGCCCTGTTTTGTGCCTCGATTACAGCGATAGTTGCAGTCTTTGCCGTGTTTGTTAACCGCAGCATCATGAAGCCTATTGAGCAGTTTGATGCTTCAATTCACTCTTTCGCGCAAGGCGATGCAGATTTAACCGCGCGCATGGAAGAATCGAGCGTGCCGGAGTTCACCCAACTTAGCCGTAACTTCAATATCTTCGTTGAAAGCCTGCAAGGCATCATTAAGAGCGTTAGCCACGTAGGACAAGAAGTGGTTTCAGAGACCAACGAGATGTCACAGCGTGCATCGCAAGTGGATGAATTAGCTTCTGGTCAACGTGAAGAGACCGAACAAGTCGCAGCGGCAATGACCGAGATGACAGCAACGGCGCACGAGATTTCAAACAACGCTAACCAAGCAGCGCAATCAGCCAGAGACGCCGATGAAAACTCACAACAAGCAAAACACATTGTTGATTCAGCAGCGAACTCTGTCGAAGCACTCGCGCTAGAGGTGTCGGAAGCCAGCACGGTGATTTCTCGTTTAGAGAGCGACGTAAAAAACATTTCTTCTTCTCTGGAAGTGATTCAGGATATAGCCGAGCAAACTAACCTATTGGCACTGAACGCAGCCATTGAAGCAGCCCGTGCAGGCGAACAAGGTCGCGGCTTCGCAGTCGTTGCCGATGAGGTTCGTAAACTGGCGAGTCGCACTCAAGACAGCACAGGCGAAATTCACCAAATGATTGAGCAATTGAAGTCTGGCTCGGATGCGGCAGTGAAAGCCATGGGCTCAAGCCAAGCGCGTGGTGAAGCAACGGTTGAGGAAGCACGAGCAGCCTCTGCCGCACTGCAAGAAATCCAAGCCGCAATTGCTAACATCATGGACATGAACACGCTTATCGCAACGGCAACTGAAGAGCAAAGCCAAGTTGGCCAAGAGATTTCACAACGTATCGAAGTCATCTCTCAACAAAGCAGCCAATCGGCACACCTTGCCAACCAAAACCGAGCAGGCAGTGGCAACCTTAACCACAAAGCCAACGAACTGTACGACTTGGTCGGTCGCTTTACGGTTTAACGCTTTCCTCCCCCTTACATCTTGCAAACAGCGACGCCAAAACGTCGCTGTTTTTATTTCTGCTATCCTCATACGACTTAGCTATAATGCCGCCAACTTAGCACCTACAAGGGCAAAACCAGATGATTATTATGACCACCAATTTCGGTGACATCGAGATTGAACTGAACCTAGAACGAGCACCAGTTAGCTCAAAGAACTTCAAAAAATACTGTGAAGATGGCTTCTACAACGGCACCATTTTCCACCGCGTTATCGACGGCTTTATGATCCAAGGTGGCGGTCACACCGAAGACATGGCAGAAAAGCCAACACGCGCCCCTATCGCGAACGAAGCAAACCGTGGTCTAAAGAACCTTGTTGGCACTATCGCAATGGCGCGTACCGATGCACCGCACTCTGCAACGGCACAGTTCTTCATTAACTTGGAAGACAATGATTTCCTAGACCACACCGCTACTACCAACCTAGGCTGGGGCTACGCCGTGTTTGGTAAAGTGACCGCGGGTATGGATGTCGTAAACCGCATCGCGAAAGTGAAAACGACCTCTAAACTTGGTCATGATGATGTTCCATGCGATCCAATCATTATCGAGAAAGTGACGGTCAGCGAATAAGCCCATTCATCTCTTCGGAGAAATCGTCGCTATAAAACAATAAAAGCGCCTAACGTTATATGACTTAGGCGCTTTTTGTTTTTGTTGCTGAAACAAATGAGCAGCGAGTTTACAGTGTAAAGAGTGAGCAGTTCTAGCGATTACATCCCTTTGAACAAACTTTGAGATGCACGGCTCACAGGGAGCTTACTTTCTCCAACATGCACAAACATTCTGCCAGCAAAGTCTTTGTTTACTTTGCTAATTTTGCACACTTGCACCACGCTTGAACGGTGCACTTGCCAGAACTGTTCTGGGTTAAGCTGCCCTATCAACTCTTTCAACGATGTACGAATCAAATACTCCTGCACTTTGCCTTGTCCTTGTTGGGCATATACAGAAACGTATTTTTCTTCCGCTTTGAAATACAGCACATCAGACGTGGCGATCAGATGAATATCTTCCCCTTGCGTCGCTTTGATCCACTGAAGATATTGCGGCGTTTGTGGAGCAGATAATTGCTGCAGTTGCTCTAACAGGCTGCTCATCTGCACATTACTGCTCTCTTGCTCTCGCTTAGCAAGGCGTGTTTTCACTCTTTCACACGTCGTCAGGAGACGCTCATCCGAGATAGGCTTGAGCAAATAATCGGCGGCATTTTGTTCAAAGGCTTTGATGGCGTAATCATCGTACGCAGTAACAAACACAATCAAAGGCGGGTTGGCGAGTTGATTGAGTTTTTGCGCTAATGTCATGCCATCCAAAACTGGCATACGAATATCAAGAAACGCAATGTCAGGTTGGCTTTGCTCAATGGCTTGAAACGCTTGTTCACCATCGGCGACTTTGGCTATCACCTCTAGCTCTGGCCACACTTCAGCTAGGCTTTTATCAAGATGACGCCTCAATAGCGGTTCATCATCAGCAATAATGGCAGTAAACCCTGTATTCATTCCTTTCTTCCTTGATTACGATTCCATTGGCCAACTCAGGCGAATACAAACGCCACCCTGAGCAGACTCACTGATAGAAACCTCTCCTTGCCCTGCGAACAAAGCTTCAACTCGCTGCTTGAGATTACTTAAACCGACGCCAGAGCCCATGTGCCCACTCACGTGATTCAAGCCAACACCTGTGTCTCTGACTTCAATCTTCAAGTTCTGTTGTTCGCGCTTAATGAGCAAGCTGACTTCGCCACCTTCTCGCTTCGGTTCAATACCATGGATGATGGCGTTTTCGATTAAGGGTTGAAGCATCATCGGCGGTAATTCGGTTCTGCCTAGCCCCTCTTCCACCTCAATCTTGTAACTGAGTCGATCACCCAAACGGGTTTGCTGGATGCCTAAGTAAGCCTCAATTAACGCCATTTCATTGTCTATGGTGGTGTGTTCTTCGCGTGAGCTTTTAAGCGTTGCACGCAGTAGCGCGGTTAACTGTTCTAGCATCAGCTTGGCTTTATCAACATCTTGCGACATGAGCGCACTGATATTTGCCAAAGTATTGAATAAGAAATGCGGTTCAATCTGGCTTTGCATCTGCTTAAGCTGACTCAGCAACAGCGCACGATCTTGCTCTGCTTTCTCGCGTTTGATGGCTTCCAACTCTCGCTGAGCGATCGCATGTTGCTCGCGTGAGTAGAAATAGAAAAAGCACATGGCACTGAATAACAATCCCATGAGACCAACCGACAGCATACTTGAGATACCGAAGTATTCCCCAAGCCAAAGCTGAGCGTTCACCACACCAAACAATAAGCATGCCGTCAGCGAGATAGCCACTTCCGCCAAACGAGGAATGGTAGGAAACAAGCGGTCGACAAGCCATGAGAAGAAGATAGCCGAATAGCCAAATCCAAAGCTAACCGCCACATGAATGTAAAATGGACCGCCCCAAACCGAGAGCGTCATTGCTGCGATAAAGAGACAAAATGCCGTGGTCACTAATAAGCTACGCGGCCATCCACTTTTCACCACTGATTTTGCTGAACACATTTAGAATTTCCCTTTGATGTTAAATACAATCATATGCTTATCATTGATTTGTGCGTAAGCAGATTGGTCGTCTCCGGTTAAAAAGCGTGCGGCAACTTCCACTTCTACACTTTGATCGCCGGTATCAATCCATTGGTAGTTAAGCCACTGCGTGACAATCACACCACCATCTTGTGGCGACAGCATCACATCCAACGTAGGGGTTACATCACTTAGCCAGCCCATATCCGCTTCGCCGTTCCATGCAGCCCATGCTTCTACATCCCAACTCCAGTGCAGCATTACGTTATGCTGAACGATATTGGCATGCTGAAACCCTTGGGCGTAGCTTGTCGCAAGTAGAGCGCTGCTAGCCAACAGAGAGTTGTTAGGTTCAGGGATCTGAGAGAGAAACTCTCCACGCTCTATTGCTTGTTGCCATTCGTTTTTCGACCATGCTCGGCTGTCGTACCAATATTCAGCAATCACGTTGTGTCCGGCTTGGTTTGCCCAGTTCAATCCAATTAAGGCTTGGAGTGCGCTGCCCTGCTTCTCAACCGAAACGGGTTGGTAAAGATCATCCTGCTGAAACTGATAGCCGACACTTTGCTTTTGCCACAGCATGGAACCGTGCATAGCGATGGATTCATCCCACACGGCAATGGCACTGGCTCCGAGTAAACCTCGGCGCACATCATCGTAATAACCAATAAGTTGATACTCGGTGTCACCCACCAGCGCATAACGACGAATACCAACACCTTGCTGCTCTGCGGCTTGATCAAGAGCACTCTGGTCTTGTTGCCCCCAGCTTGAATCCGTTGCAATCACCGTCCACTCGCCTGCCATATCATAGTGTGAAAGTGAAAACACACCCGCACCCTCTTCTGCGACTAAGCCAACAGGGTTTTGTCGATAAGGCTTAAACAGATCCAAAGGTCGGTAGCCATAACCTACGCCCCAATCCACGCGCAACTTACCCAAACTCACATCAAGAGTGGTGTCACCGACTTGCCACTCCCCTAGCCAAGCCAGCTCTCGAATCAGCAATTGGTTATCAGCTTCACTCCACCAATCACTCCTTCCTTGTTGATTGAGGTACAAACCTTGGCTGTACAGAGCAAACAAGCCACTGAAGTTGTGATAATTCACCTGTACATCCAACAGTGCATTAAGTGAATCACGAGAACTGCCCTGCGCCTGCATAAATGCGCTATCACGCTGCTTGGCAGTTTCGTAGCTGACAACCCAATCCCACTCAAAACTCAGCTCATCATTGGCAAAAACTGGGGCTGCTGCGCCCACACACAACGACGCAGCAATCAACAAACTGGTGCTTTTGTTAAGGTTAGGCTGGTACGGTTTCATTTGACTTCCTTGCTCGTTTTTATGGTTCTATTTAAGGAGTTCAGGCTAAAGCTGAGTCGTGTTGGCTTTCGGTAAATAGCTTGGGTTGTAGAACTTGTTATCCAGCTGCCAAGGCACGATTTCTTGGTACTCGATAACGGTCTTTTTGCTCGGCTGAATGCTATCAAGCAAAGTCATCTCACTGACGTAGTCTTCGCCGTTGTCAGTTGCACGCCCATATTGCGCTTGCTTGGCGAGTTTGCCAGAGCGCAAGTAGAGATCAGCTTTAATTGGAAACGCATCTTGCTCAGACAACCATAAGTCGATCTTCTGATAACTCGCCCCTTTGGTTTTCGCGGTTAAAGCAAGATGATAAGCCGCGACACTTTCCCCGCTCACCGAAACGGTTTCTGTCGCTTTCCATTCACCTTGATAATCTTGGCTCCACGTCAGGGTTGAGATGTCGCCGATAGACGCTTCACCAAGCAGCTTCTGCATTGGCGTAATGCGTATCGGACGGCGGCTCTTAGGCATTTGCAGCCAGTAGTTGTCGCCCATCATCAGCATCTTTTGCCCAGCTTCGACTGCTGATTTGAACACCACCAGCGATTCACGATTTGGACGCGTGTACACGTGGTAAAGGCGGGTTTTATCTAACTCTTGGTCTTGATATAAGCGCACCAGTGACACCACTTTGGAGGAATCATCTTGCAAGCGGTAGCTGTCCGCTTTTTCAATCAATTGCGCAACTTGCTGTGCATCTAGTACTGTTTCATTCGCACTGACATTCATGCTTGCAACGCCAGTTACCGTCAGCAATGCAATTGGTAATAGTGATTTGAAATTAAACATAAATCAGTGCCTCCGTAATTGGCTTGTTCACCCCTTTGCGTGCCGAGAAAAACGCCGCAACCAAACAAATCATCAATACCGCGAATCCTGCGACAGCCACCAGCTCCCAAGAGAAGTAAATCGTCAATGGGTAACCTTCTGTGCGTCCTGGCGGTGGCGGCATTTGCACATCCACGACCATCAGTAAGACGGTGACTAACGCAGTAAACAAAGCGCCGATTAAGCTGCCAATCACGGCAAGTAACCCTGCTTCGCGCAAGAACCCAGCAATGATTTCGCGAGGGTAGCTACCAAGCGCTGACAAGGTGCCAATTTCACGGGTACGCTCGGTGACCGACATGGTCATGGTGTTGAACAGGGCGACAAAGACTACCAACGCCATTACTGCGCCCATGATGCCGAAGATGCGGTCGTACAAATCTTTCACTTTGAGATAGAAGAACGCACGTTCTTGCCAAGGCGTAATCTCAATATCTTGATCACCAAAGTTCTGCTTTTGCTTACTCAGAACCGCAGCCACTTGTTGCTCGACTTGGCTCGTTAAACTGGTATCGAACAAGAAGACTGATAAGGCACTGACTTTGTCTGAGCCCAACAACGATTGCGCGCTGTTGATGTGCACGTACAACTGGCGTTTATCAAGCTCAGGTACGCCGGTTGAGTAGATGCCACGTACTTTGAAGTCATACGCATTCAATGCGCCATCGGTAGTGGTCGCCAGCAAGGTAATCCAATCGCCAACGTGCACGCTTAGGTTGTTCGCCAAATCAACGCCGAGCATCACTTCTGGCTCTGCTGGGTCATAACGCGATGCATGAATGTTCGAAAGTGTTTGCCCTTCACGCACGTCCAAAAACGGTCCTTTCATATCGAATTCGCGTTCGTTAACACCAATGCCGATAAAGATCGATGACTTGTTGCCGTTGGAAATCAAACCGCTGAATTCAACTCGTGGCTGCACACCTCGCACTTCATTCAACCCAATCAATTGCTTGGTGATGTCGTCGGCGTGAGTTAACCCGTTACTCAGCGGCATCTCTTCTTCTTTAGCGAAGTAACCTGGCGTGGTTAACGTCAGATGCCCCGTGTCACGCGCTGTCGATTCTTTCAAACTGTCATAGGTGTACAGACCAAAACCGCCCGCACTGGTTAACGCAAACACGGCAATAGCGATGATCAGCATCGACAACAAACTGCGACGGCGATTGCGTTGCAGGTTCAACCAAGCAAGACGAACCGAAACAGGAATTAGCTTGCCCATGAAACCTCCTCCACACTTGCGTGCGTTTGGGTAATTTTGCCATCCACCAATTCAATGGTGCGGTCACAACGGGATGCCATGCGAGGGTCGTGAGTGGCGACGATAAAAGTGGTGCCTAGCTCGTGTCCGAGCCCTTTCATAATGTCGATGACCTTGTTGGCAGTTTGGCTATCAAGACTTGCGGTTGGCTCATCAGCAATCACCAATGCTGGTTTGTGCACTAAGGCGCGCGCAATTGCCACGCGTTGTTGCTGACCGCCTGATAGGTTATCGGGCATGTGATGAATAAACTCGCCCAAGCCAACGTGTTCTAGCATTTGTGTGGCGAGCTCGGTTTGTTCAGCTTTTGAAAAGCCGTTGAGGTGTAACGGATACGCCACGTTCTCTAGCGCCGTCATCACGGGGACAAGGTTGAATTTTTGGAACACAAAGCCAAGCTTTTCGCGGCGCATTTTCGCCGCCTGCATTTGCCCGGTTGGGTATGGGCTACCGGCAAATGTCACCTGACCTTGGTATTGAGTATCCAGCATGCCAAGCACGTTAAGTAAGGTGCTTTTGCCTGAGCCAGACGGTCCGCATAATGCCACCATTTCGCCCGCAAATACTTCACCAGACACGTCTCGCAATGCATGCACGGTTTGGCTGCCAAGGGCGTAATCGCGACTAAGTTGATTAAAAACGATCATAACGCTCCCCCTAATACTTGGCTAGCAGCGCTTTCGCGGTTTGCGTTTCTAAATTGCTGTCACCCAACTGCTCCATTTGCACTAACCATGTTTTGGCTTGTTGAACATCTTCAGCTCGCAGTGCCGCTTCAATGGCATAACGGTAAATCCAAGATGTAGCGGCGAAAGGTTGTTGGCTAAAACTCGGTTCATCGAGCAGAGAAAGGTACAGCTCGTAGCCACGCTCAAAGTGATTGAACATGTCAGGCAGAGAGGTAAACGTAGTAGCTGCCATGGCGGTAGCTAGCTGGTATTCCGGCAAGCCTTGTAAGCGTTGTTGCTCTTGCAGTGGTACTGGCTGATTCGCCATTAAATCCAAGCCTTTTTGGATTGTGGCAAGACCGCGCTCGGTGAACTTCATCTTGTTCCAAGGCATAAACGCCTCACGACCTTGCAACGTCTCCGCACTGCCCAAGTAAACCAAGGTCACCGGCGTTACGCCCTGCTCTTCGAGTTGTTTGGATAGTTCGCCATAAACAGTATCAACTAAGCCAGAGTCACCCTGTGCTGCTTGGTTGAATTGACTGAGTGTGCGCTCGCTTGGGTTAGCCAGAGCCAGATTGCTGCTAAGTGCAAATGCGGCGATAAACGTACTTGCCAGTTTAAGAGCTTTGATTGAGCGAGATTGAGAAACCATCATGTACTGTCCTTAGTTGAACGTGATTTGATGGTTTCAGATTAAGGGAGAAGATCGCACGCTGCTTTTGCATGCGACCAATGGCAGTTATGCAGAGTGAATGGTATTGAGAGAGGATGAATGACATTCACTTAAACAGAAAATACAATTCCGCTCATTCGTAACTCTACATTTTTACGGCAGTCACAATAAAAACACTGGCTTAAAATCTGAGGCTAGTGTATTTATCCATCCCACAGCTACCCATAACAGACAGTGTCGCACTCTCCTTTCTTACACACCTTTGCATGGTGTCTGTTGTTTCGAAATCGAGATTCTTAGCATCGGAATAGTTTGAACTCTTCGAGTTTTAGTTGTTTTCGCACTCAAAATAGGTGCGTTATTAGGTCGTTGAAAATGAATAAGCGTTATTTCCCAAGAGTTGATTTGCCACTGCTAATGGCGATCATTCCGATCATGCTGTTAAGTTCGCTCACTCTCTGGAGTGCCAGTAGCTTTAATGAGGCGATGCTCTTCAAACATTTGGCGCGCTGCGGACTGACATTAGTTTGTATCTTGGTCATGTCCTCGATTCCAGCGTCCAGCTATCAGCGCTCAGCTCCATATCTCTACATTATTGCGGTTGCTCTGCTACTTGCTGTCGCTTTATTTGGTGATAGCACCAATGGCTCTCAACGTTGGCTCGATATCGGCTTCTTCCGCTTTCAACCGTCTGAGCTAATCAAACTTTCCATTCCAATCATGATCGCCTGGATGCTGCATATTGAAGGAGGTCGACCAGACAGTCGGAAAATTGCGTTTTGCTTACTTATTACAATGATTCCTGCCGGGTTAATCGCGCTACAACCGGATTTAGACGGTGCAGTTTTTACCGTCATTTATGCATTGTTCGTTTTGTTTTTGGCTGGCATGAGCTGGAAAATAATATGCGGGTTTATTGCGAGCATTTTAACGTTAGCACCTATTTTATGGTTCTTCGTTATGGAAACCTATCAAAAGAGCCGTGTAACACAGTTCTTGCACCCTGAGTCCGATCCACTGGGTTCGGGCTACCAAATCATCCAATCTTTGATTGCGATTGGCTCAGGCGGTATGAAAGGCAAAGGTTGGATGAATGCAACGCAGGGAACACTTGGCTTTATTCCAGAAAGTCATACGGACTTTATTTTTTCGACCTATGCGGAAGAATGGGGCTTTGTTGGCAGTTTAGTCTTACTCGCATTGTACTTGTTTATTACTGCACGCGTTATGTTGCTTGCATGTCAGTCTGACCACTTTTTTAGTCGGCTGGTAAGTGGCGCATTAGCGATGAGCTTTTTTCTGTATGCTTTTATCAATACGGGCATGGTGAGTGGCTTGTTGCCAGTAATGGGTAGCCCACTTCCCTTCTTTAGCTATGGCGGCACGGCGATGCTAACTCAAGGTATCTGTTTTGGTGTAATCATGTCGCTGTGTTATTCCAAATATCGTAACGCATAGCGTTGCTTGAGAAAAAGCGATCAAAAAAGGCTTCCCTAAGGAAGCCTTTTTACAACGATATGAGCGAATTAATTACAGCTCTGCGTTGTGGTAAACCTGCTGAACATCATCACAGTCATCTAGAAGATCTAGGAATTTCTGGAATTTCTCAGCATCTTCACCCGATACAGGCGTATGAGTTTGCGGAACGAATGTGATTTCTTCAACATCGATCGTTAGGTCTGGGAATGCACCGTTAAGCGCAGTTTTTGTTTTGAAGAATTCTGTGTGAGGTGCGAATACAGTGATAACACCGTCTTCTAGCTCAACGTCAGTAACGTCTACGTCTTCCATCATTAGCGTTTCTAGGATGATTTCATCATCGTCGCCTTTGAACTGGAATACCGCTTGGTGATCGAACATGTGAGAAACCGAGCCCTCAACACCAATTTTCGCACCGACTTTCACAAAGCATTGGCGTACATCTTGGAAAGTACGGTTGCCGTTGTCTGTTAGACAGTCAACGATAACGCTAATACCGCCAGGGCCGAAGCCTTCGTAACGTGCTGGAGTGTAGTCTTCACCACCGCCACCGTTCGCTTTGTCGATCGCTTTATCGATAACGTGCGCAGGAACTTGGTCTTTTTTCGCTTTTGCGATCAGGTGTTTCAAAGACAAGTTCATGTCTGGATCACCACCACCGTTTTTCGCGCACATGTAAATTTCTTTACCGTATTTGGAATAAACTTTAATTTTCGCGCCTGCAGTTTTCGCCATAGAGGCTTTGCGCACTTCAAAACTTCTTCCCATCGGGATGTCTCTCTAAATTCAAATTTAATGCGAAGGATTTTAGCAAAAAGCGAAACCTTTTCAATTTCGCTTAGCAAAGGAATAGGGAGGTTACCTCATTCGTCGCATTGGATTGAACCATTGCCACGGTTCGCGTTAAGCGACACCCATTACTCGTTTGTACTTTTCGACCGATTGCTGGAAAAACGCCTTTTCATCAGCATCGTTAATCTTGGACAACTGTTCTTCTATTGCTTCAGGACCAGATTTGGCCTCTCTGAGCTTCCAAACCAAAAACGACGCCTGCTTATCCAGTTCGATTTTGTTTTTTTCGTCAGGCGGCAATAGGGATAGATTAAACGACATTCACAGCCTCAAGGTACTTTAAATACTAGCCGGGCACTATATCACACAGAGTTACAATTACAGAATAGAAACGCACTTAACTTGATCGATTTCAAGTTAACTATTTAGGCACAGCGCTGATTTTCAGTGCTTTTGGTAAATGCTGTTCGAATATTTGTTGTAATCGAGTCTTGGTAACGGGTTTAGCCACGAACTCGTTCATCCCAACATCGAAGCAATGTTGCTGATCCTCTTTAATGACATTGGCACTTAGCGCAATAATTGGAACGTGTTTCCCCCACTCTCCCATTTTTCGAATTCGCTCCGTAGCAATAAACCCATCCATCACAGGCATTTGGCAGTCCATAAAAATCAAATCGAAAGGCTGCTGATCACACAGCTGCAATGCTTCTTCGCCATGGTTGGCGACACTCACTCGCACACCCAGTTTTTCTAACATGATGCGAACTACCTTCTGATTGACGATGGTATCTTCAACAACCAATACCCAAGGTTTATCGTTATCTTGAGGGCTGACTTCGTTGTCTTCCGCTTTCCGGAAATCTAATACATTAAGTTGGTCGGTATAGGTCGATTGCGCATTTATTACAGCAACAGGAATCGAAAATTCAAAACAGCTTCCCAGCCCAAGCTCACTTGTTAGTTGTATTTCCCCTCCCATCAAGTTAACCAACTGTGCAGCTATCGCCAAACCAAGCCCTGTCCCACCATACTTTCTGGTGGTACTACCATCAGCTTGTTGGAAGCGTTCGAAGATTGCTTGTTGGTGCTCTTTCGCAATACCAATACCAGAATCCACAACTCGAAACCGGATATGAGCGGTCTCTCCATCAAGTCGAGATAACGCTACAAGAAGCTTCACATGGCCGCGCTCGGTAAATTTAATCGCGTTGCTCAACAAATTGTTCAGAACTTGTTTCAATCGTGTGGCATCACCTTGCACTTCCATTGGCAAGTGGGGATCAATATCGCTGAGCAGCTGTAAGTTTTTCTGCTTGGCTTTGACACTATGTAAACTGATGACATCGTCAAGTAGCTCGCGAAGCTCATAGCTCGTGTATTCCAGCTCTACTTTGCCAGCTTCAACTTTAGAGAAGTCCAAAATGTCGTCGATGATCGTCATTAGTGAGTGAGAAGAACTGTCAATGATCTCTACAAACTCTTTTTGCTGGGGATCGAGGTCGGTGTCATTGAGCAACGACGACACACCAATAATGCCATTCATCGGTGTGCGGATCTCATGACTCATAGTGGCAAGAAACTCACTTTTCTTACGATTAGCGACTTCTGCCCTATCGCGTTCAGCCTCTAACTCAGTCTGGTGCTCTTTCACTTTCTCAACACTTCGGTTGTATTTCTCTGCCAAAACACTCACTTCATCAAAGCACCATCGTTTAGGGAGAGTCACTTTACTCGGCACTGTACCGCCACGAAAATCGCTCACCGCACCAGACAGCAATTGTAACGGATTGACCAACAAGCGAAACGCCACCCAAAGAACACCAATGATGAGGACAAGAATTTTGATCGCTTCTGTCGTAAGTAGAAAAAAGAACTGCTGCCAAAGATCTTCATATATCGCGCTAAGATCCGATTGAACCGTTAATATCGCGAGATCATACGTTTTATCGCCGACCCGATACTGCATCGGCCAGCTTCTCTCGACAACATCCTCAGAAAGCGCCGAACCTAATTCAATGATAACTTCGTCTTCACTAGCAATACGTAAGTAGTCCACCGAGGGCATACGCATTGCACCTTGAGCTTGTGTCAGCAACAGCTCCCTATCCTCTACCCACAAACTCGCAGAAAAACTCGATAAATAGCTAGACTCAACCTGCTTTAATTCAACATCTAAATGGGCTAAATCTTCGTGAAAAACTCGATATAAGCTCACTGTAGAAATGATGACCGTAAAGATTAAACTCAACGTTAATACCGCCAACATAAGTTGGTTGCCGATACTAAAACGACGTTGAGATCGCTCTTTTTCATCCATATGAAACCGCTCCGATAAACTTGCGCTACTCTAAATATAGCTACGCACAAATAATAATCGAGGATACGATGAAAAGACTTCTACTTAGATTGGCTGTTAGCTTAATTGTTGTAAGTTCTCATGTGACCGCAAATCAAGTGAACTATTACGTCATTGCTGAACAAGCTCGACCATTTCAAATTGAACAACAGGGACAAATGCACTCCGGAATTGTGACCGATATCGTCAGCGCTATCTTCGCGGAGTCGGATTACCAAGTGAATTATCATACTTATCCATTTAAACGTATGATTTCCATATTGGAAGAAGGCGCTGAGCCAAACTGGTTAACTTATGGCAGCCCGAACTGGGGCAAGGTGCAATCGGAAAATTTATCTGAGGAGCCCATTTACACTGTAAAACATGTACTGGTGTCGAGTAGCGAGAAGCCTTTAGAATTCAAAAATATGGATACGATGCATGGTCGTTCTATTGTATTACTGCTGGGGTTTGATTATCCAAATTTAACACCGTTCTTTGAAAATGGCAGTGTCAATGAAATGCGCGTGAAAGACTACAACGCCGCATACCGAGTGATAAGCCGAACCCCTGGAGATACAGCTTTTGTCGAGATGGAATCCCGAGTCCTTTACAACTTAAAGCGACTCAATTTGCCGTTAGAGAATTTTCAGATACAGCCTTTCAGCTCGGTTATTCCTGACTACTCAATCTACCTGGCTTTTTCACCTCAAATGCAACCAGAAACTCAAAATTACATCAATACACGACTCGTTGAATTAAAAGCCTCAGGGGAAATTGATGAAATCATTCAAAAGTATCAATGAATCAACTCATTAACAAAAACGCCAACGATGATACGTTGGCGTTTTTGTTTCTGTAAAATCTGTAGCACTTACTTAGTGTGGTTAACAAACTTAGGATCAAACATGTGCCCCAATTTACTCGCCTTGGTTTGCAGGTAATGTTGATTACTTGGGTTATTCCCTTCTTGTAATGGCACTCGTTCAATGACGTTAATATCAACCGCTTTTAAGGCGGCGAGCTTGCGTGGGTTATTCGTCATTAGACGCACAGCGTCAATCCCCAAATGCTCTAGCATTCCTTTACAGAACGCGTAATCACGCATATCAGCGGCAAAACCTAAACGTTCATTTGCTTCCACGGTATCTGCGCCATCATCTTGTAAGTGATAGGCACGAATTTTATTAATCAAGCCGATTCCACGTCCTTCTTGACGTAAATAAAGCAGCACGCCACATCCCTCTTTGACGATGTTTTGTAGCGCTCTATTAAGCTGAAAACCACAGTCACAACGCGTGCTAAATAGAGCATCTCCGGTAAGACACTCCGAATGCAACCGAATAAGTGGTGCTGCACTTTTTGTTGGCTCGCCATAGACCAGAGCAAGATGCTCTTTATTTGTCGCGGCTTCAATAAAGCCGTACATCATAAATGTGCCCCACTGGGTGGGCAATTTGGCTTTATCGATAAACTTCACGAGATTGTAAGGCTCAACATGTCTCAGCTCTGCCCGCACATTCATCAGAATCTCTCCTAGATGATTTTCTCCTTTACCATCTCCCCCGTCTCCCCAAAAGGCATCTTTATGAGAATGCTCTGTTAGGCAAGCGTTACCCGTTCTCATTAATTGCTGCGCTAATGGTGGATTTTGTAGAAACTTTTCCCTAACGATGAAAGCCATAACAGCCAACTTTATATCGTCCCAATCGCTTCTGACAAAGTGTTCGTATTTACGGCTTAAAGCAAACGCTTCATCAGGGGTGCTTGCGTGCTGAATTTTACTTTGCAACTGAGCATCGAGAAACTTTTGGGCTTGGTAATAATGTTCGCTGGTGGGCCAAGTTTGGGAGGAGATATTGACTGGGGCATGGCAAAAATTTGAGAGAAAACCGTGGGGCTCATCGGGCTCATAAAAAAGGATTTGATCAACCATACTTGCGCTCCTTGCTTTGTGGTTGCGATAATCAACAAAAAGCATATCGCTACTGATATATCTAGTAACACAAGGTCAGATTGTCAAACTTCTTCGGGACGGGACGTGAGTGTGAAACTCGTGCTTTTGAGGCGCAAGACAGATAAATGGAGGTTTTGAATAAGAGAGTAATAGAGTGAAAAAATAAAAAGGGCAGTCCGTCGACTACCCTATGGGTTGCTAAACCAACCTGAGGCGATCAGTGTATCAAGCCAAGCTCCCTTGCTTCTTCAATGGTCAACCCACTTTCACGGATCTCACGTAACGCTTCAATGCGTCTTCTGGCTTCTGCTGATTTCACTGTTTTCTCTGGCTTCACAACGGTTTCCTCATCAGGTAATTCCCATTTGTGAGCGATGTTGGTCATCTCGTCATGGTCGATAGAATTAATGGACATATTTCCTCCGAACACACCATGTTTTCGATGCGTAATCTATAGCAAAACCGGAACAAGGTGGTAAGAAAAACTGTAGGGAAATGTGACCCCTCCCGCCCTTTCGTTAACTCCTTAATAGATTCATCATTTAAGTTTTGCCAAGGGACAAATTTACGATTAAATTTGAGTAATTCCCCCTACGAAAAGTGTGCTGATCTAGCTCTCAATTCTGCTCTTCTTTAGTTTTATCAACGACGCATTACACCACTTCCTGTTTCACCTAACTTTCGAGTCACTTCACTGATTCATAGCTTGATACTTTCTAAAAACCGCCACACCTGATAATGATAATAATTATCTTTTAGATTGATAAGGTGTTTATATGGATGGTATTAACTTAAGTCATGCATACCACAATGACCCGGTCATCCAGATCCGAGATTTGTGCGTCGATTACATCACTGATAATGGTGATTTTAATGCGGTAAAGTCCGTCAGCTTTGATATCGGCAAAGGCGAAGTATTTGGTCTTGCCGGTGAATCTGGATGTGGTAAAAGCACAATCGCATTCTCAATAAATCGTCTTCATAAGCCGCCAGCGTTCATTTCTGGCGGTAAAATATGGTTTGATGGCAAAGATATCCTTAGTATCTCAGACTCTGAACTGACCGCTCTAAGGTGGAGTGAAATCGCCATGGTGTTCCAGAGCGCGATGAACTCACTCAACCCTGTCTTAACGATACAAGAGCAATTTGCAGATGTGTTACGACACCATCAAGGCCTCACTAACGCTCAAGCAAAAGATAGAGCAGAAAAGTTGTTGGACTTGGTCAATATTCCTCGAGAACGCTTAGCAGAATATCCTCATCAATTTTCAGGAGGAATGCGTCAGCGCTTGGTGATAGCCATTGCTTTGTCTCTAAATCCAAAACTGATCATTATGGATGAACCCACAACAGCATTAGATGTAGTGGTACAGAGAGAAATTTTACAGCAAATTTATCAGCTTAGAGATGAGTTCGGTTTTTCAGTCCTCTTTATCACTCATGACCTGGCACTCATGAGCCAACTATGTGATCGAATTGCAATCATGCGTCACGGAGAAATCGTCGAAGTCAATCGAGCATACGATATACGCAATCATCCTCAACACCCCTACACGCAAAAGCTATGGGCTTCTTTCCCAAACATCCATGACGTCCACAAACAACCAGAGTTACAAGGAGCGTAACCATGAGCCAGCCTATCATCCAAATGAAAAATGTGATTAAAGAATTCAAAGTGGGCGGTGGTTTAGCGAAAGAGGAAACCTTTCGTGCGCTTCAAGGAGTGACTTTTGATCTGTACGCAGGAAAAACCTTGGCTTTGGTTGGAGAGTCAGGCTGCGGTAAGAGTACTTGCGCTCGTTTAATAACCAAAGTCTATCCTGCAACGGAAGGCGAGATCCTTTTCAATGGCACTGACATAAATGAGATCACGTCACGATCGGCTCTACAAGAATATCGCAGTAAAGTACAAATGGTGTTTCAAGATCCGTTTGGCTCTCTCAATCCAACTCATACCATTCGCCATCACCTAACACGTCCTTTGAAAATTCATAAACAAGTCAAAAACGAGCGCGACATCCCAGCCCGCTTGGAAGAGCTTCTAAAGCTGGTGGAACTACCTGAAGAGACATTGAATAAGTTCCCTCACGAACTCAGTGGTGGGCAACGTCAGCGAGTAAACTTAGCAAGGGCTTTAGCGGTAGGTTCGCAAATCATTCTTGCGGATGAGCCTACGTCTATGCTGGATGTTTCTATTCGCTTGGGAGTGTTGAATTTAATGCAACGAATGAAGCAAGAACTGGGAATTGGTTTTTTATACATCACACATGATCTGGCGACTGCGCACTACATCGCGGAAGAAACCGCAGTAATGTACAAAGGGCAAATCGTTGAATGGGGCGACACTCATTCAATACTTAAGAATCCGCAGCATCCTTATACTAAGCTGTTGATTTCTGCCGTTCCTGATCCTGACTTACCTTTTGGTAACTTAGTGAAAAATGAGCCAAACTATTCGATAGATGCCGATGAAATTCGTCAACGTAGCAGCATAATTGTCGACGAATTTGATCAAATAGGGCCAAATCACTATGTAAAACAATGGACTGAGGCAGCGTAATGGATTTGAGTACTTGGCAAGATCAAATCGCCATGTGGTACGAACAGCGGAAACATGATCAAGTAGAAAAATTGGAAACGATCTTATATCAGGTGCCTGATGACGTGTTTGGACCCGAATTGAGTGATCTTCAAAGTAAAGCGATTGCTTGCTGGTTGGATGGATGTTTACGCGTGTTTCAACATGCAAGCTACCAAGACCCTCAGAAAGCATATCAAACCTTGCTTTATACGAGTGCAAAGCTTGAACAAGCAGCATGCCAAGTCTCGACTGATATTCTGATCAAAGATTGGTGTTTGAGACGACTTCAGCATCTCACCGTTGTGGCGTTAGAGTTTTGTAATCAGCAGTGTGATCAAAACAAGTGGCAGGAACAAGCCCATAGCTTAATCGAATCACATGTTGCGTTGATGCGTTCATTACATTGGAATGAACCCAAGAAGCATGATCAAGGTTTACCTCATTAGTCCGGAAAAATGATCAAGGCTTAATTAGCGGAATTTTAGGCAAAAAAAAGCGAGTTTCCTGAGGAGAAACTCGCGAAGTCTATTCAGAATGAAT
The DNA here is from genome assembly GCF_033344315.1 of Vibrio sp. 2132-1. Classification (NCBI taxonomy): domain Bacteria; kingdom Pseudomonadati; phylum Pseudomonadota; class Gammaproteobacteria; order Vibrionales; family Vibrionaceae; genus Vibrio; species Vibrio sp. 2132-1. Next base: position 20,270 of record NZ_JAWPON010000015.1, on the reverse strand, counting down.
GTAACAATATGAGCCAATCTATTAATCATCAGAAAGGACAAAAGGTTGTCTATTCGGGATAAATAGTAGTATTAGGCTTGGCTTCTAATGTCAGTGGTTTGTAAGAGTTAAGTCTGTTTTTTATCATCGAAAGACATTGTTACATTTCAAACCGATACATCACACCTATAGCTTGATACACATCAAGCGACACTTTTAAATCGCCATTTCATCCAAGGCACGAAATACCATTTCATCCATGTGACCATCGAAGATTTGACGACAAACTTTCCGACGCACCGCTAACCCCGCAATCAAGCGCTCGATGGTAAGATGCTTAACATCGTTCTGGGTGTTAAACAGCTCGACGGTTTTACTTAATGTCTCATAAGGAATCGGCTCATCCCCTACCCTTAGCCAATCGAGCTTCTCTATGTAATCTGAGCACTCTTCTTTGATTGAGGCATACGAGTGCCCTGTCATCGCAGACAAAGCCGTTATACTGCGTTCTAGAGCCTCTGGTGAGGTATATTTAGATAGAGTAATGGTGATCTCATCAGCATTGATCTCTACCAAATGTTTTCTTTGCTTCACGCGTCGCCCTAAATTTCCTCTTGGAGACGGTGCTTTGCGTTGAATGGGCTCAAATTCGCCGTCTATGATGCCTGAGAGCTCCTCAAGCTGCTGTCGGGTTACCATCTCATTACGAAGCGGGTTTGGCAGCGTAGGCGCCATGTTGCGCTTACCTGCGTTGGTTGTACGCGCTCGCGAATAACGTAAGACCTCTTCGACATCACATTTGATATCGATCTGGTAGTCCATCACTTTGTCATTTTCGATCATGGTTTCGATCGTTAAGTGATAGCCCCATAAGTTCACCACAAAAAGATCGTCTGTCCCTTTGCCGTCTGACAAGCGTTTCAGCTCACGGATCAGATCCATTGAGAACCGACGCCATTCAATGTTACGTGCAAGCTTCTGATTTAACTCACTCAGTAGCATGCAATCCGTGTGACGACGAACCATGCGACTACGGAAGAAAGAGTACAGTTGAAACACCAACGTATGTTGTTTCAAGATCTCTGGCGGAAACAAGAAGAAATAATCGCGTGTTAACAGCTCTTCATAAAACGAAGGTTCCCAAACTAAAATATATAAGTTTGGCTTGATACGAATTTCACCATCGCTTCCCTCCACAGGTGCCTCTTCAGAGGCCGTGATGGTTCGAGCAAGAAAACGAAAACGATCACTTTTGAAGCCCTCTGGCATGTTTTCACTTAGCCAACGTCCAGTAAGTTCATGGAGCTGAAAATCAGTGAATTCAATGCGATCAATGCTATCGCGAATGGAATCACGAGCTGGGCCACTGTCTTTTTTGCCTCTGAGCGACAAAATATCAGTGATGTATAACGGCGTTTTGTTTGGTACGTGAGCCGCATCAAGCTGATACTGATCTTTGTGATGATCATGATACTGAACCGTTAACGTGAAGAGAGCGAACAGGGTCATGAGATCATCCACAGTCATGATATTTTTGGATGATCGCGTCTCGATAACGGCCTTTGTACCAGAGATCGACACCATGGATTTCTGATAACTTTTTCGAGTTCTTGGTGGCGCAAGTGCTTGGTCAATGATCCCAGCCCAATTTGTTGGAGATACAACAAATTGATCGGCTTCATCTTTCATCGTGGGAGGTGTGTTTAACCCGTGCTCATTCAACAAACGTTTGTTTACTTGAGTCTGAGCCAATGCTTTCGAACGTTTTTGTTTTTCGTTCTGGCGAACTTTGTCTGTAACAAGACTTGTTGCTCCCAACACAGATATAAGCTGATTGGGATTCACAAATTTATGTAGCATCGTTTTACCAGCAAGTCCCTCTTCAAAACGCACTGGTGTTTGAGTAAATAAACCAATATTTACTGCCGCGCGCAAACGTTGTTGCAGAGCTGCACGTGTGAGTTGCCCATCTGTTGCTTCCACAATCTCTGTGGTTGAAACCAAACCATCCTTGCTGCTGAAGCCTCGTAATGAGATCAGATTAAGCAACTCTAAGATGCTTTTGGTCACCCCTTTGAAATGTTGGTACTGCTCTACCCAATCCGCAGAGGATTCATGTACCTCAAAAAGATGGCCATCTTTGTGGCTTCTCGGTGCTTTAATCAGAATTTTTTCATCAGCCGTCATTTTAGATCCAGATCACACTAGCCGTAGTTGTGCTATGGTTCCGAAGAATAAAGAAAAACAGATCATAAATAAAGAAAAACAGATCATAAATAAAGAAAAAAGATTGTTTTTTAAATAACTGATCTTTTTGATTAATCTGATCTTAATTGATTATATGATCTAATGATCTGGCTTGAAATTTTTCGCTAAGCTTTTGTTCTATAAGACTATTATTTCCATGTATTTCGGAACTATGATCATAAGAAGTCTGAAAGTATGATCAACAATAACCTGAAAGCATGATCATATTTCTTCGTAAGCATGATCATTAAGGTTATGAAAAGATGATCAAAAGAGTCTTGAAACGATGATCATGATGTTTTTACAGGTTATCCACAGATGCAGTATTTAATAATGATCTTCACGATGATTATATTGTGCATTGGTGATGTTATTTATACTCGGATCGATGATCAAGAGCCAATATATCTATCGTTCTGGCGTCCATATTGATGAGATATCACTCATCTGATTAAAATACATTCAAGTCGCTCATATTTAGAAGTAAATCCTAGTCTCTGCTTATTTACAGGAAGCATGATCATGAGAGCGTGATTTATCATAGCAACTTGAGCAATTTCATTGTTCCGGCTTCTATACCGTCAATTTCTGCTCAATCCCCCATTCTGTCTGCACTCAACCGTAAATCAGAGAAGAAAACTCATGCTTCCGAGAGATTCTAAGGCTTGATCATATTTCCGATTAATGGATCTTATTTTATTTGCGTGTTTACACCGTACTCTGCTCAATTTTGCCATGATCATGCTTTCGGATTTGTTTATTAACACGGAAGCATGATCATATGTATACCTTGATCATACTTCCATAGATGTTTCGCTGGAACTGCCCTATTTTGTTCGGAGACATGATCAAGGTGTTCAGGTCTTTATTGTTCCGATATTACTTACTATTTTTCGTTTAAATTAGGTTGGTCTAACATAATCCGTAATTTAGCTTAAGATTATAATCGTTCCGGTAGAAAATTGATTTACATTGTAAATGAGTGACGCTGTAACACTTTTTATTTTTAAGTTTAGGTGTCCACTTATGAGAAGATTATTTGATTAAAAATAGTTATCTTTTTGACCATAAATCATAAAAGCGTCGATTTGGGTGTTTTTTTATGTGATGGTAATTCAAAATGTTCGTGCACCTTTTTGTTGTTTTTGGTCTTTACTGCTGTACAATTGCAGTTATAAATCCTTCCAACGGAATTTGGCATGAAAAGAGAAAAAACGATTGAAAACCTTCTTGAGTTAGCGGAGCTGACTCAGCAGGTTCAAGCTGACCGTATTGAAATTGTTTTAGAAGAGCGAAGCGATAACTACTTCCCACCAATGTCGAAAGCGATGATGGAAACCCGTTCTGGTCTAACTCGCCGTAAGCTCGACGACGCGATTGGTAAAATGGAAGCCGCTGGGCATCAATTTACTAAAAACAACGCGAATCATTATTCAATTACGTTAGAAGAAGCACACATGCTCATGGATGCGGCTGAAGTGCCTAAATTTCATGAGCGTAAAAAGAATTCAGGTAACAAACCTTGGATTATTAATGTGCAGAACCAAAAGGGCGGTACAGGTAAATCAATGACCGCGGTTCATTTAGCGGCATGTTTAGCGCTAAATTTGGATAAACGATACCGTATTTGTTTAATCGACTTAGACCCACAAGGCTCGCTACGTTTATTCCTCAACCCGCAAATCAGCATGGCAGAGCATGATAATATCTATTCTGCGGTAGACATTATGTTGGGTAACGTGCCTGATGGTGTGGAAATTGACAGTGAATTTTTACGTAAAAACGTATTGCTGCCAACGCAATATCCGAACTTAAAGTCGATTTCAGCGTTTCCAGAAGACGCGATGTTTAATGCGGAAGCATGGCAAACGCTATCTGAAGACCCATCACTCGATATCGTCCGTCTGCTGAAAGAGCAACTGATTGATAAAATTGCTGATGACTTCGATATCGTTATGATTGATACCGGTCCACACGTTGACCCATTAGTATGGAATGCGATGTATGCATCAAATGCCTTGCTAATTCCTTGTGCGGCTAAGCGTCTGGACTGGGCTTCAACAGTAAACTTCTTCCAGCATTTGCCTACGGTATATGAAATGTTCCCGGAGGACTGGAATGGTCTTGAGTTTGTTCGCTTAATGCCAACCATGTTTGAGGACGACAATAAGAAGCAAGTTTCTGTTTTAACTGAAATGAACTATCTTCTAGGTGACCAAGTTATGATGGCTACTATTCCTCGTAGCCGTGCGTTTGAAACCTGTGCCGATACCTACAGCACAGTATTTGATCTGACAGTAAGCGATTTTGAAGGCGGTAAGAAGACACTAGCTACCGCGCAAGACGCTGTTCATAAAAGCGCACTGGAATTAGAGCGTGTGCTGCACTCTAATTGGCCGTCATTGAATCAGGGGTAATAAGTAAATGGCTTTGAAAACGTCTGAATTAAACGCGAAATTATTTGGCAAAACGAATAAGCGTCGTGTTGTGACTCCGCAAGAGGCGCAAACAGCGGCAAAAGAGAAAGCTCAAACGATTGAACTAGCAGTTGCAGGTGAAAATATTGTTCAGTTTGAACTTGTGCGTATTCCTGCAAATAAAGTTGCGACAGAAACAACAGTATTTGTTGATAACGCTCGTGAGCAATCGTTCTTAAACGAACATGCTTTATCTGATGTTTTAGTCACACTCAAAGAGCGTGGCCAACAATATCCAGCTGTGGGTCGTAGAACTGAAGATGGCAAGATCGAAGTTTTAGATGGTAGCCGTCGTCGCATGTCTTGTATCCTCGCTGAACAAGATTTTTTGGTTTATGTTGCTGACAACATCAATACTGACCATGCTAAGTTTTTGTCTGATGTGGCAAATGCTCACAAACCGCTCTCTTTATACGAAAAAGGTAAAGAGATGCAGGCTAAGCTTGATAGTGGTGAAGCTGAGGATCAGAAAGCATTGGCAAAAATGTTCCAGTGCAGTGAAGCGTTGGTAAGCGGCGCTTTAAAAGCCGCAGCATTACCGTTAGAACTGCTTCAAGCGTATCCGAATGTTGGCGATCTCGGTCGTCCAACTATCGTGAAACTGCACAAACAGTTTTCAACGCTGACGCCAGAGCAGCAGCAAGAGCTGTTAGATAAATGCCGCTCTAGCGAAGGGTTTTTATGGCAGCGAAGCACAGCTCAAGGCGTTGCTCGTCTGACAAAAGAAGTCACGGAAAGCATCGAAAATTGGATTACTGAACTTGCACCAGCAAAACCTGGTAAGAAGACGGAAAAAGTCGACTTAGTTAAAGGTCGAGCAAGCTACAGCCGAAAAGGTAGCAGTCTGGCGTTGAACTTGAAGAAAGTTGACGACAGCTTGATGGAAGAGATTCTTGCCTTTGTGCAAAACAAGCTGCAATAACAAAAGATGATTGAATCAACCGCCTCCGGGCGGTTTTTTTATATCTGAGAAGCGTCAAATTAAAGATGTGATACCATTGTGTCAGTTCAACGTTGGATAGACAAAATGCAGACACAATCTGATTTCCTTTCATCACTTCAACATCAAGCTCACCAATCTTTCCAAAGGATTGGTGTAGTCATTCAAGGCGAGGCTTCTTGGCAAAATGCGTTGATGTCAGAGTTCCATAAAACGCAGCGCCATCAACGTTGGTTTTCTGTTGGTGATTTTGGTTTGAAAAACGTATCCAGTGTTTCGTCTAAACAAGGGCACATGTTGCTAGGCAGAGAGTGTGACGTTCTATTGTTTGATGCTCGAAATGGCTTTGACGCAAATAGTTTTACCGCCGCGCTTGGCTCATTGGTTGGCGGCGGTTTTCTTATTGTCATTACTGAGCCGCGACAACCAACGAATTTTGCTCAGCAATGGATGCACAAACAATGGGAGAAGCTCGTTGTTATTGAGCAAGACAAACCATTGCCAACGGCTCCAGACATCAAGCAAGCAGAAAAAGAAAGCCACTACACGGAACAAGAACATGCCATTTCTCTAATTGAAAAGGTGGTAACTGGACATCGAAAGCGACCGTTAGTTTTGACCGCTGATCGTGGGCGCGGAAAAACAAGTGCCCTCGGCATTGCGTGTGCGAACTTATTACAGCAGAAGCCGCTTAGAATCTTAATTACGGCACCATCTATAAAAGCCGTTGAGCCTGTTTACCAACATGCTTTACGTTTACTCCCTAGCGCACAGCGTATTAAGAAGGACAGATTAGAATCAGGCCAGGGAGCCATTCAATTCATTGCTCCTGACGAACTTCTATCGAGCAGACCTGAATGTGATTTGTTACTTGTCGATGAAGCGGCTGCAATTCCAGTTCCTATGCTCAAAAGCATTACCGAACATTATCATCGACTCGTTTTTTCTACGACTGTTCATGGTTATGAAGGTTGTGGCCGGGGCTTTACGATTAAATTTGTTGATTGGCTTCAGAAACAGCGTTCGGGAATGAAAACATGGCACATGACACAGCCCATCCGCTGGAGCATGAATGATGCGCTTGAATCATGGCTCTATGACGCGTTTTTGTTGGATGCGGAGTTAACGCACCATCAACTTAAACAGGTCGACTCAATTTCCCTTTCTAAAGCCGATAAGAACAATTTGATATCGCAGCCTAGTTTGCTGCGTGAGTGCTTCGCTCTTTTGGTGAATGCTCATTATCAGACCTCGCCGAATGATTTGATTCACCTATTGCAAGACGACAACAGTCAGCTCTATTTTGCTAAGCAAGATAATGCGGTTGTGGGGGTGATATTAGCGGTCGAAGAGGGGGGCCTTGACGATGAATTGATTGAAGAAATCCAGCTTGGTAAGCGTCGTCCTAAAGGACACTTAGCCCCAATTACGATTGCAAACCACCTAGGATTCCCGAATGTCGCGAATCTATCGACGCTGCGAGTCATGAGAATTGCGGTTCATCCAGCATTGCAAGGCAAAGGCATTGGTCAAAAAATTCTGCAGCAACTTGAGCAAATGGCTGCTAAACACATTGCCTACTTATCCACGAGTTTTGGTGCGACGGAAGAGTTGCTCTATTTCTGGCGACAATCGAACTTCCGTACAATTCGCTTAGGGTCAATGCGCGATGCTGCTAGCGGTTGTTATTCAGTCTTGATGGTCAAACCTTGTGATTCCCAACAGACGGCTTGGGTCGACCAATCTCAGGCGCTATTTGAAGAAATGTTGTCTAACAATGTGGCTGACGTCTATCCAAAATTAGAAGCCCCTATTTTTCGAGCTCTATTGCCGCAACCTTTGGGAATGAGTCCACTTCATCCCGCTAAGTTATTACTAATTGAATGTTATGCTGATGGTGGTAACAGTTATGAGTCTGTGTCTGTGTGGCTTCAACAGTGGTTACTTAATTTAGGTTTGAACTCCGCTTCCGACTTGATGATTAGTAAGCTTTTTCTTAACCGTAGTTGGACTGAATGTGCTCAGCAATTTGGTTTACCTGGAAGAAGGCAAGTTGAGCAGCAGTTAAGGGACGAAGTAAGACACATTTGGAGCGATTTACACTGTAAACAATAAAGGGAAATTTACACTGTAAATGAAATTATTGGGAGCTGATTTTACACTGTAAATCCAGCTCCTTTTTGTTTCAGCGTGTATTTTGATTGAGCCTTAGGCTAAATCGAGTTTTCTCTTAATATCCTGTTTAACCGTTATTGATGGATTACTTTCTTTAGTGACGTGAGCCCTATAATAAGAAATGCGAGGTTTGTTCAGAAAACGGATTTGGTTAGACTGAAAGTGTTGATGGGAAGCAAAGTGGTAAGGGTATGTGGAAGCTGTGTCTTGAGTTATCTGAAGATAAGATCAAGGTGATAGCCCGTCTTCCGGGTGAAGTGGATCTCGGTGGTGAGCTAAATCAAAATGAATTAAACGAGCAGCTCGTCGCAATGAACGCTGAAAAGATGTTTATTGTAGAGGGGGAAGTCGTTAGGTTCATTAACTGCGCCAAAGAACGTAAAGCTGAAGCTTACGAAGGCATCGTCATTGCAGAAAAACGCAACGCACAAGTTGAGGTCGAATTGTCGAATAATGACATGCTCGCCAGTATGAACGTTGTCGGCGCGTACGGAGGCCGAGGTTTACGTGGCCCCGAGATTGTTCAAGCTCTTGCTCAAGCGCGAGTTTCGAAAGGCATCAACAAACTGGCTTTGAAGAAAGTGTTGGTTGTCAGCACTCAGCTCAAACCTGGCGAAACTTTTTCTCAACCTGTAGCGGTTGGTAAGCAACCTATCAAAGGCAAAGACGCTCTTTTTACTCCTCTTGTTAAAGACATCACCAAACGCATCCTCAAACCCAAAGACGGCCAATCTGCTAGCGACAAAATTGATTTACGTAATCTCGGTGAAACTATCGCGGTTGGCGTAGGCGATGAGGTGATGCGCCGAACGCCTGCGACCAAAGGCACGCCTGGTTTTACTGTTCAAGGGCGAGTGATTCCTCCACAAGCCGGAAAAGACAGCCCAATGAAGCCAGGCAAGGGCACCGAGATAAGCAAGCAAGACCCAAACCTATTGATTGCATCGGTATCCGGTACGCCTCTGATTAAAGACAAAACCATTGAAGTTGATAACGCACTCTGTCTCAATAGCGTTGGCGTGAATACAGGTCACGTGAAATTCAAAGGGAATGTGATTATCGGTGGCAACATTGAATCTGGCATGATTGTTAAAGCGACGGGTTCTATTACTGTAGGCGGCTTCATTGAATCGGCTGACGTACAAGCGCAAGACGACATCCAAGTTGGTAAAGGGATCATTGGCCACACCGTGAGTGATGGCCAGCCAAAGAGTTGTCACGTCAAAGCCAAAGGTTCGATTCGTGCCAGCTACGCCCAATATTGTGATTTGCAAGCCGGCGAAGATATTGAGTTGGCGGTGCACAGCATGAATAACGATATTGTTTGTGGGCGCAATCTGACGGTGCTAGACGCGAACGGTAGGAACGGCACGCTCAGCGGCGGAGATGCAAAAGTCGGTGGCAAAGTGGTGTGCTTACAATTGGGCGTAGAAGGCGACACCGCCACTAAGGTAGAAGCGTTCGCACGCTATTCTGCATTTAAGGAGCGATTAGCTGAGCTTAAAGAACAATACAAACGCGCTCAAGAAGGCACGATGGATGTGATTCGTAAAGAGCTCGAATTTAAGAAACGTCCTAAAGCCGAACGTACCGACGAAGAACAAGCTCAGATTGACGTGATGAAAACACAAAACAACGAGCAGCTTGAAGCGATAAAGCAAAAGCTAGAACAAACGGAACATGACTTTGAAGTCGCGTTAGAAGAAAATATTGTCGAAGCCAAAGAGCGTGTATTCACTCGCGTGACGGTGCAGTTTGGCGACGAACAAGTAACGACAAAGCGCACTCATGGCGGTTGTTCGTTCCGTTTCAATCAATACGAAATTAAAGTCTCGGCGAACTTGGAAGAAGAGGACGTCGCTGCGGTTTAAGCTTTCTTACTCACTGAGCCCACACGTCGCAACAAGATGTGTGGGCTTTTTTATCTACAAATCGACAATGTGCTCTTGATAGTAGTCCGCAAGCGCACCCACTTGGCTGCTACACATTACTTTCATTGCTTGTTTAATGTGTTCTATTGGCCAGTTCCACCATTGGATATTGAGTAGAGTTTCAATCTCTTTATCGCTGAATCGTTGACGTACGACTTGGTTGTTTCCAACCACCACAGAATAAGGTTGCACGTCTTTCGTCACTACGGCGCGTGCTCCGACGACGGCTCCATCGCCGATGTTTACTCCGGGCATGATCATCGCCTCACTGCCAATCCAAACATCATTTCCCACCACTGTGTCTCCGGCACGCTCGAAACCGTCTTGTACGCCTTCTCCAAATTCTTCAGGAGAGAAGGGGAAGGTCGAAATCCAGTCAATGCGATGACCTTGGTTTCCTGCCATCATGAAGGTGGCTCCAGAAGCGATGGAACAAAACTTGCCAATGATTAATTTGTCGATGCTATCGGGTTCTCTACTTTGCCATTCTTGAAGTGTGACGGGGTCACCCAACAAGTAGCGTACCGCTTGCTCTTCGAAGCTTTTTTGATGATAGAAGCCCGAGTAATAGCTGTAATCGCCAACGATGATATTGGTATTAGTGATGTGATCTTTAATGACTTGACCTTTTAACCACGTGTCGAAAACACTCATAACTCATCCTTTCAAATTTAGGTTGTACAGAGTTTAGAGGCTTTCTATTATTTCCAGTAGTTTGATTTTAGAGATTCAGAATTACTGTATGGAAATAAAATGGCTCAGCTACGTACCACTTTACGTCGCTTTGTGCGAGGAGCGAAGTATTGCTGGCGCAGCAAAGCGCCTGAATTGTTCGAATGCGCATGTAAGTCGGCAACTTAAACAGCTTGAAGACATATTGTCGGTGCAGCTTATTCAGCGAACTACGCGCCAGTTTAATTTGACCTACGATGGTTTGCGGTTTTATCAGCAGGTAAAGCAACTGCTCGAAGGCGCTGAGCAGATCAATGAGCAAGTCATGGCAAACGAGATCGTATCGGGAAAATTGAGAATAGCGGCGTCTGCTTCTTTCGGAGCCGCGTTACTCAGCCAAACATTGATCGAGTTTCGATTGCAACATCCACAAGTGAGCGTCGAAGTGATCTTCACAGAGACACCTCTCGACTTGATTGAGGCTGGGTTTGATATCGCATTCTACTTTACCGATACTCCTCCAGAGGGATACGTCGGCCATCAGCTACGCACTTTACACTGTAAACCGATCGCTCATCGCTCGTATTTAGCTGATAAACCAAATGTAAGTACGCCAGAGGAGCTTGGTGACTTAGAGCACATCCTTTATAAAAGTCGCGACTTGGTGTTAGATAAGTGGACGTTTACGCATAAGCAAACTCAACAGCAGTGCAGCATTGAGTTAGAAAGTACGCTGAGTTTTAATCTTGTCCAGTCCATGTTGGATGCTACTTTGGCTGGCTGTGGTGTAGCCATGTTAGATGAATTTGCACTGGCTAAACTCGACCCTGCACAAAAAGAAAAACTCGTGAGTTTGCTGCCAGAATGGCAAACGGATGCGATTTTGCCGCTTTATCTGCTTTACCCAAAACGTGAGCACTTACCAAGAAGAACGCGAGCGTTCATTGATCACTTTAGGAACATATATTCTGTCGGCGAATAGCGACAACAAACTTAGCAACAATTGAGGAAGCAAAGGAATGCGAAAACACTGTATTGCGATTGGCGGTGGGGGCTGGATGATGGGAGAGAATCCGAGCCCACTCGATCAATACATTTTGTCTTTGTCTGGTAAGGAGAATCCAAACATTTGTTTTCTACCGACAGCCACGGGAGACGCCGATGAAGTGATTGAACGTTTTTACGATGCGAAGCTTAGTGAAAACGTGACCCATTTTCCGCTGTTTAAGTTTGAAGCTGGTTGGAAAGAAACGCTATTTGAACAAGACATCATTTACGTCGGTGGCGGTAATACGCGTTCGATGTTGGCCATTTGGCGCGAATGGGGTATCGATAGAATACTCAAGCAGTGTTATGAACAAGGCATCATCATTTGTGGCATGAGCGCAGGTGCAATTTGTTGGTTTGAGTTTGCGGTGACAGACAGTGATCCCGAAGCATACCAAGTTATGCGTTGTCTTGGATTTATTGACGGTTTGGCTGCGGCGCATTTTTCTCATGTAGGTGAGAAGTTCGAGGTTTTCCAAGCCTTTGCTCGTTCTCAACCGAGCATCACTTGTTATGGCATTCACGATTATGCGGCATTGCACTTTGTCGATGGAAAATTGTTAGCTACTGTCACCAGCTTTCCTGATGCCGGTGTGTTGGTTAAAACAGGTAACGAAGAAAACATATTGCGAGGATGAGCTTCTTCAAATCAGCATTAAAGGCAATAACTACTGACCGGACATAGAAGAAGCTCATGGATTCAGCTAACTTACATTAAGTATCGTGCTTACAGCTCGTAACGCAGACCTAAGTGGTAGTAGCTTTCGTCTGCGTGTGCACCGCCAAACGAGACTTCTTGTCCATTGCTGTAGCCACGCGAGCCGTTACGATCAACGTAGTTTGTGTAGATAGAAGAACGAGGCGTCAGTTTGTATTGCACTTCTAGCGTTGTATCTTTCAGCTCTAGCTCGTCACCATCACTGTTTTCTAAAGAACGATAACCAGCACGCAGTACCCATTTGTCATTTACACTGTAAACCGCCGTTAGTTCCATCACTTTGTCGGTACTGGTTTGTGAGTAATAGCCCTCTAGTTCATCTTCCGAGTACAACGCACCCAACATCAAATCACCTAGGTAGTAACGCGTACCTGCGCCCCAGAATGTGTAATCGGTGTCGTTGCTTTCACGTGCATCACCTTTATTCTTCTGCATCGCTATCACTGGTGCCAAGGTACCCAAATTCCCCATGTCTAGCGTATAACGCAGTGCAGCGTTGTAACCGTAGTCGAGCTCAGAAGTGTTGTTTCCTAAAATGTACGCGACAGAAAAATCGACATTACCTAGGCTGTTTTGGTATTGCAGCGTGCCATCTTGACGGAAAACTTGCGTTGCGGTTTTGTCGACTTTATTCGCTTGGCGCGCCATAGAAACATCGGAAGAGGCGAACACATCACCAATGTCGGTAAACATAATCAACCCAGATGCCACGCGACCACCAGTAATGCGACCATAATCTTTCGCATCAATACCCGCCCATACATAACGTGCGGTCAGAGACGGTTTGTCGTTTACTTGGTTTGCGTATTCAGCGGCACCCACTTGGTATTGCGCTTGGCCGATGATCGACGCGTACTCGTTGATGGTTTGTGAACCGTTTAAACCAATACGGCCATCAAACTCGCCATTTGCATCGCCGTGCTCGTCATTTTTACTGGTGACATTGAAACCAAGACGAGAGTATATATTTAAAACTGACCCATCTTCCGCTTGATACAGCTGCGCTGCCATTGTGTTTGATGCCATCAATGTTGGGAGAAGTAGAGTCAAAATGTGCTTTTTCATGATTAACGACCTTTCATTTCTATTGTTTTAGGTACGACAAAGCCTCTTCCGAGTAACGGAATAAGAAAAATTGTCGTGAAGTAGAGAGAGGGTACGCCCTTGTTTGCCAAGGGCGCGAGCTAGTCCATTCCTATAGGGGAAGAATGATTTAGCTTAAATCGACGTCTTTGCAGCCAAAGAAGTAAGTCGCGAGGAAGCCGACGATGTAAGAGATAAGCAGTCCGGCAACAAACACCATCATGCCCGGGAAGATGCCATTTTCAGATGTCATGAGAGGAATCGCCACGATACCGGACGGGCCAAACACCGTATTAAGACCAACTGGTAAGCCAAGGTAAGAAACTAAACCGATAAAGAAGCCGCCCGCAGCACCACCAATACAAGCGGTAACGAATGGTTTTACGCGTGGTAATGTCACGCCGTAAATCAATGGTTCGCCAATGCCTAGAAGACCCGGAATAATAGCGCCTTTAACTTGAGTGCGCAGTAGAGCGTCTTTTTTGGCTTTGAAATACAGCGCCATTGACGCGCCAACCTGACCGCCACCAGCCATTGCCAGGATAGGGAATAGCGAGTTAAAGCCCTGTGCTTCCATCAATGCGAAGTACACTGGAACAAAACCCTGGTGGATGCCAAATACCACAGAAATTAAGAACAAACCTGCCAAGATTGCAGCGCCTAATGGGTTATCGTTTAAGTTGAGGAACAACCAAGACATCCCTTTAAATAACTCGCCGCCGATCGGCATTATGATCAAGAAGGTTACCGCACCCATGATCAATAGAGTGATAACGGACGTTAAGATCATGTCCAGATCATCAGGCATGTATTGACGAACCTTACGCTCGACTTGTGCACCGATGATCGCTGCCAAAAGTACGCCGATAATGTTGCCGCGCGGATCAATCGCAAAGCCGAAAAACTCGTTCATGCCAGAGTAAATGCCGGATGTAGCCTCTGGGTTGTAACCCAGCACAAACAAAGAGGCGAGAATGGCACCATTAACACCAGAGCCGCCAAACGCTTGCTGCGCGTTGTAGCCAATCAGAATACTTAGGAAAGCAAACAGACCCTTACCAAAGACTTTCATGTAGGCGATCAAATCCAACATAAACTGGCTTGGTGTCTGGTCGAGAACAAACATTTGTTCCAATAACGTCGCAAAACCTAACAACAGACCAGCGGCAATAAAACCAGGGATCAACGGCGTAAAGATGGTGGCAAACTTGCTTAAAAAACGCTGAACCGCACTGGTTTGTTTGCTCTTCATCTGTTTTTTCTGCTCGGCCGCGACGGCAGAAAGATCTTGTTGCGGCATATCTGCTTCTTCACTGTCACCAGAGGTTAAGCTGTCGATCAATTGATTCATCATCTCAGCCGCTTGTTGAGCTTTTCCGGGACCGAGAATGATCTGAAACTGCTCATCGCTTTCCACCACACCCATTACGCCGGGAATTTGCTTGATAACTGATTGATCAGCCAAGCCATTGTTGGCGAGCGATAAACGCAAACGCGTCATACAGTTACCACATTTGCTTACGTTGTTACTGCCACCCACTGCGGACAGCAACTGCGATACTGTGTTTGAAGTTATTTTTGCCATAGGGTCTATCCTTCAGAACTCGGATTATTTAGTTATTATTTAGTGCTGCGCGAATAAAGCCGTTGTGCGCGGCGAGGCGTGATTTGGCTTGTTTGGCATCCAAATCGGCCAAAATCATTAAGATGGCGGTTTTGCAGTGGCGACCGCAGGCATTTAATGCTCGCTCTGCTTCTTCTTTTGATGCGTCGGTTGCTTCCACAACAATGTTGGTTTGGCGTTGGATGAGCTTGGCGTTAGTGGCTTCTACATCCACCATTAAGTTGCCAAATACCTTACCGCTACGAATCATTGCGCCTGTCGTGAGCATGTTTAGCACCAGTTTTTGTGCGGTGCCAGCTTTCATGCGAGAAGATCCAGTGACAACCTCTGCGCCAACTATCGGCAGAATCGCGATGTCGGCCGCTTCTGCCATGGCACATTCTGGATTACAGGCGATAGATGCGGTCGTGGCTCCGATGGATTTAGCGTAGTCCAAACCACCTAGTACATAAGGTGTACGGCCACTCGCTGCAATGCCTACAACCACGTCATGCTTGGTGAGGTGAAGTGCTTTTAAGTCGTCTTGACCCATTTTCGCGTTGTCTTCTGCGTTTTCTACCGCTTTTAAAATCGCTTGATGTCCACCAGCAATTAAGCCAATCACCATATCTGGATGCGTGCCGTAGGTAGGAGGACACTCGCTTGCATCAAGAATGCCTAAGCGACCTGACGTACCAGCTCCCATGTAAATTAAACGGCCACCATTTGCAAAAGCTTGGGTAATTGCGTCAACTGTCTCTGCAATTTGTGGTAGCACCGCTTTTACCGCGAGCGGGACTTTTTGATCCTCTTCATTAATGACTTGCAGCATCTCGATGGTCGAAAGCGTATCGATCTCGGCACTGGCTGGGTTACGGCTTTCTGTCACCAATCTGCTTAAATCAATTTTCATGTTTTGCACTCTTCGTAATGTTCAATCTGAGGGCGATTTTATGGAATAAAATATTCAGGTTTGGTGATAAAAATCACACTTGAGGTTATTCTTTATGCAGGAGAAATTTGGAATAATGAGAGAAAACATACGTCTATTACGTCCGGGATTAACTGTCTTGGTTAGAATAATCAGGGGGTTAAATCAAACGCCTATTATTTCTGATTTGGAATAATTTATTTAAAGTTTTTGAGGTTTTTGTTGTGTCAGTTATCAATAAGATAGTCGCGAGGCGTACTCAGCTTTCGCAAAGTGGTCGTTTGGTTGGCGATTGGATTGTTGAAAACGCAGAAAAGGCGGCGCTGCTCACCAGCCAAGAACTTGCGGCGCAAGTAAAAGTGAGTCAATCGAGCATTGTGAAATTTACTCAGCGTATCGGCTTTAAAGGTTACAGCGAGTTTAAGTTAGCTCTGAATGAAGAGATTGGCCGTAAGCATGCGATGCAGTCGACACCGCTGCACAGTGATATTTTGGCTGACGACCCCATTGCGGTAATTTCACAGAAACTGGTGAAAGCGAAAACCGACGCTATGTTTCAAACCACCAATACGCTGTCTTACGAAGCGTGTCACCAAGCGGTGAAATGGTTGAGTGAAGCGCGTCGAGTGCAAGTGGTCGGGATTGGGGGCTCTGCACTGACCGCCAAGGATTTAAGCTTTAAACTGCTTAAACTTGGTATTACGGCGCTTTCTGAACAAGACAGCCACGTGCAGATTGCTGTTGCCCGCACGCTCTCTCCAGAAGATGTTCAGATCGCAATCTCGTTTTCGGGTGAGCGCAAAGAAATTCTCGTCGCGGCAGAAGCGGCAAAAGAGCAGGGCGCGAAGGTGATTGCGTTATCTGCGCCTGGAAGAAGTCGCTTGCGCGGTATTGCCGATATTACGTTTGATACGATTGCCAATGAAACGGAACATCGCAGCTCATCCATTGCTTCGCGTACCGCGCAAAACGTGATCACCGATTTGCTGTTTATCATCTTGGTTCAGCAAAGAGACGACAGTGCCCGTCAGTTGATCAGCGATATTAGTACCGACATCAAACAGATCCTCACATGATCGCTTGTTTAACAGCGGACTAGAGATCCGGATCGTGCCTCAGCAAAGCAATAAAAGCGGAGAGATGTTTTTCAATGGTGAGATCGGCAGAAATCGCGGGTAATTCCAACGTGATGCAAGGTAAATCACGTTCACTACACCAAGTGCCGAATGAGCCGGGTGTTTCGTAGTCGACATCGTCTACAATTGGCAGTTGGAACTGCTCGCGGAGCCATTTGGCAAGGTCGGAATGTTTGGGATCATCCACAAACGCAAGCGGTTCATGAAACGACACCACAAACTTTGGCTTGCGCAGTTCAATCAAGTTAATTAAAGCGCTAACTTCAGGCTCTAGTTGATTTTTAGTGCCAGTTTTCACCTGTACGTCTCGAACGGGGGTGTGAGAACTCCATCGATACACTGTGCCATGCTCAGTCCAATTTTGGGTTGGAAACGCGCGATTGAGATCCACTTGGTTTGCATTTGCGCGTGTGCCTAGCTGGTTGCCGTCAGGATTCATTGACAGAATCACATCATGTCGTAAGTTTTCAGCAGGCAAGCTTCTTAGCGCGCAGGACAAACCTGCAATCGAGGCTGTCTCATCCCCGTGAGTGCCTGCCAAAATCAAACCTCGTGAAGCACTTTCGACTTGAGCCGGAAAATACAGTAATGGCGCACCAAGCACGGATTGACCGTATGATGTTGGCCGAATTAAAAATGCCGCTCTTTCCGTTCTTGGAATTAGACTCACCGTAATCTCCTGATTGATGAAGTAGTATCAATATCTAAGCTAATTACACCTAGCTAAACTGAACCGTTTAAACTCGTCAACGGTTGAAATGTTAATTGTGGCACTTGCTTCACAAGACGCGTTAGGAGAACGAAAAACGATATGGATTTTAAAAAACATTCAACGGCGTTGCTGATTTCCTCTTTATTCACCCCTTTTCTTGCTACATCAGTTGCTGCGGAGACCTTACCTAAAGGCATTCAACTTGCCGCAGAACAGCATTTAGTACGTGCGAATGACGCAGAGGCGGCGACGCTTGACCCAGCGAAAGCCGAAGGTCTGCCAGAAATGCATGTGATTCGTGACTTATTTGAAGGGCTTGTGATTCAAGATCGTGACGGAAACATTATTCCCGGTGTGGCAGAATCATGGGAAACCAAGGATAACCAAACCTTTACTTTTCACTTGCGCAAAGACGCGAAATGGTCGAATGGCGAGCCTGTGACAGCGGATGATTTTGTCTATTCACTGCGCCGAGCGGTGGACCCGAAGACCGCTTCTCCAAATGTTTGGTATCTCAAACTCACCAAGATCAAAAACATCGCCGATGTAGCAGAGGGCAAAAAGCCTTTGGACGATCTCGGTATCAAGGCAGTGGATAAATACACCCTACGTTTTGAGTTGGACAGTCAAGTGCCGTACTTTGTTGCTATGACTGGGCACACGTCCATGATGCCAGTGCATCAAGCGACAGTGGAAAACCGCGACAAGCCGTGGAGCGATCCAGACCAATTTGTTAGCAACGGTGCATTCACATTGGATAAGTGGGTCGTGAATGAACGCATTGAATTGGTTAAGAGTCCAAGTTACTGGGACAGCGCAGATACGCATCTAAACAGAGTGACTTACATTCCGTTTGAAAACCAAAACGCGTCGATCAATCGTTATGCGGCAGGAGTGCTGGATATCACGTCAGATGTGCCGACTCATATGGCGCAGAAGCTTAAACAAGATTACAAGCAGGCTTACACGGTGGTGCCATTGTTGTGCACGTATTACTACGCGTTCAATACCACTCGTCCGCCATTTGATGATGTGCGAGTGCGTCAAGCGGTGTCGTACTCCATCATGCGCGATGTGATTACGAATGGTGTCACGCAAGTGGGCAACCTTCCTGCTTATACTTTTGCGCATCAGTACACCGCAGGGTTTGATGCGACGCCGCCTGAATACAGTAAGTGGAGTCAGCAACAACGTGACGAGAAAGCGCGTCAGTTGTTAAAAGAAGCGGGTTACAGCCAAGACAAGCCGCTCGATTTTAAATTGCTGTACAACACCAGTGAGGCAAACAAATCGATCGCCGTTGCAATAGCCTCGATGCTACACAAGAATCTCGGTGCAAACGTGGAGTTAGAAAACCAAGAGTGGAAGTCGTACTTAGTGGCGCGTAAACAAGGCAATTTCGATGTGATGCGCGCGTCTTGGTGTGGTGATTACAATGAAGCGTCTACTTTCCTGAGTTTATTGCGTTCAGGTTCCTCGGGTAACTTTGCACGTTACAGCAGTGAAGCGTACGACAACGCGATGAACAGTGCATTGGCTGCAACCAATGAGAAAGCGCGCCAAGGTTTCTATGATCAAGCCGAGCAATTGTTGGCGGCGGATATGCCAATCGCACCGATTTACTACTACATGCAAGCGCGTTTGGTTCGTCCTACGGTTGGCGGTTTTGCCAAGAACAACGTAGAAGGTCGTATCTACTCGAAAGACCTCTACATCAAGAAGTAGCGCTCAAAACAATCGATAAATATGAAGCCCCGAAGATGTATCTTACGGGGCTTCTTTTTATTGTTAGCGAGTGGAGAGCTTATTCACGAGCATAGCGACTCGTTTGCCAAGATACTCCGCCGTTGCAACATCAGAAGCATGCAACTGACCACCTTCACCACCTTGTGCAACAATACCACCTTGTACACCATAACGATTCAGGTTTTGCTCCCCAGAATTGCTGATCTTATCCAACCCGACCCACATCATGCCGTGTTGGTTAGCGAGCGTTTGTAGATATTGTAATGTGCAAGATTGGTCGCCATTCATTGCCCCACCACTGGTAAAGCCAGCCGCGATTTTGCTCGCCCATTTTTGGTAATACCAAGATTCACTGCTTGCATCTGCAAATGCTTTAAACTGCGCTGCTACACCGCCCATATAGGTCGGTGAGCCAAAGATAATCGCATCACACTCAGCAAGTTCATCCATTAGTTTAGGGTTCACAAAACGTCCCTCAATAATCTCACTGCCTTCAATTCGGTGAGAGAGGATTTCACATTCATCTTGCTGCTTAATGCCTTGTTGTTCAACGCCTGCGGCAATCACGCGAGCAAGCTGACCAGTAATGTCGGTTTTAGAGAAATAAATAATCGCAATTTTGGACACAATGGTTCCTTTTTTCATTGTTGATTTTTAATCGTGCGACTAAGGCTAAAACCTCAAGCTAAGTTGAGGTCAACACTAAAACTTAAAAAGAAGTGCATTAAAAAGCCGATGTAGATACATCGGCTTTTTAGTGGGTTATGTGCCGTCCTAAATAAGGTTGACACTTTCTACCCCCAAAATTGGAGAGTGTTATGAAATCAACAACTAAAAGAACTCAGCGCGATTACTCCCTCGCTTTTAAACTCA
>NZ_JAWPON010000159.1:0-903 GCF_033344315.1 Vibrio sp. 2132-1 | reverse complement strand
TAATGGAATAGAAACGGAGGTAGCTTGGCTTTCGCGGCAGCGCGGTAATCGGTAGAAGCTGAGATAATCATAATGGTGTCCTAGCGGTTATTCTAAGCAAAGTTGTGGAGCATTTGCTCTTAAGTGAGCTTTCATCGCACAAAGCGCTAAAAGCATCAAAATGAGTATAGTTACCTTTGCATCACTTACTTTTGAATCTGCGATTTAGGTAACCCACTTACATAATTGGTTGAACAATCTTGATTTAATCGCTCAGTCAGTTATGCAAACTGGAAAGGTGACACAGCTGCCGGGGGAATTGATGTAGCAAGCTAAATCAACATGTCGGGGTAGTAGTGCTGACAGCTGTGTCAAATCGGGCAGGGCAGTGAGCCCTGCATTCGTATTACTTCATCAAGACGTCGGTGAGTTGGAATCCGTAAATCAGAACCAAACCGATGATGCCTGTCATTACTAGGTAGTAGAACGTTGGGATGATCGTCTTACGCAAGGTTGCGCCTTCACGACCTAGTAGACCGACGGTTGCGGATGCTGCCACCACGTTGTGAATGGCAATCATGTTACCCGCAGCCGCGCCAACGGCTTGCAGTGACACTACAACCACGCTTGAGATAGACAATGTCTGCGCGACTTCGAATTGGAACTGGCTGAACATCATGTTCGATACGGTATTCGAACCTGCGATGAATGCACCTAGCGCACCAACCGTTGCACTCAGTGCTGGGAATGCAGAGCCAACGAGGTCTGAGGCAAAGTTCGCGGTTGTTACAGGCATACTTGCTAGGTCAGCACCGTTCACTCCTGAGTTGATGAAGATACGTACCATCGGGATAGTGAACACCAATACGAAGCCTGCACCGAGTAGCGTTTTGCTTGATTCGACGAATGCTTCACGCAAAGGTT
>NZ_JAWPON010000158.1:0-905 GCF_033344315.1 Vibrio sp. 2132-1 | reverse complement strand
AAGCCAGCCAATGGGCCAGAGTTCATCCAGCGAAGATCGTTTGCGATCTTCATGATCGCAATTGCTGCTGTTTTGAGCTGCCCGGACAGTGCGACGATCGCATCCTGGCTGCTGAGGTTGAAAAAGAAATTGTCGCTTGAAGTAAAGGTGACTCGAGTGGACTGAGTGAGGTTGTCTGCAAACAGAGAGGCAAAACGCGGATCGGCGTTGATCCCTGTGCCAACGGCAGTGCCGCCTTGAGCAAGGGCTTTCACCATCGGCAGTGTTTGTTCAATGGCTTGTTTAGCGTGTTCAATCTGGAATTGCCAGCCGCCCAGCTCTTGCGCGAAAGTGATTGGCATGGCGTCCATCAAATGGGTTCGGCCTGTTTTTACCACGCCTTGCAAAGCTTGCTTCTTGGTTTCTAGGCTTTGGCTAAGATGAGCCAGTGCAGGCAACAACTTGTGTTCAATAGCAAGTGCTGAGCTGACTTGAATCGCCGTCGGCACCACATCGTTACTGCTTTGACCCATGTTAACGTGGTCATTCGGGTTGACGTTGCCGCCAAGCAATTCAGACGCGAGCGTGGCAATCACTTCATTAGCGTTCATGTTGGAGCTTGTCCCAGAACCGGTTTGGAACAGGTCGATAGGGAACTGATCGAGATGTTGCCCATCAATAATGGCTTGCGCAGCCTCTGCAATCGCATTAGCGATATCACCTTCCAGTAACCCTAGTTGTGCGTTGGTCAGTGCTGCCGTCTGTTTGATGTGGGCTAAAGCTTGGATGAAACCGCTTGGCATGGTGTGCTGGCTGAATGCGAAGTTATCGATAGCGCGCTGAGTTTGCGCTTGATACAAGGCATTCGCCGGGACTTTTACTTCGCCCATGCTGTCGGTTTCAATACGAAATTCGGTGGTCATAGT
>NZ_JAWPON010000157.1:0-909 GCF_033344315.1 Vibrio sp. 2132-1 | reverse complement strand
GCGACGAGATTGACGATTTTATCCAACAACATGACCGTTATCGCAACAAGATCACTCAACTTGTCCCTGACAATGTTGAAGCATTGAAGCAAAAAATCGCTCAACTCAATAAAGAAAATGTGGTGCTGTTTTGGACTTACTACCGCGACAAAGATGGTGTGGTCGGCAGCGAGCGTGACTGGATTCAGATCAACAAGGCCTCCAACGCGCCATTGTTTATGGTACACGACGTAGGTTTGGGTCATGGCGCGGTGGGCGGCGTGATTCAAAGCGGTTATCGCCAAGGTGTTGAAGCGGCTAGATTACTTGAACAGGTGCTCGACCACCCACAAGAACCATTACCTCCGGTGGTGAATGGCGATTCTGAAATCAAGCTCGATTACCAAGCGGTCGTGCGCTGGGGGTTGGGCGCAGAGCAAGAATCCTCGGCGGTCTTTTTTAATAAGCCGATGGAATTTTCGGAGCGTTTCGCCAAAGAAATTCGCTTGTTTGGCAGTTTGTTCGTGTTGATGCTGGTGGCCATTTTGCTACTGAGCTACTACTTGCAACGCATTCGTCGCAGCGAGACGGCTGCTCGTGAAAGCCAGGCGATTTTAGAGTCCATTTTTGACCAAAGTATGCAGTACATGGGGATTTTGGATAAACATGGTTTGCTTAAATCTGGCAACGATCGTCTGCAATCTTTGCTCTATCATCAGGAATTACGCTTAGATAAGCCACTTTGGTTACATCAAAACTGGAGTGAGCAAGCACGCCACGCGATCGCCGATTATTTTGATGCACCGCAGCAACAAGTTTCGACATTTGAAGCCGAAATCTGGAGCAAAGAGCACGGCTCTATGGTGCTCGAAATTTCCTTAAAGCCATTTTCCCAGCAGGTGGGCAAACAAAAGCAGTATCTGTTTGAGG
>NZ_JAWPON010000156.1:0-912 GCF_033344315.1 Vibrio sp. 2132-1 | reverse complement strand
AAACGCCGGTACCGCATAAGGCAGAATCAGTAGTAGTCGGTAGATTGAACGACCTTTCAACGCTTCCCACTGAACAACACTTGCTAACACTAAGCCGATAACCAATGTGCAGACTACGGTTAGCGCAGAGAAAACAATAGTCCAGATAAAGATGCTGATGAATGGTTCTTTGATGCCATCATCTTTCCACACACGTTCAAAGTTGTGCGTACCGATGTTCACCACGAAACCTGGAGACACGGTGCTGCCAACAAACTGACCGTTTTCATCCACTGGCTGGTAGTAACCCACTTCCATATTTGGACGCAGTGTTTCTTGGGTACGGTTGTTGTAAAGGGTTTCGCCGTCTTCTTGTAACGTGTAGAGCGGAACCACTGCTGCGAACTTACGCAAGCCGCTCATACGGATATCGTCACCGTTCGGAAGATGCAGGTCAACGCTACTTAGCGCAGTGCGGTTCTTCACGATGGTTTTGATTGGCTCTTTATCGCCTGCCGCCTCTGTAATAGGCGCTAGGTCTAAGTCTGTCTCTGAGAAGCCTTGAAGTTGGAAAACAGGAGTTGCTAGTAGCTCGCCATCTTTCTCAACCACAATTTGGTGGCCCTGCTCGGTGTTGTACAAAGTGAATGGATAGCTATCACCACTTTGGTAAGTTCTGTCTAACAGGACGCTCTGAGCACGATCAAATGAGAGTTGGTTTTTCGCGCTGTAGTTAGTAAACGCCAAACCGATGGTATATGCCAAAGGGAAAAGGATGAACAAAATCATCCCTGCAATACCAGGGTAAATGTAACGGTGTGCGTACGTCTTTTTACTACCAAAAATGAACAACGCTAAGGCGGTAAGAATGATCGTAAGTAGTGCAAACGCATTCTCACCGCGAGAATAGATACGGATTGTTGCGTAGCCATT
>NZ_JAWPON010000155.1:0-913 GCF_033344315.1 Vibrio sp. 2132-1 | reverse complement strand
CTGTGAATCCTATGCTGATGAGTTGTATAAAATTGATGGTGTGAAATGGTGCCATGCAATCAGCGGCGAAACTGACATGATGGTATTTGTGGAAGTCCCTAACATGAATCGGCTCAATGAAATCCGAGATCAAATTCAACGCTTTCCTGAACTGCGTCATTTGATGACGCATACGGTTCTGACCGAGTTTTTTAATACGACCGGAAACAAGTTCGTAAAGTGAAGCATCAAGTGGGTCGAGAATGTTAAACAACATCAATTTAAATCTGCTGAGATCATTGCATGTGCTGCTTGAGGAGTGTCATGTAAGTCGCACTGCTGAGCGCTTGCACGTAACTCAATCTGCGGTCAGCCGCCAATTAGCCCAGCTTAGAGAGCTTTGTGGCGATCCGTTGCTTGTCCGTCAGGGGAACTTGCTCATACCCACACCTCGAGCGTTAGCGTTAAAAGCTAAACTTGATGATTTGCTGTCTGAGTTTGATCATCTGCTTGATGATAAACCGTTCGAACCGGCAGATTGGCAAGGTGAGTTAGTTGTCGCGTCTAGTGACTATGTTGCTCAGTACGTTCTTCCAGATATCGCTTCCCATTTAAGCCAACTCGCGCCGCAACTGGATATGGCTTATCGCTTATGGCAACCAGATTTTCTCGATAAGTTGCATGAACTGGGTATCCACATCGCATCGTCCATGTACCCTTCAAAACCAGAAGGCGTTTCAAGCGTGAACATTGGTTCTGATACCTCGGTGTGTTTGATGAAAGCGTCACACCCGCTAGCGAGTTATAAAGAGCTGACGGTGGATGCTTTACTCAGTTATTCGCACATAAAAGTTACGGGTGGCGGCGATAAAGATTCAAGCACCGACACGGTTTTAAAAGAGATGGGGTTGGCGCGACATATCACATTTAAAGT
>NZ_JAWPON010000154.1:0-913 GCF_033344315.1 Vibrio sp. 2132-1 | reverse complement strand
AGTCTTTTCCATGCGCCACCAGGCACATACGCCATTCTCTCTTTGTTGCCCTTGCCAAGAACCTTGAGAGCGCGGTCCTTGTAGATCATGCTTCCCATGTCCAGCGCAACGATTTCCGAGCGGCGCAAGCCACACCCGAGGAGCACCCCGAGAATGGCCGCATCCCGAAGCCCTTTGGCGCTTGAATCACTTTCACATGTGAAAAAGAGGCTGCGAATCTCATGGCGTTCAAGTGCCCGCCCTTTAGGAAGTCGAGATCCACGTACTGAACGGACTTGCTTAATGTGCTGGAAGCTATCCGTATCAATTTGCTTCATCGTCCAGGCTTCAAGAGCCACCCCTTTGAGCGCTGACAGGTAGGTGTTGATCGTTGCCGGAGCCTTCCCTGCATCCCCCAGCATTTCCAGCACCGCCAATATGTGGTGCCGCCTCATTGAGCTCCATGCACAGTCACGAAGGTTCTGAAACCCGATCATCTTGGCGACAATGTTGAGGAATGAGCTCATGGTCTGCCTGCTTCGCTTTGACCCGAGGCTCACCAGATAGGCGACGGCGGGGTTGTCCTGGATGTTCCGGAGCGAGCTCGATGACGGCAACAGTTCACCGCGAATGCTTTGTTCTGCCGGAACATTTACTTTCGCATGTGAAACTAGCTCTTCCTTGTCATTGTTTGTGTCGTGCAAAGTTACCTCCTAAGCCCGACCGCAACGAGAAGAAAATCCCATATTTTGAGGTGAAGAGGTAGTTCCTCCTCCATATGTTGCGTTTCGTAGCTTTGCATCAGTGGTTCAAACTTGGTTGGATTGCACAGCAATTCGTAAACTGTTCGGTTGGGCTTGGTGATCGGCTTATTCGGAGTGAATCCATGTTTGTTCTGGAGGTACAGCGCTACCGCGCCACTTCTGGATTCTCC
>NZ_JAWPON010000153.1:0-915 GCF_033344315.1 Vibrio sp. 2132-1 | reverse complement strand
CATTTGGTCAGCATGTTGAATTAAGGAATCGCTACAGCTTCCTTCATGAGGAAAGCGAGCCATACCAACACTTAAACCGATGTGAACGTTTTGAAAATGGATAAAAATGGGTGCACTGCATGCGTGATGCAGCAAAGACTGAAACTGTTCTAACTCCTTGGTGTCTTCGATGTTTGGCAGGCACAGAATAAACTCATCGCCTCCGATGCGTGTCGCGAACTGGCCGTCGTCTAACAGATGCAAAATACGTTGGGCGGTGATCTGCAACACCTTATCTCCGGCGTCGTGACCGAATTCATCATTCACGGCTTTAAAACCATCAAGATCGATGTACAACAGAGTAAACGGTTGGGCACGTTGAATCTGTTGTTCGATCAGTTGATTGCCTTTAAAGCGGGAATAGCACCCAGTGAGCTCGTCGATTTCGAGCAATCGTTCAAGCTTTTCCACCTGTTCATATTGTGTTTGCCAAATGCCATGCCAATAACACTCGATAGAGCGTAGCCCTTTGTAAATAAACAGGTTGAACAAAAATAAAAACGTACTTTGAATGAAAAATTCTTTTAAAGCGTGGAGTTTAAAAGGGTCATTCCCAGCCGTTATCAAATCAATGTAAAAGCAAAAAGTCATTGATAAGGCGTAGGTAAAGAACGACCAAAAAACACCGAACTCAACCATGGTCAAAAGTAGGTTGATCGTCACCAACGACGAAAAAAGAAAATGTCCGCCTAAGAAAAAGTACAGGTAAAAAGTGAGGGTGTAACCGAGGATTAGGGCAATGACGACAGATTGATGTTTTTGCTCGAGCGTGAAAGTTCGACTTGCCCAAAGGTAAGTAAAACAAGTGCTCGCGGATAACACGTAAGGAAGGTATACAACAAGATTAACCCCTCTGATTGCACAAGCGAATAGGGT
>NZ_JAWPON010000152.1:0-915 GCF_033344315.1 Vibrio sp. 2132-1 | reverse complement strand
TGATTGGAAAAACTGACACCCCCGCTTTTTCTCAATGCGGTAATGTCATCAGCTTTGTCTTGTACCCATGTAAGCAATTGCTTTTCACTTTGGATACGAGATTGCGCCAACTCTGCACGTTGGCTCATCGGCTGCAGCAGCCCCCAGTAAAGAATGCCAAGGATGGCGAATGCACCACAGCCCAGCACAAGTCGTTGTTCACGCTGAGAGATGCCACTCCACCAAGCTTGCGCTTGAGAAATTAAATTCTTCATCATCACCTCACTGACGCTTCAACACAAAGCTACCCATCACAACGTTATCGCTGCGATTAAGCTGACCTTGCTCAACATTAAACTTCTCAGCCAACTTCACACGAGCCTGCTCAAAAGGCTGGAAGTCTGAGCTACGTGCGTGAATGCGCACTTCACCACGTTGGCCGTCATACTTAAAGCTGGTGATTTCTAGATCTTTCACCTGACCAAGCGTTGCTGGCAAGGCAGCAAGCCAAGACAACATCGCAACATCTGTTGAGCCACCAGATAAACGGCGCTCTTCATCTGTCATTTGACGCTTTAAGTAACTTACGGTCGGAATTCGATTCTTGTTTGGGAAAACCTGACGGAAAATACGTTCGCTTTCTTCACGATAGGCTTGTGCTTGCGCCTCGTACTTGTGGACGACGAGAAGTTGCTGAGCCACGACCACCACTAACAAAACGCCCGCAGCGATAGCCGCCTTTTGCCAAACTTTCCAGTACTTACCCCAAGAAGACTTCGGCTTAAACTCGCCAGTTAACAGGTTCGTTTTACTACTCACGACGCCTTTTGCGAGCAACGCCATCGTCATTTCTTCTGGCTTAGGAACCCATACGCTCTCAACAGTCGATTCTGGCACGGAACTGTAGCATTCGAGTTGCCAACCTTCATGATTTTG
>NZ_JAWPON010000151.1:0-921 GCF_033344315.1 Vibrio sp. 2132-1 | reverse complement strand
TCTACTTCTACTTCTACTTCTACAAACTAATTTCGTTTTGTAGATAGAAGATAATCGCCCTGAATGATTCAGGGCGATTTTATTTGTAAGAGGGAATAATGAATATCTTCCGAACGTCTAAATGGATACAACCACTCCTCACTCTTCCGCTACTAAGTTTATTCTTTGGCTGCACACAGAAATTCAATGATGTTTCAGCAACCGTCCAAGAAGCCTACGGTAACTACATCGATGTAGAGATGACACCAGAAGAAATAAATGCTGTTCCATATGCCAGTGCCTACTTGAAACTTGGAAATCAAAAACAGGTGTTTGTTGTTTTAGCTTTCGCGGAACGAAACCCACTCAGCGGTAAAAAACAATTAAAATGGGTAAGCGCCGATAAAGCAATGATCGTTACGGAAAATGGACATATCGTCAAAACGATTGGACTACAGAATGGAGACTTGGCGGGCGTTTACGGTGACGTTCCAGATTTTTCTTTAGACTCAACATCTGTCAACTACGCACTCTCATACGATTGGGCAACACAATACCGTTATGGTTTTCCTGCAAATATAACGCGTTCTTACTCAGGCCAAGAAACGTTAACAACACCTATTTCTAGCACTATGACCAACGTATATAAAGAAGTTGTTGAGTTTAGCAGTCTTTCTCAATCGGTCGAAAACTACTATTGGGTCAATGAACAAGGTCAGGTTGTTAAGATCTTACAACATCTAGGGCCAAATATGATTCCGGTTGAGTTAACCATTTTAAAGGGGTATAGCAAATCATGAGCAAGCGACTACTCACATTATTCGTTTTGGTTATGCCTCTTTTGAGCACACACAGCTTCGCTCAAACAGAAACCTCTACTGCACAACCATTAAATGTTGAGTTGCCGGATGTGGGCAAACAGCTACGATTCCAAGAGCCAGC
>NZ_JAWPON010000150.1:0-924 GCF_033344315.1 Vibrio sp. 2132-1 | reverse complement strand
GCATCCGTTGCTGCTGCCACATCTCTGCGCCCGTCATACCAGTAGTTTTGTTCAAGCCCCATCATTTTCCCGGTGCCTGGCACAAACTGCCACAAACCTGCTGCGCTACCGTGCGAGTAGGCGAAAGCGTCAAATGAGCTTTCCACAACCGGTAGAAGAGCAAGCTCCATTGGCAAACCTCGTTCTTCGATACGTTGCGTGATCATGTAAAGAAATGGCGCTGCACGTTTAGATACCGTGTACAGGTGGTTTGGGTGTTTCAAATACCACGTACGGTAATAATCCACTTTCTTGTTGTTTGGGATGTCCATTTCAAGCTGCATAGCAATACGTTGCCACACATCTTCTTGTTCCTGAGGAGAGAGAACTTTTGGCGTATCCTTAGCAGAATCTTTCGCCAAAGATTGTTTGTTTTTAGATTTAGTCTTAGTGGCATTCTGCTTAGCAGTTTGCTCTGACTTGTTGGTTTCTGGAGTTGGAGTGGTGGACGAATTTGGCTGAGTCAATTGACAGCCAGATAATAGCAACACCAACGCCCAGCTATACTTCAAACGCATGGGTTCAGCCTATTTAGGGCCTTTTTATCTTCTCCTGCCTGTCGCGCAGCCTAAGTTGCGTGGCAGTCGTGAGATAATAGACATCTTTTAACACTAACTAATATTCAATAGAGGCGGAGAGCTTCTAAAATTATGCATGGGAGCGACATTCAAGTTGATTTATATCGACCCCAAACGTAAGAGAAGCGCCAGTGGCGCTTCCCAAAAAATCAGCCCCTGATAATACTGGGGTCTTGCAAACTTACAAGCAGAAAATGGTTAAAATTCGTTCTTCCACTCACGCAAAGCAGTAAAAACCGAGCATGGATCGCTATTTTTAATGCGGTTCGCGACAGACTTAACAACGTCTGGATTGGTGGTACGCAAG
>NZ_JAWPON010000014.1:0-166772 GCF_033344315.1 Vibrio sp. 2132-1 | reverse complement strand
CTACAGTGAGTTTAAAAGCGAGGGAGTAATCGCGCTGAGTTCTTTTAGTTGTTGATTTCATAACACTCTCCAATTTTTTTGGGGGGGAAAGTGTCAACCTTATTTAGGACGGCACAGTTGGGTACAAAAAAGGAGGTCTAATTGACCTCCTTTTTTACGAGTTAGATATTCGTAACATCGATGAACATCGATTCATCAATATTCGTCGAAGAAACGACAGCCTCATTAAATTCATACTCTTCGCGGTTACCTTCACGATCTAGCGGTAAGTTAACAAAGTCGAACAATTCGCGGTCTGCTAGTTGGCTTGGGCTTACGTTTTGAATTGATTTAAAAATTGCTTCCACACGCCCTGGCGTCTTCTTATCCCATTCAATCAACATTGCTTTTATAGATTGACGCTGAAGGTTCTCTTGAGAGCCACAAAGGTTACACGGAATTATTGGGAAATCCTTGTGCTCAGCGTATTTGATCAAATCTTTTTCACGACAGTAAGTCAATGGACGAATGACCACGTTACGGCCATCATCAGAGCGTAGCTTTGGTGGCATCGCTTTAAGGCGAGAGCCGTGGAACATATTCAAGAACATTGTTTCGACGATGTCATCCATGTGATGACCTAGCGCAAGCTTAGTTGCACCAATCTTCTCTGCAAATGAATACAGCGTACCACGTCGCAGGCGTGAACACAGACCACAAGTGGTTTTGCCTTCTGGTACCTTCTCTTTTACGACGGAGTACGTGTCCTTATCGACGATATAGTAAGGGATATTCAGTGTTTCGAAATACTCTGGCAGAATGTGCTCAGGGAAGCCCGGTTGTTTTTGGTCTAGGTTTACCGCAACCACTTCAAATTTGATCGGTGCGGCTTTTTGAAGATTCAGCAGGATATCAAGCATCGCGAATGAATCTTTACCACCGCTAATACATGCCATTACAACATCGCCTTCTTCGATCATGTTGTAATCAGTAATGGCATTTCCAACATGTCTTCTTAGGCGTTTCTGAAGCTTGTTGAATTCTAGGGTTTCTTTTCTTGTATCTATTTGGTTCATTGCGGGCTCTCACATCGCCGATAAATCGACTAGGACTTCCTAACATGGGTTTCTTTGGGGCGTGGATTATACGAGCTTTTTACGCAGGATTAAATGCTTGTCTTATTGAGTCTTTAAGAAAAGAGTGTGAAAGATACTTTAGTTACGGTCAAAATTAAAAAAGAGCTGCGATTGCAGCCCTTTCTAAACGTTCAGTGTTCATTTCTTTGCGTTAGGTAGATAAGGTAACACTCGCATCGTCGGTTCTGGTAGTGTCATTGTGCCACCTTGCCCTATTTCACTTAGTGC
The DNA here is from genome assembly GCF_033344315.1 of Vibrio sp. 2132-1. Lineage (NCBI taxonomy): Bacteria > Pseudomonadati > Pseudomonadota > Gammaproteobacteria > Vibrionales > Vibrionaceae > Vibrio > Vibrio sp. 2132-1. The sequence continues at coordinate 165,429 of NZ_JAWPON010000014.1, read as the reverse complement.
GACTTGTATCTTGCCATTGACAATTGGCTTTTCGGTTCCGTTTGAGAAAATCACTTTATCATTCAGTTGATTTGCAAACTCCATCGTCACACCTTGAACTTCCGGTGTAAACCAACCCGCAAACATACCGCCTAAATCTTCCAGCATCGTCTGCATTTGAGGTAGAAGAGGCTTAAGTTGGTCGTAAGAAACGTTACCCTGTAATGGTTCTTTGGTCATCACGACAAGTGAGTAATCGCAACGTGTATCTTTTGGGGTATCGACAAAAACCAACGGATTTGCTGACTTTAAGTTTTTATCAACTGGTAAAGGCAACTCTTGTGAAGCAGGGATAACAAACTCTTCATAGTGCTCTTCTTTTTCCATCCAAGCTTTTTCTATCGTACAAATTTGCTTAGTTTTTGCGTCCACAAAAAAGACACCAACTTTCACATCGTCATGCCCTTCTTTATTGTTGTTTTTTAGTTGAGTGTATAACTTTGAGTACGTGAACATGTACTCTTGAGCTTGGGTTATCGGCGATACAAGAATTAGCGCCGCACTTCCCAATAGACTTAGGCTTAACTTTTTCATTTTATCCGTTATTTTATTGCGTCCAGTAGGCGTTGTTATGACGAATCATAGCGCGAAGATCGTGTACATAGGCGATGCCACGTTCAGAATAGGCTAGCAACCCATGCGTTAACTCTGACGCGGTTGCAACCGTTAACAAGCCCTTGTTCTTTTCAGCCAGAGATGTTCTGATTTCACGCAGGTCTGCATACGCTGGGTTTCGATTAACATTCATAAAGTAGCCATGAACAGACTGTTGTACAGAATCGAATTTTTCAACTTCATGAACTTTGTTAGCGCCACGTTGCGCTGGAACAATTCCACAGCCCTTTTTATAACACCATTGGCCAAACAAGTTGTTTGCTTGAGTAGCAAAACGAGAAGTGCCCCACGCAGATTCATTTGCCGCTTGAGTTAGAACCAAGGCTTCAGGTAAGACGTTCACTCTCACAAGCATCTCGTCTAGCCATGCTTGATCAATCTTATCGTTACTCAAGGGCAACGAATACAGAGATGATAACCGCTGAGCATACTCTTGTTGTTCTTGCGTCACTTGTCCCACCTTTAAAGAGGTAAGAAAGGCCCGCTCATGACGAATTCGTTGATTCTCAAGAGCAATTTTAGGCCTTAAAAAATCAAAAAAAGCAGCTTTTTTCTCTTTCGTATCTTTTATTGAATTGAAGTCTGGGATATCACCGATGTATGGCAAGTGTGATAAATCGACATGCTTAATCTTGCCAGAGAGTACGTCAGGATTTTCCACATATTTAAACTGTTTCTCGTAGTGTAAATATGGGCCTATAGAAATAAAAGTGGCGGCTATACAGGTTGCCGCCACTCGTAAACTTATTGATTTCAAAGAATTAGGCATCAAACACCTGTGAGTTACCATCGTGATCATTATCGTTTTTCTGTGTTGTAACGATCTTAAGCTTAATTCCAAACATTTCGCGGTAGAGTATGCCTTTCAAATGGAAGAAGAATGGCAGCACAAAAATCAAGCCAATACCGTAGAACATTGCTGCAATAATAAACATTAACATCACGCCTAAGTAAAGCCCCGCGACCACAAAAATCTTCTTGTTGATTGCGCGAAGTGATAACAGCAACGCTTGCATTGGTGGCACCCTTTTCTCACAAATCAACAAGATAGAGTGACTAAATGCCAAGGAAAGATACAGCGACAGTAAAGGAAAAATCATACCAACCACACCTTGTAGCATTAAGCTCATGAGCGTTGCTAGGATAACAGGAATGGTGAACTGCAACCCCTTTCCAACATGGCGCAACTTAGTCTTTAGGCCAGCGACATGACTCATAGCCATCAAACTTATCCCCGCATAAATTGGGGCGCTAATCACCTCATAACTGAAATTCGCGACATAAATAGAAGACACAATATCGTTTGTGAACGACTCTGGGTTCTCAAACGCATCAAGAATAACGGTCAAATCGCCCAACTGCAGTTTTAATGCAATATAGAAAATACCTAACTGGACAAAAAGCAATACAATAATGGCAGGAGAAAATGATAAAAAGTGCTGGATGGTTGCTCGCCAAGCTTCGTTAAAAACCGCGCCAGCTTTAAGCTCGTAGTTGCCAGACAAAGCTCGCTCTACACTCCCCCCAAGATTGAAATCTTTCTCAAAATCGTCGTTCATAGTTTATCCAAGACTAACTTGTAAAATTTTGACTGGAATTCCAGTCAATTAATGTAATCGTCATTATAAAGAAATCTTTCCACATCTAACATCACAACTCACCTACAATCCTTGCAATCTCAACTGTATGGTTGATAATTAACCACTTTCAAGGTCATGAAATTGAAACAATTGTTGAACAAAGTTTAGTGCTATCAAACTGTGTCTAGATGCCAATTAATCTCATAAAAACAGTATGGTAAGGAATGATGGCTTTTTCCTGCAAAATTATTTCTGTTTCAAGATAAGAAAATGCTTTAATTTCACACTTTTGGTGATTATGATGCGCGCCTCAAAAGTGAATGGTTAGTGTCACATCAGCTGGGATAATCCCGGCTTGAACGTGGGGGAAATACAGACGTTGAACGCAAAACCGCAAGCAGGAAAGCCAGTTATTCGTTTATCTGGTATTAGTAAAAGTTTCGATGGTAAGGAAATCATCGGTAATTTAAATCTGGATGTTAATCATGGTGAATTTCTGACGATTCTCGGGCCTTCTGGTTGTGGTAAGACAACAGTTTTACGCATGATTGCAGGTTTTGAAACGGCAGATAACGGTCAAATTATTTTGGATGACCAGGATGTAACACAGGTTCCTGCGGAGCAAAGGCACGTCAACACGGTATTTCAAAGTTACGCATTGTTTCCACACATGACCGTATATGAGAATGTCGCTTTTGGTCTTCGTATGCAGAAAACACCTACTGCGGACATTGAACCACGAGTAATGGAAGCGCTACGCATGGTGCGCCTAGAAAAAATGGCACAGCGTAAGCCTCATCAGCTTTCTGGTGGTCAACAACAACGTATCGCCATTGCGCGTGCGGTTGTGAACAAGCCAAAAGTACTGCTGCTAGATGAATCTCTATCTGCACTTGATTACAAACTACGTAAGCAAATGCAAATCGAGCTTAAACAGCTTCAGCGTCAGCTTGGTATTACCTTTATCTTCGTTACGCACGATCAGGAAGAAGCCCTATCGATGTCTGACCGCATTATTGTAATGCGCGATGGTGTTATCGAGCAGGATGGTTCTCCACGTGAGATTTACGAAGAGCCGAAGAACCTATTTGTTGCTCGCTTTATCGGTGAGATCAACGTATTCAACGCAACAATGCTAGAGCGTATCGACGAGAAACGTATCCGTGCAGAAATCGAAGGTGTCGAGTCTGTTGTTTACTACGATCAGGAAGCGCAAGCAGGTGAAAAACTGCAAGTACTACTTCGCCCAGAAGACTTACGTATCGAAGAGATCAAAGAGTCTGAAGAAAAAGGCATCGTAGGTCACGTAACAGAGCGTACCTATAAAGGTATGACGCTTGATTCAGTTATCCATTTGGATTCAGGCATGCGTGTAATGGTTAGCGAATTCTTTAACGAAGATGATCCTGATGTGGACCACTCACTTGGCCAGAAAGTCGCTATCACTTGGGTTGAGAGCTGGGAGGTAGTCCTCAATGATAAGCAAGAAGATTAATCTTCAAAACGCGATCATTACCTTAATCGTCGGGTGGTTAACACTTTTCGTGTTGGTACCAAATGTGATGATTATCGGTACGAGTTTCTTAACGCGTGATGAAGCAAACTTAATCGAAATGACATTTACTTTCGACAACTACTTACGTCTACTCGATCCCTTGTATGCGAAAGTGCTGATGCACTCGTTCTACATGGCGATTGTGGCGACGTTGTTGTGTTTAGTAATTGGTTACCCATTTGCTTACATCATAGCGAAAATGCCAGAGAAATGGCGCCCATTCATGTTGTTCTTAGTTATCGTACCTTTTTGGACAAACTCTCTTATCCGTACTTACGGCCTGAAGATTGTTCTGGGTACACAAGGTATTTTGAACAAATCATTAATGGCGATGGAAATCATCGATAAGCCATTACGTATTATGTACACCGAAACAGCAGTAATGATTGGTCTTGTGTACATCCTGCTTCCATTTATGATTCTGCCGCTTTACTCGGCAATCGAGAAGTTGGACAACACTTATATCGAGGCGGCGAAAGATCTTGGTGCGAACAAGTTCCAAACCATTACGAAAGTGATTCTACCTCTTACAATGCCTGGCATTATCGGTGGTTGTTTGTTGGTTCTGCTACCAGCACTAGGTATGTTCTACATCTCTGACCTTCTTGGTGGTGCGAAGAACCTACTGATTGGTAACGTTATTAAGAGCCAAGTATTGAACGCTCGTGACTGGCCATTTGGTGCTGCGACCAGTATCGCCCTCACCTTCGCAATGGCTGTGATGCTTTACGCTTACTACAGAGCAGGCAAACTATTGAATAAGAAAGTGGAGCTAGACTAATGGGACGCACGGTTAGATTTAGCTTTATGGCGCTGGTGTATGCATTTTTGTATCTGCCAATCATCGTCTTAATTGTTAACTCATTTAATGCCAACAAATTTGGTATGAAATGGGGTGGTTTCACCACGAAATGGTACGAAACCTTAGTAAACAACGATAGCCTAATGCAAGCTGCATGGCATTCATTGAACGTAGCGGTATTCTCAGCGACAGCAGCAACCATCATTGGTAGCTTAACGGCCGTTGCCCTATTCCGTTACTCGTTCAAAGGTAAAGGTGCGGTAAACGGCATGCTGTTTGTCGTGATGATGTCTCCAGATATTGTTATGGCGATTTCATTACTTGCTCTGTTCCTGGTATTAGGCGCACAGCTTGGCTTCTTTACACTATTGATTGCTCACATCACCTTTTGTCTACCATTCGTTGTGGTAACTGTGTACAGCCGCTTAAATGGCTTTGATGTGAAAATGTTGGAAGCTGCAAAAGACCTTGGTGCAAGCGAATGGGTTATCTTGAAACAGATCATCCTTCCTCTTGCTAAACCAGCGGTTGCTGCAGGTTGGCTATTGAGCTTTACGCTGTCTTTGGACGACGTAATTATCAGCTCGTTTGTAACAGGTCCAACTTACGAAATCTTACCATTGAAGATTTACTCCATGGTTAAGGTGGGCATTTCACCGGAAGTGAACGCCCTAGCAACGGTAATGTTGATTGTTTCTTTGGTCTTGGTAGTAATTTCTCAGTTGCTAGCAAGAGAAAAAGTGAAGTAGAATCCGCACCTGTTAACATCACGAAACAGAATGGTTACATGCCATTCTGTTTTTCTATCTATCGTCCAAAATTGGACAACGTTTGGTTTGGAGCTAACGTCAATGAAAAAATGGGCTACTCTATTAGCTGGTAGTGCATGTGCGCTTTCTCTGTTCTCTGGTACAGCGACAGCGGATGATAAAGAACTAGTATTTATGAACTGGGGTCCTTACATCAACAGTAATATCCTAGAGCAATTTACTAAAGAAACTGGCATCAAAGTGATCTACTCGACTTACGAGTCGAACGAAACTTTGTATGCAAAGCTAAAAACTCATAACCAAGGTTATGACCTAGTAGTACCTTCAACGTACTTCGTGGCGAAGATGCGTGACGAAGGCATGCTACAAAAGATCGATAAGACTAAGCTGAAAAACTTCGGCAACCTAGATAAAAACTACCTAGACAAGCCTTACGATCCAAGTAACGACTACTCTATCCCACACGTTGTTGCGATTACAGGCCTAGCGGTTAACGCAGACATGTACGATCCAAACGAGTTCCAAAGCTGGGCTGACCTATGGAAGCCTGAGCTTGAAGGTCAAGTAATGTTGATGGACGACACTCGTGAAGTGTTCCATATCGCTCTGCGTAAACTTGGCTACTCAGGTAACTCAAAAGACCCTAAGCAAATCGATGAAGCGTACGCTGAGCTACAAAAGTTGATGCCTAACGTTTTAGTTTTCAACTCTGACAACCCTGGCGCACCTTACATGTCTGGTGAAGTGGGCGTTGGTATGCTTTGGAACGGTAGCGCCGCAGCGGCACAAAGTGAAGGCCTGAACCTTAAACTCGTTTTTCCTAAAGAAGGCGGTATCGGCTGGGTTGATAACTTCGCTATCTCTTCCGGTGCGAAGAACGTAGAAGCCGCTCACAAGATGATCGACTTCCTACTGCGCCCAGAAATCGCAGAGCAAATCTCTCGTGATACTGGGTACCTAACGGCGGTGGAGGAATCGAATGCTAAGTTTAAAGACGTTGCCCCACTATTCCCTTCTCAAGAAGACCTTGACCGCGTTGAATGGCAAGATGCGGTTGGTGATCTAACCGTTAAATACGAAGATTACTTCCTCAAGCTGAAAGCGGGACAATAATCTAGCTTGTGTAACAAGTCATCAACCATAGGAAAATAGGCAGCAATACGCTGCCTATTTTTGTCTTAGGCTGATATAATCGCGCGTTGCTAGGTTTATTTGTCTTGGTATCATAGATTTATCGTCTCATAACAAGGAGACAACGATATTCAAGCTAAATGAACATATTTGTGCTTACTGCGATTTGGCTCAACTTGATAACTCCAGCTAGTATTGACTTGTCCAATCGCGAAACAAAACGGAAAACAAATGAAAAGTAAATTCTACGCAAGCGCTCTATGTGCAGCGACGCTCATCGCTACCCCTGCAATGGCTGCTGATCAAGAACTGTATTTCTACAACTGGTCGGAATACATTCCAAACGAAGTTCTTGAAGACTTTACAAAAGAAACCGGAATCAAAGTTATTTACTCTACATACGAATCTAACGAGAGTATGTACGCAAAACTAAAAACTCAAGGTTCTGGTTACGACTTGGTAGTACCGTCTACCTATTTCGTCTCTAAAATGCGTAAAGAAGGCATGCTACAACAGATCGACAAAGAGAAATTATCTCATTTTGCCGATCTTGATACTAACTTCCTAAACAAACCGTTCGATCCGAACAACAACTACTCTATCCCATACATTTGGGGTGCGACCGGTATTGGTATCAATGCTGACATGCTAGACAAGTCATCGGTTTCTAAATGGGATGATTTCTGGGATAGCAAGTGGGAAGGTCAACTAATGCTGATGGATGATTCTCGCGAAGTATTCCACATTGCATTGACTAAGCTTGGTTACTCACCAAACACGACTAACCCAGAAGAAATCAAAGCCGCTTACGAAGAACTGAAAAAGCTAATGCCAAACGTATTAGTATTTAACTCAGACTTTCCTGCAAACCCTTACCTTGCGGGTGAAGTTTCACTAGGCATGCTTTGGAACGGTTCTGCATACATGGCTCGTCAAGAAGGCGCGAACATCGACATCATCTGGCCAGAAAAAGGCACTATCTTCTGGATGGACAGCCTAGCAATTCCAGCTGGTGCGAAGAACGTTGACGCAGCTCATAAGATGATCGATTTCCTACTACGTCCTGAGAACGCAGCTAAGATTGCACTTGAGATTGGTTATCCTACGCCAGTTAAAACGGCACACGATCTGCTACCGAAAGAATTTGCTAATGATCCAAGCATCTTCCCACCACAAGAAGTGATGGACAGCGGTACTTGGCAAGATGAAGTTGGCGAAGCGAGCGTAATGTACGATGAGTACTTCCAAAAGCTAAAAGTGAACAACTAATTCGTTAGTTTTAAAGATATGAAAAAGCGGCTCATGAGCCGCTTTTTTGTTCTTAATGACAAGACAAAAACTCTTCCTGTTGAAGTTACTACGCTCTTTCTTTTCCTTCTAGAGCCAGTATCTCGTCAACTAATTTTGGAACCTCAACGCTTGCTTTTCCGTAGCGTTTTTCCTCAAATTCACTTTCTACCGCACTAGGTTCTAGGTTAATTTCAATGGTATGTGCGCCGTGCATTTTTGCATCATGAACAAAACCTGCTGCGGGATACACAACGCCAGAAGTCCCAATAGAAATAAACAAATCTGCTTCTTCTAATGACGCGTAGATATCACCCATTCGCAGTGGCATTTCACCAAACCAAACAATATGTGGTCGCATTTGTGAAGGGATCTGACAACAGTGACAAAGCTCGCCGGTCTTAATGTCCTCATTGTGCTCTACTACTTGGTTAGATTCACTACAGCGGGCCTTGAGCAACTCACCATGCATGTGAATCACATTCTGACTGCCGCCTCTTTCGTGAAGGTTGTCTATATTTTGAGTGATGACCGTCACTTTACCTTCTAACTCAGCCTCTAAACGACCCAATGCTTCATGCGCTGCATTAGGCTTTATCGCATTATCTTGAAGTTTCTTGCGGCGTTGGTTGTAAAAATCTTGAACAAGGTCCGGATCGCGAGCAAACCCTTCAGGCGTTGCTACATCTTCGATACGGTGATTCTCCCATAGGCCATCTTGCGCACGAAATGTTTGAATACCAGATTCGGCCGAGATACCTGCACCAGTAAGTACTACAATATTTCTATAAGGGAAATTCATAACTCATCCTTGCTGTTTTTTCATTAGCTTAACACTGAAAGAATAGCAACAGTAGTAATATGGATTAGACCATAGTCGTAATGGTCACTATTAGAATTACAATTTAAGAGGAACAGCAATGAGACAAGTATCTCTAGCGTTTATATTGCTTATGACTTTGGCAGGCTGTCAACTTACCAATGTTGAAGGCGAAGTCGATGATGTAAAGGTAAGAGTCAGCACCAATGATGATGACCATCGAGGTAATGGTAATTTCTGTCCTCCTGGCCAAGCCAAGAAAGGCAATTGCTAAAAGAGCGGCTTTATGCCGCTCCCATATTGGCCTCAATCCTCGTTGGTCGAAGATATTTTATGAATGGCTAGGTCAGCGCCATTGAATTCGTCTTCTTCTGAAAGCCTCAGTCCCATACTGGTATTAATCGCACCATAGACTACAAGTGCACCAAGCACTGCGATGGAAAGACCCAAAAGCGTTCCTAGAAGCTGAACGATAATGCTCACGCCACCTAGCCCACCCAATGCGCTTTGACCAAAAATCCCAGCGGCAATACCACCCCAAGCGCCACATACACCGTGTAAAGGCCAGACACCTAGCACATCATCAATCTTGGTTTTGTTTTGTAGGTGGGTAAAAAGATAAACAAATAGCACGCCAGCAATCGCACCTGTCACTAAAGCACCGATAGGATGCATTAAGTCTGAGCCCGCACATACAGCAACCAAGCCAGCTAGTGGGCCGTTATGAATAAAGCCAGGGTCATTCTTACCAGCCAACAGTGACGCGACAATGCCCCCGACCATTGCCATCAATGAGTTCATAGCCACCAAGCCACTTATGCCTGACACAGTTTGAGCTGACATGACGTTGAAGCCAAACCACCCCACACATAAGACCCAAGCTCCCAAAGCCAAAAACGGAATATTCGAAGGTGCAAAGTTGGTGTGCTTTCCTGCTCGAACTCTGCCTTTTCTCATGCCCAAAAACACGACGGCAACAAGCGCTATCCAGCCGCCAACACCATGCACAACGACTGAACCTGCAAAATCGTGGAAGCCATAACCAAAGGTATTTTCAAACCAAGCTTGAACACCAAAGTTTCCGTTCCAGATCATTCCCTCAAATAACGGGTATACGATGCCGACAGTGAAAAATGTTGCGATTAGAATCGGATAAAAACGAGCTCGCTCTGCGATACCACCTGAAACAATAGCGGGAATCGCTGCAGCGAAGGTCAGCAAGAAAAAGAACTTCACTAACTCGTAACCATTGCCTTGAGATAATGTCTCAGCATCAGCAAAGAAGGTGCCGCCATAAGCGACCCAGTATCCAATGAAAAAATACGCAATGGCGGAAATACCGAAATCGGCCAATATCTTAACTAAAGCATTAACTTGGTTCTTTTGGCGCACGGTTCCTACTTCAAGGAAAGCGAAACCAGCATGCATCAAAAAAACCATGATTGCGCCAAGTAGTAAGAAAAGTGTGTCGGAACTTTGCGTGAGAGTTTGTACAGCGCCGTGTACCTGATAGGCAGTTACACTCATTATGATTGTCTCCGTTGATCTGTAGCGCACTTATCCTGTGCATCAAAGTTAGGCTCATCACCAATTTGGTGAACTTAACTTATAGAGCGTCTATCAGAGCAATTCTCATTCCATAATTTACATTTCTAACACTTACGATTTAATTTATTGTTTTGTATGAACTTTAATAAAATTAGGCATTCTTAAAATGGCGCTTAACACGCTAATAAGTGCACCAATATGGTTTTAGTGCACCAACATAATGCGCACCATATAGCTCAACAAAACGTAAAAGCCACCTCATGAGAGGTGGCTTATATACTGAATTGCTAACTAAAGGAGTTTATCGAGTGATCTTCTCTGCTTTTACATCTTCTAGCCAACGCCCTTCAACAAGATAAGGTGGAAGCCAACCGGTTTCAACAGATAGACGGTTGCCTTTGTCGTACCATATTAACTTCTACTAAGCGTGCCTATTGTGCTCTTTAATCATTTCTGCGATTTCCTTGCGTCCCCACTCATAAGTAAACGCTATAGCGTCCATGTCTTTCATAGAGTTACCAGTATATTTTACCTTTGTATCTATACCAGCTTTTAGTAATAGCTCCACAATATTTTTATGACCTGCATGGATCGCAGCAAACAATGGGTTGCGGTCTGGTTCAGATATATCCATCACTGCATTTCTTTCTAGAAAATAGGTAAGTAAGTCTAAATGACCTTCATATGCAGCTGTATTTAAAGGAGTTACACCTGAAGGCCCCCCCTTAACATTTACATCAATACCTAGATTCACCAGAAGCTCTACAATTTTATCTTGCCCTTGCTCCGTTGCGATATGCAACCAAGAACCCAGAGGCGTAATTAGATGAAGTAATTTGTCATCTCCTGAGAGAATTTTTTCAACCTCACTCACGTCACCGGATCTAATCGCGGCCATTACATCTTTTGCGCTATGCTCACCTGCCATATTTATCTCCTCAGCTGCGGTTTTAACCAGTAATTTTAAAGCATTAACTATATCACCGCGTTTACCCAACATTTATCTGTCACTTTAAGAGTATCAACAACCTGCCGCAACGCATAAATATCATACTGACCTTGAATCCGATTTGGAGCCCACACTAAGTTCTCCCTGCGGATTGCTATTAGCTCTTTGCGCTCATCTAAATCTTCATTGATATACATTTGGTAGTCAGCGACATCATTTGGTGTCAATTGAGGTTCCGCCTTTCTCTTCATGCTAACTTTCTTTTTATTATCAGACATTTAATCCAGTCCTAATTCTACGTTAAATTCCTTTACATTAACTGAAGAAACCTCTCCAGCATCAGAAATAGCCGCTGCGGTGTGAATATATCTAACAGGAGTTTTTTTTCTCAATGCTTTTTATACTTCTGGCCGCTTTCCATTCGGTTGTATCTTTGTCCTTTTGAGCCATTAGAACAGTAATTGCAGTTGCATATTCAGTTGTCCCTTGCTGATATGCCATGGTACCTATCTTACGGCTGCGCAGCGGGCTGCTCCCTCCTTTGGCCTCAACAATTATAATTTCACCTAGTGGCGGCTCTGCCACCTAGTAAACCATATCAAAATCGCCCGGCTTCTAAATTTACCTTAGGGATGAAGCAGCTTAGCATTAGGACGTTTACTCCGAACAAAGTCATCCGCGGCTAACTCACCAATTTTTGCAGATTTCTGATTAATCTTGGCGATTTGAGCGTTATATCCATCTTCGCCAGTTCGAGCCTTCCTAGCCTCTTAACGTTCTTTCAAACACTCTTCAATTTTTGCTTTGTTTCGTTTTATTAGCTCATAATCACTCATATAGATTTCTGAGTTTTTTTATACTCTGCTTTATTCAGCACAAGATCTTCAGTGAAGATCGTGCAACCTTCTTCCCCGCCAACTTTCTCAGAGTCAAAAACATGCGCATTGACAAATTCCTCAATCCCAACAACATACTGCACTTCGTGTCTGCTGCCATCTTCTCCGACGGATGACTCTTTTGCAGCGTTTAAAATCTGATCGCAAACCTCTTGGGGGACATCGCTTTGGGCCTGATACTCTGCCTACATTTGACCCAAGCGTTTTAGCCCTTCTTCACACAAGAAGCCTGTTGGGTCAATCCACTGGATAGGATTGACTGCATATTGGTAATGCCACTATTGACAGTTCAACTAACAAGCTCCCAATCATAAATGTAAATTACCACCTTCTAAAGAAGGTGGCTTTGTGTGAGCCCCCTAAAAGAGGGCCTTTGTTTAGTCCAGCGCCAATTGCTGCTGCTCTACTCGCTCTTGCTTCTCTTGATGTCTTACATATCGGCGTATTATTTCTTCATTGATTCCAACACTATCGACAAAATAGCCTCTTTGCCAAAAGTGATTACCCCAAAGCCTGTTCTTCCTAAGGTGAAGAAACTTGATTGTATCTACTCATGTTATTTGTCCTCTTTGACTTCTGGAAAAATCAAAGATGCATTTAGCATGAGTAGATTTACAGGCAAAGCCAAAGCGGATGATAACCACCTACTGAAGTAGGTGGTTTAGGGCTGAAAATAAAAGCCACCTCGTAAGAGATGGCTAAAAAAATACCCGAGGAGCTCTAAAAAGGACGCCATTCACTTTCTGACTTAAATACCACTCCTGAAAAATCTTTGTTCTCGATTAATTCAGCCAGTTTTTCATCGACACATAATAACCACTCGATAGCATCCAGTTGAAATATAGTTTTCTGCATTTCAATATCTTTCTTAAGGACAACTCGATCAATTGAATCAACCTCTCCATCAAACTCACTAAATATTGAATGATTTCTATCCAGTAAATCGCAAATCGCAAGAACATTTAAAAAATAGTATTCACCAAAACTTTTACCTTGGTAATTAACCTCAATCGGTAGGAATTCAACTTCACTCGTTTGTGTGTGCTTAGAAATTAAATCAGATAACCGTCGACTCACGATTAATAAAGGACCACTAAGAAAACTATCCGCAGGCTTGTCATCTGATATGACATCAATAGTAACTTTTGGCCATTTGTCTCCTAGGGCAACGCCTCCCGTCAGATTCAATCCTATTAATACACTAGACTGCGTTACTTTGCCGTGAGTAAAATCGGAGTCTCTATCTACCTTGTTGGTCCAAATTTTAAGTGTCATTACTACTTCCTACTTTTCCATTGCGGATCATCCAATTGCGATCGAGCTTCATTCTTTTCCAGAGCATTCCTAATGTTACTTTCTGTTTTTCCAATTTCATCTACAAAAATCATATCATCGATCAAACCACGACCATACTTAGTTTACAACGCTCTCATTTCTCGTCGAACTAAAGCACCTGAGAACCTTGGTGCCTTGCACTTAGATGTCTACCCACGTGTCAGGGAAGGCCTATTTCGACAGATGTTTTAATATTAGTTGGAAGTGCAATCCCATTTGCACCTCTGTTAATGTTGTAATCAAGTTCGGTAGCTCTATGCATGACCGGATATTCCTGAGCAATATTGATACTAATTTGGTGATTTCCAGCATGGTTTTCAGGTAACCCGCCAACTATTTCGTTATTTAACTTGAGCCCACAACCTCTTCTTAAAGAACCGCCATAATAATTCGCAACACTCCCCTCCTTTGAGTTTTATTTAAGGGGATGATTTGGACAATTTCCTCTATACCTACAACATATTGAACTTTGCGTTTACTACCATCTGAATGATTGATATAACGATGAAAAGTAACTTCGTTCTTCTCGCAATCAATATGGTCTAAATCGTATTCATATCGAATATGATTTTTAACTTTGGGTTTTCTGATAATGCCACGAATGATTGGTCGTTCGGCAAACAACAAACTCCCCACCATAAATATAAAGCCATTTCAAGAGAAAGATGGCTTATAGACTGAATTGCTAACTAAAGGGTGTTATTGAGTGATCTTCCCTGCTTTTACATCTTCTAGCCAACGTCCTTCAACAAGATAGGGTGGAAGCCAACCGGTTTCAACAGATAGACGGTTGCCTCTGTCGTACCACATGCAAGCCATGCCAAGCAGAGGGAAATTAATGAACGTGCGGAGCCCTATTCTATCTGGCCCTAATTCTCTAAGATGATATTTCTCTTGGAACTGTAGGTTTTTAACGAGCACTTCCTCAAAATCATAACCAATATTAGTAGTGAGCGCTGCGAAGGTTTCTAGGATCCCCATCGCAATTTCCAACGCCCAGTTATCCCCTTGAGCTACCGCTGCGTCCATTGCTGCAACCAGCTTATCAGGATAATCCGATGTGCGATTGTGGAACGACTGAATGACGTCTACTAGCATATAAGACAGCTCACCCGCTTTGGTAGAGCTCTGTCTCATCAAAGAAATCGAAAAGTTCGCTAACACATCCATGCTAGCTTTGTCACGAACGATGACAGAGGTAAAATACGCATCTAGCCACATTGAGGGGCAAATGAAGCCTGTTTTTAAAATACCTTCGCCTTTCCATGTTACTTCTGGATAATCAGGTAATTTAATGCTTTGAGGCTCGCTTGGCTTGATGGCAAGTTGATGGTAAAAAGCACGCATCAATGATGATTCATATAGACATAGCGTGCCGATTCTCTCATCATCGTCTAATGGAGGTAACCATGTATACAGACGGAGCTGATAAGAAATACCATCGCTCAAGTAAACCAAGTTTTCTCTTTTTATAGATATGCGCCTTTTCCTTTTGTCTAAACTCTCTTTTATTTCTTCTCGATAAGCTTCTCTTTCAAAATCACTTAGTTCAACATGAGCTACTCGTTCAACCTTTTTTACCTCTGAGCTATCAACCACTTCTGAACTCTCCTATATCTATATCAAACTCTTTTGCTTTGAACTTGGAAACCTTACCGCTAGAGGGTATTTCTGCTTGTGTATGTAATTTCAGTTGGTGCCTCGTAAATCATATCAAAGTCGCCTGGCTTCGAAATTGAGGCTCTATGTAACAACAGTTCAAAGGCTGAGCATATATTCCAAAAATGCCTCAAATGTTGTCCATGATTGGGCTTCTTTACCAAACAATTCATCTATGAAAAGGGCTACTTGCCCCGATCTTTCTGATTCATTTGAAAATAAAAAGTAGTAGCCACCTCCGGCATAGCGCTCTAATACGCAACCGTTTTGTGGTATTTTCTCAAAATCACTCGGTATCTCATCCTCGCGAAGTTCAAGAGTGCGCTCAACTGTAAGATAGTCCTCATCTTCAGAGTATCCATAAATCGTATGACCAAACCACTCAACGTAACCATATTTTCTTAGAAAAACTTTATATGGCTCCGGAAAGGATAATCCTAGCTGATTTTCCATTTCATGAATTGATACGTCATTCAACTCTCCAAAGCACTCAAACCCTTCTTTTTCGGTGAATTGATCGAGCATTACGTCTAAGCTTCTCATATTTAAAACTCTATTTTTGATATATATTTTGCCTTCATCGTACCAGTGCAATCGCTTATTGTACTTCTGATGAGGCTTGGAATTCATTACCCTGAAGTTATTGAACGAGTTATCCCCTTTCCGAAATAAAAGAGGTCTTATGGTGAATGATTAAATCCGTCGAGAAGTCTTCCTGATTTAATCATTTTGAACAACTGCTTTGAAGTAAAACGCTTCGCTGCCTCTTTTGTAATCGCGTAACAACGAACCCCTCACCATAAACTTATAAGCCACCTCGTAAAAGATGGCTTATAAGTAAAGAGAATTTATCTAGTGATCTTCCCTGCTTTTACATCTTCTAGCCAACGTCCTTCAACAAGATAGGGTGGAAGCCAACCGGTTTCAATAGATAGACGGTTGCCTTTGTCGTACCACATACATGCCATGCCAAGCAGAGGGAAGTTGATAAAAGTTCTGATGCCTATCCTATCTGGTCCCAATTCTCGAAGATGATATTTCTCTTGGAACTGTAGGTTTTTAACGAGCACTTCCTCAAAATCATAACCAATATTAGTAGTGAGCGCTGCGAAGGTTTCTAGGATCCCCATCGCAATTTCCAACGCCCAGTTATCCCCTTGAGCTACCGCCGCGTCCATTGCTGCAACCAGCTTATCTGGGTAGTCCGATGTGCGGTTGTGGAACGACTGAATGACGTCTACTAGCATATAAGATAACTCGCCCGCTTTGGTAGAACTCTGTCTCATCAAAGAAATAGGAAAGTTTGCCAATACGTCCATGCTAGCTTTGTCACGCACAATCACCGAAGTAAAATAAGCATCTAACCATCGATTAGGGTGTAAACATCCAGTTTTCAAAATACCTTCGCCTTTCCATGTCACTTCTGGATAATCAGGTAATTTAACGCTTTGAGGTTCATTTGGTTTAATGGCAAGTTGATGGTAAAAAGCACGCATCAATGATGCCTCATAAAGGCAAAGTGTTCCGATTTGTTCAGTTTCTATTGAAGATGGAAAGCAACTATACCACCTCACTTGTTCTGAAACGTCGTCGCTAAGAGCGACTAAGTTCTCCCTGCGGATTGCTATTAGCTCTTTGCGCTCATCTAAATCTTCATTGATATACATTTGGTAGTCAGCGACATCATTTGGTGTCAATTGAGGTTCCGCCTTTCTCTTCATGCTAACTTTCTTTTTATTATCAGACATTTAATCCAGTCCTAATTCTACGTTAAATTCCTTTACATTAACTGAAGAAACCTCTCCAGCATCAGAAATAGCCGCTGCGGTGTGAATATATCTAACAGGAGTTTTTTTTCTCAATGCTTTTTATACTTCTGGCCGCTTTCTATTCGGTTGTATCTTTGTCCTTTTGAGCCATTAGATCAGTAATTGCAGTTGCATATTCAGTTGTCCCTTGCTGATATGCCATATTTCCAACCTTACGGCTGTCTAGTGGGCTAATACCTCTTAACGTCTACGAGAATAATTTCCCTGGGTTTTGGGTTCTTCTACAAGGTAGGCCATACCGTAGTCTCCTGGTTGTAAGAAAACACGCCATTATTTTTTAGGGGACAACTCCTAGTTAAGTGACATACCGTTGAGTCTTAGCCATAAAATGCCATGTGTCACGAAACATGAACGCCAAAAATAGAGATCTAACCTATTTTTTCCAGTACCCTCTAGATGCTCGCTCTGGGATTACCAGATTCCAAACAGATTTACTGCCTATAGATTCGTAAAACTCGGCGGCCCCGATCTCTTTAGTGGACGGCTGAAACCAATGAGGTTGAGGCACTTTTTTAGAATTCCATTAGAAACTGCCATAGCAATTGCTGTTTCACAGCACTCAACGTCGGTCAAGCCTTTGAAGGGGCCCTCCTTATATAAAATAAGTTTTTTCCGAGCCACTATATTGAGCAATTACAGACGTAACTGCCTTTCTATCACCATTATTTATTTTCAAAGTAAGCCCTGACTTTCCTAGCAAGGCTTTTAAATCGCACTCATTATTAGTAACCCACTTTTTAAGAGCCATATCATTAATAATGTTATCTCTGAAATTTATGAGTATAGTCACAAGATCATCTTCAAAATTCATTTTATCCTCAACTTTGTAATGGGATAACCTAGCTATCGTCCCAACTTTTAGTTTCTCCTAGAAATTGATTAACTCCACCTTCACCGACTGCTGGGTAAAAATCGCTCGTAGGCTCCCATCCAACGCTTAATGCCCCCAAAAAGGGCGAGATACCGTTAGTTTTATTAATTCATTGACTGGAATTTTGACTAGAGCTTCTGATATGTTTTTTACCTTTTGGCTTTCGGATTTTGACTTGCGAGAGAACGCCATCTTCTCCGACGGATGACTCTTTTGCTGCCTCTAAAATCTGATCGCAAACCTCTTGGGGGAAAGTTATTTTGTGCCTGATACTCTGCCAACATTTGCTGTAAGCGTTTTTCACAGAGGAAACCTGTTGAGTCAATCCACTAGATGGAGTTGATTGAATATCGGTAAACATATAATCCACCTCGTGAAAGGTGGATTATTTACTGAATTGCTAACTAAAGGATTTATCGAGTGATCTTCCCTGCTTTTACATCTTCTAACCAATGTCCTTCGACGAGATAAGGAGGAAGCCAACTGGTTTCAATAGATAGACGGTTGCCTTTGTCATACCACATACATGCCATACCAAGCAGAGGGAAAGATATGAAGGTTTCTATAGAAATTAAGCCCTCTGGCTTATCGAGCCTCATTTGGTATTGCTCTTGGAACTGTAGGTTCTTAATGAGTACTTCTTCAAAGTCATAACCGATGTCAGTTGTCAGGGCCGCAAAAGTTTCCAAAATACCCATGGCGATTTCTAATGCCCAATCATCACCCTGAGAAACTGCCGCGTCCATCGCGGCCACCAGTTTATCAGGGTAGTCCGACGTGCGGTTATGGAACGACTGAATGACATCTACTAGCATATAAGACAGCTCACCCGCTTTGGTAGAGCTCTGTCTCATCAAAGAAACCGGAAAGTTCGCCAATACATCCATGCTAGGTTTATCACGCACAATCACCGAAGTAAAATGAGCATCAAGCCACATTGAAGGACAAATAAAGCCTGTTTTAAAAATACCTTCACCATCCCATGTCACTTCTGGATAGCCGAGTATCTGGATACTTAATTCTTCATTGGGATTCATAGCAAGTTGATGATAACAGGCTCCCATTAAAGAAGTTTCGTAAAGACGTAATGTACAAATTTGTTCGTCTTCATGCGTAGTTTGAAACCAGGTATACCAGCGAGCCTGGTCGATGGCAAAATCACCAAGACTAACCAAGTTTTCTCGCCTGACCTTAAGACCTTCTTTTCTGTTATCTAAAACCCGGTTTATAAAATTTTTTTTACTCACAATGGCTTGTGTGTCAAGTTCAGGATTTGCTTTGCGCTCTACAATCTTGATCGATTCTTTACTTTGCATTTTGACTTAATCCTTTTGAATCAATTTTAAACTCTACTACTTCTACTACTACGTCTGAGGGCTTCAAGCTATTCGAGTAAAAGGGCTTAGGTATCTTTAAAAAGGACACATAATGCCAAGTGTAACGCAACAAAACGTCAGAAATGATGACCTAGCTCCCTTTGAATCTTAGCGAATTATATTTCCGGCTTTTACATCCTCTAACCAACACCCTTCGACGAGATATGGAGGAAGCCAACCAGTTTCGACAGATAAACGGTTGCCTTTGTCGTACCACATACAAGCCATGCCAAGCAGTGGGAAGTTAATAAAAGTGCGGATGCCTATCCTATCTGATCCTAATTCTCGAAGATGATATTTTTCTTGGAATTGTAGGTTTTTGACTAGCACTTCCTCAAAGTCATAACCAATGTTAGTAGTGAGCGCTGCGAAGGTTTCTAGGATCCCCATCGCAATTTCCGACGCCCAGTTATCCCCTTGAGTTACCGCTGCGTCCATTGCTGCAACCAGCTTATCAGGATAACCCGATGTGCGATTGTGGAACGACTGAATGACGTCTACTAGCATATAAGACAGCTCACCCGCTTTGGTAGAGCTCTGTCTCATCAAAGAAATCGGAAAGTTCGCCAATACGTCCAAGCTAGGTTTATCACGAACGATGACAGAGGTAAAATACGCATCTAGCCACATTGAAGGACAAATGAAACCTGTTTTTAAAATACCTTCGCCTTTCCAAGTTATTTCAGGATGATCAGGTACCTTAACCGTCAAAGGGCTTTCAGGTTTTTGAGCTAGTCGATGATAGCTAGCTTGCATTATCGAGGCTTCAAATAGACGCAGCGTTCCTATTCGGTCATTTAGTTCAGACACTGGAAACAAAGTATATAACCTAACTTGCTCCCAAACCCCGTCTGTTAGATATATCAAGTTTTCGCGCTTTATTGTGATACGATGTTTTCTTTTCTCTAAGTTTTTTTCTATTTGTTTTGTATAGTAATTAAGTTCCTCAGTATTCAACTCGTAGGCTGCTTTTCTATTTATCTTTTTCATACTAACTTTACTTCCCTTAACCTAATTCTTCGAGGCTAATATCAAACTCTTTTACATTCACTTTAGATACGCCATCTGAAGCATCAATTTCTGTTGTACCAGCTTTTTGTTCAGACATTAATTTAACGATTTCCGCCGCATATTTGCTTGTCCCTTGCTGATATGCTTCATTGCCAATTTTACGACTGCCGAGCGGCCTGCTGCCACCCTTAGCCTCGACGATGATGATTTCTTCAGTATCATCTGAGAGGTACACCATATTGAAATCACCTGGTTTCGATCCCTAAGTTGCAAGGTCTTTGGGATGGCTCAACTTAGCATTAGGGCGTATATTCCGAATAAAGTCATCCGCGACCAACTCACCAATTTTTGCAGACTGCTGGTTAATATTACCAATTTGAGCGTGATATCCCTCTTTGCTAGCTCGAGCGTCCATTGCCTCTTGACGCTCTTTCAAGCATTCATCAATTTTTGCTTTGTTTCTTTCTGTTAGCTCATAATCACTCGTATTGAGTTCAGACTTTTTTATACTATGCCAGTATTGGCTGCCCCAAACCTGTTGGGTCAATCCACTGGATATGGTGGACTGCATATTGGTAATGCCACCAATGATGGAGCGTTCAACAAACAACAAGCTCCCCACCTCAAACGTAAAAGCCACCCCATGAGAGATGGCTTGTATATTGATTTGCTAAAGGAGTTTATCGAATGATCTTCCCTGCTTTTACATCTTCTAGCCAACGTCCTTCGACGAGATAAGCTGGAAGCCAACCAGTTTCAACTGACAAACGGTTGCCTTTGTCGTACCACATACAGGCCATGCCAAGAAGAGGGAAAGATATGAAAGTTTCTATAGAAATCAAGTCCTCTGGCTTATCGAGCCTCATTTGGTATTTCTCTTGGAAATGTAGGTTTTTAACGAGCACTTCCTCAAAATCATAACCAATATTAGTAGTGAGCGCTGCGAAGGTTTCTAGGACCCCCATCGCAATTTCCAACGCCCAGTTATCCCCTTGAGCTACCGCTGCGTCCATTGCTGCAACCAGCTTATCAGGATAATCCGATGTGCGATTGTGGAACGACTGAATGACGTCTACTAGCATATAAGACAGCTCACCCGCTTTGGTAGAGCTCTGTCTCATCAAAGAAATCGGAAAGTTCGCCAATACGTCTAAACTTAGCCTGTCACGCACAACTGTCGATATGAAATACATATCAATCCATCTATTAGGATTTATGCACCCCGTTTTTAAAATACCTTCCCCGTCCCACTTTACTTCAGGATAGTCGAGAATCTTTATAGTTAATTCACCATTGGGATTCCTAGCAAGTCGATGATAACAAGCGCCCATTAGAGAAGTTTCGTAAAGACGTAATGTACAAATTTGTTCGTCTTCATGCGAGGTTTGAAACCAGGTATACCAGCGAACCTGGTCAATGGCGAAATCACCAAGACTGACCAGGTTTTCCCGCCGGATTTTAAGGCCTTCTTTTCTTTTATCTAATATTTTATTGATAAATTCTTTCTCAGAAGAAACCCCACTTTCACTCAACTCAGGGTTTGCTTTGCGTTCTACAACTTTACTTTGCATTTTAAATTAGCCCTTTAGAATTAATTTTAAACTCTGCCACTTTTAGTTTTACATCCGATGCATCCCCGTTCTCTTGAATGCTTGCTTGAGTATGTATATATCGAATAGGTATGCCGGATAAAGCTGCATCTTGGATTTGTCTTGCTGTTATTTTTCAGTCGTCCCTTCCTTTTTTCAGACATTAGGTTGGTGATTTCTGCAGTGTATTCGATATGCCATATTTCCAATTTTTCTGCTACCCAGCGGGCTGCTACCCCCTTTAGCCTCAACAATGATAATTTCACCTGGTGGAGACTCTTCCACATCGTAAACCATATCAAAGTCGCCCGGCTTCGAAATTGAGGTTCCAATATCTTTGGGATAAAGCAGCTTAGCATTAGGACGCTTACTCCGGACAACGTCATCTGCGGCCAACTCACCAATTTCTGCAGATTGCCGATTAATCTTGGCGATTTGAAAGTTATTATACTGAATTGCTAACTAAAGGAGTTTATCTAGTGATCTTCCCTGCTTTTACATCTTCTAGCCAACGCCCCTCGACGAGATAAGGAGGAAGCCAACCGGTTTTAATAGATAAACGGTTGCCTTTGTCGTACCACATACAGGCCATGCCAAGAAGAGGGAAGGATATGAAAGTTTCTATAGAAATCAAGTCCTCTGGCTTATCAAGCCTCATTTGGTATTTCTCTTGGAACTGTAGGTTTTTAACGAGCATTTCCTCAAAGTCATAACCAATGTCGGTAGTGAGCGCCGCGAAGGTTTCTAGGATCCCCATCGCAATTTCCAACGCCCAGTTATCCCCTTGGGCTACCGCTGCGTCCATTGCTGTAACCAGCTTATCAGGATAATCCGGTGTGCGATTATGAAACGACTGGATGACATCTACTAACATGTAAGACAGCTCACCCGCTTTAGTAGAGCTCTGTCTCATCAAAGAAATCGGAAAGTTCGCCAACACATCCATGCTAGCTTTGTCACGGACGATGACAGAGGTAAAATAGGCATCTAGCCACATTGAAGGACAAATGAAGCCTGTTTTTAAAATACCTTCGCCTTTCCAGGTCACTTCTGGGTATCTAGGTAATTGAATACTTTGAGGTTCGTCAGGCCTCATCGCTAACTGATGATAAAACGCGCGCATTAATGACGCTTCATACAGGCAAAGTGTTCCGATTTGTTCATTTTCTATGGAGTGTGGGAACCACGAGTACCATCTCACTAGATAAAACGATTCATCACTTAAAGCAACTAAGTTTTCTCTACGAATACTGATTACCTCTTTGCGCGTGTCAAGGTCTTCATCAATATCAGAACTATAGCCTTTGATTAACTCCGAGGTCAGCTTTGGATCAGCATTTCTTTTTATTTTAATTTTGTCAGACATTTTAAAACTTCCCTAAATCTACATTAAATTCTTTTACTTTAATCTTTGAAACTTTCCCTGGTTCAGAGATTGGGGTTTTAGTATGTATCTATCTAATTGGGCGTCCACTCCTCGAAGCGTTTCTTATTGATTTAGCTGTTTCCCACTCTGTTGTATTTCGCCCATTCCTAGACATCTTACCAACTATTGCCGCTGCATATTTAGACGTTCCTTGCTGACATGCTTCGTTTCCTATTTTTCTACTACCCAAAGGACTGCTCCCCCTTTGGCCTCAACAATGATAATTTCACCTAGTGGTGGCTCTTCCACCTCGTAAACCATATCAAAGTCGCCCGGCTTCGAAATTGAGGTTCCAATATCTTTGGGATGAAGCAGCTTAGCATTAGGACGTTTACTCCGAACAAAGTCATCCTCGACCGTTTCACAATTTTTGCCGATTGTCTATTGATTTTACTTATTTGCGCGTTATATCCATCTTGGCCAATCCGAGCGTCCATTGCCTCTTGACGCTCTTTCAAGCATTCATCAATTTTTGCTTTGTTTCTTTCTGTTAGCTCATAATCACTCGTATTGAGTTCAGACTTTTTTATACTATGTCAGCATTGGCTGCCCCAAACCTGTTGGGTCAACCCACTGGATATGGTGGACTGCATATTGGTAATGCCACCCCATGAGAGATGGCTTATATATTGATTTGCTAAAGGAGTTTATCGAATGATCTTCCCTGCTTTTACATCTTCTAACCAACGTCCTTCGATGAGATAGTGAGGAAGCCAACCAGTTTCAACAGATAGACGGTTGCCTTTGTCGTACCACATGCAAGCCATGCCAAGCAGAGGGAAATTAATAAACGTGCGGATCCCTATTCTATCTGGTCCTAATTCTCGAAGATGATATTTCTCTTGAAACTGTAGGTTTTTAACGAGCACTTCCTCAAAATCATAACCAATGTTAGTAGTGAGCGCTGCGAAGGTTTCTAGGATCCCCATCGCAATTTCCAACGCCCAGTTATCCCCTTGAGCTACCGCTGCGTCCATTGCTGCAACCAGCTTATCAGGATAATCCGGTGTGCGGTTGTGGAACGACTGAATGACGTCTACTAGCATATAAGACAGCTCACCCGCTTTGGTAGAGCTCTGCCTCATCAAAGAAATTGGAAAGTTCGCCAATATGTCCATACTTGGCCTGTCACGCACAATTGTCGATATGAAATACATATCAAGCCATCTATTAAGATTTATGCACCCCGTTTTTAAAATGCCTTCCCCGTCCCACTTTACTTCAGGATAGTCGAGAATCTTGATAGTTAATTCATCATTGGGATTCATAGCAAGTCGATGATAACAAGCGCCCATTAGAGAAGTTTCGTAAAGACGTAATGTACAAATTTGTTCGTCTTCATGCGAGGTTTGAAACCAGGTATACCAGCGAACCTGGTCAATGGCGAAATCACCAAGACTGACCAGGTTTTCCCGCCTGACTTTAAGACCTTCTTTTCTGTTATCTAAAACCCGGTTTATAAATTTTTTCCGATTCACAATGGCTTGTGTGTCAAGTTCAGGATTTGCTTTTCGCTCTAAAAATTTGACCGATTCTTTACTTTGCATTTTGACTTAATCCTTTTGAATCAATTTTAAACTCTGCCACTTCTAGTTTTACATCTGAGGCCTTACCACTTTCAGGGATATTCGCTTGAGTATGTATATATCGAATAGTTCTGCCGGATAAAGCGGCGTATTGAATTTCGTCGGCAGCTAATTTTTCAGTCGTTCCTTCCTTTTTTTCAGACATTAGGTTGGTGATTTCGGCAGTGTATTCCGTTGTCCCTTGCTGATATGCCATATTTCCAATTTTTCTGCTACCCAGCGGGCTGCTACCCCCTTTGGCCTCAACAATTATAATTTCACCTGGTGGCGGCTCTTCCACCTCGTAAACCATATCAAAATCGCCCGGCTTCGAAATTGAGGTTCCAATATCTTTGGGATGAAGCAGCTTAGCATTAGGACGTTTACTCCGGACAAAGTCATCCGCGGCTAACTCACCAATTTTTGCAGACTGTTGGTTAATATTGCCAATTTGAGCATTATATCCCTCTTCGCCAGTTCGAGCGTCCATTGCCTCTTGACGCTCTTTCAAGCATTCATCAATTTTTGCTTTGTTTTTTTCTGTTAGCTCATAATCACTCATATTGAGTTCTGAGTTTTCTTTATACTCTGCTTTATTCAGCACAAGATCTTCAGTGAAGATCGTGCAACCTTCTTCCTCGCCAACTTTCTCTGAGTCAAAAACATGCGCATTTACAAATTCCTCAATCCCAACAACATACTGCACTTCGTGTCTGCTGCCATCTGAATGATTGATATGACGATAAAAAGTAATCTCGTTTCTCTCACAATGAATATGGTCTAAATCGTATTCATATCGAATATTGTTTTTACCTTTGGGTTTTCGGATTTTGACTTGCGAACGAACGCCATCTTCTCCGACAGATGACTCTTTTGCTGCTTCTAAAATCTGATCGCAAACCTCTTGGGGAACGTTGTTTTGCGCCTGATACTCAGCCAGCATTTTCTGCAAGCGTTTTAGCCCTTCTTCACAAAGAAAACCTGTTGGGTCAATCCACTGGATGGGGTTGATTGAATATCGGTAAACATATAAGCCACCTCGTGAAAGGTGGCTTATATACTGAATTTCTATATAAATGATAATTTATCGTGTGATCTTCCCTACTTTTACATCTTCTAGCCAACGCCCTTCAACGAGATAAGGAGGAAGCCAACCGGTTTCAACAGATAAACAGTTACCTTTGTCGTACCACATACAAGCCATGCCAAGCAGAGGGAAAGAGATGAAGGTTTCGATTGAAATCAATTTTTTAGGAGCATCCAAGCGCATTTGATATTGCTCCTGGAACTGCAGGTTCTTAATGAGTACCTCTTCAAAGTCATAATCAATATCGGTTGTCAGGGCGGCAAAGGTTTCTAAAATGCCCATGGCGATTTCTAATGCCCAGTCATCACCCTGAGCAACTGCAGCGTCCATTGCTGCGACTAGCTTATCGGGGTAATCCGATGTGCGGTTGTGGAATGACTGAATCACATCCACCAGCATGTAAGAAAGCTCACCAGCCTTCGTAGAACTTTGTTTCATCAGAGAAATCGGAAAGCTCGCCAATACGTCCATACTTGGCCTGTCACGCACGATCACCGAAGTGAAATAAGCATCAAGCCATCGGTTAGGGTGTAAACACCCCGTTTTTAAAATACCTTCACCTTTCCAGGTTACTTCCGGGTATCCAGGTAATTGAATACTTTGAGGCTCGTCAGGTCTCATGGCGAGCTGATGATAAAATGCACGCATTAATGATGCTTCATATAGACATAGTGTGCCGGTTCTCTCATCATCATTTAATGGAGGTAGCCATGTATACAGGCGAATTTGCTCAGACACATCATCACTCAAATAAACCAAGTTTTCTCTTTTTATCGCAATGCGCCTTTTTCGTTTATCTAAGTTCTCTTTTACTTCTTCTCTGTAAGCATCTATTGCCGCTTGAGTTAGACTAATATGAGCCAATCGCTCAATCTTTTTTAATTCCTTGGCATCAAACATTTCCAAATTCTCCCATGTCTATATCAAATTCTTTCGCTTTAATTTTCGAGACTTTACCATCTGAAGATATTTCTGCTTGTGTATGAATATAACGAATCGGAATATCATCTTTGATAGCGGATTTGATGTGATTTGCAGCAATCTTTTCCGTTGTACCTTGTTCTTGCTTAGACATCTCACCAATAATTGCTGCTGTATATTCAGTTGTCCCTTGCTGATATGCCATATTTCCAATTTTACGACTGCCGAGCGGGCTGCTGCCACCCTTAGCCTCGACGATGATGATTTCTTCAGGATCATCTGAGAGGTACACCATATCGAAATCACCTGGTTTCGATCCCGAAGTTGCAAGGTCTTTGGGATGGATCAACTTAGCATTAGGGCGTATATTCCGAACAAAGTCATCCGCGACCAACTCACCAATTTTTGCTGACTGCTGGTTAATTTTAGCAATTTGGGCGTTATGCCCTTCTTCGCCGCTACGCGCATCCATTGCCTTTTGACGTTCTGCTAAACACTCATCAACCTTTTGTTTGCATTCTTCAGAAAGTTTGTATTTCTCATCCTCATCCTTATTATTGAATTCGAATTCTGAGTTATCCTTGTAATCCGCTTTATTCAGCACTAGGTCCTCGGTGAAGATGGTGCAGGTCTTATCGCCACCGACCTTCTCTGAATCAAACACGTGAGCATTAACAAACTCTTCTATCCCGACTACGTACTGCACTTCATGTTTGCTTCCGTCAGAATGATTAATGTGGCGATAAAAAGTAATCTCGTTCTTCTCGCAATCAATATGGTCTAAATCGTATTCATATCGAATATGATTTTTACCTTTGGGTTTTCGGATTTTGACTTGCGAGCGAACGCCATCTTCTCCGACGGATGACTCTTTTGCTGCTTCTAAAATCTGATCGCAAACCTCTTGGGGGACATCGCTTTGCGCCTGATACTCTGCCAACATTTGACCCAAGCGTTTTAGCCCTTCTTCACATAGGAAACCTGTTGGGTCAATCCATTGAATTGGGTTGACTGCATATTGGTAATGGTTAATGCCACCAGCAATAGATATCGGATCTTGTTGGATAAAGCGTCCTAGCTTAGGATCGTAATACCGAGCGAGGTTGTAATGTAAGTTGGTTTCTTGATCGAAGTACTGTCCTTGAAAACGCAGTGGATTTGCTACATTTTCAATATGTACATGAGCAAAGCCGTTAGCATCGTAGCTGGCACTCCATACAACATTCCCTTCGCAATCGATTAGTCGCTCTGGTTTACCAACTTGATCGCACTGGTACCAATAAATAACGTCATTTTCTAGCAGTGCCACTGGCGTGTAAGTTTCGGGTTGATATAGGTACCAACGGAAAGCACCTGAAGAGCGTTCACCAATTAAACGTTCACCTTCCCACAGGAACTCCTTAACGCCTTTTTGTGTAATTTTTTTCGTTCTGCGCCCTAATGCATCATATTCATATTGACTGATACCATCGTCGGTGTGAACTTCAATGAGCTGATTTAACGCATCAAATACGCGAGTCTGAACGTGTCCTTGCCCCTCACGTTTTGTCTGGTTTCCTTGCGCGTCATATTTGAACCGTACATCATCGTGTACTTCAATACGATCAGCGAATACCTCTGAAGTTGGCAAAGTAGGATTGCCAAAACTATCGTATTCAAATTTAGTCACATCTCCGGAAGCATTGACTCGTTTAAGTTGCCCTAAGGTATCGTACTGATAGTGCGTTGCTCCTGCCGTATTATCAATGATTGATGAAATACGGTTTTGTGCGTTGTAAACGTACTTTTTCTCTCTATCTGGCCAATGCTGTTCAACCAAACGACCAACACCATCATAAATGATGCGCTCATTAAAATATGCCGTTTCAATTTGGGAAACTCGTCCCATTTCATCGTAATGAAATTTGATTTGAGGTAAATCTAGGTTTCCAAACCGAATCGCTGAAAAACGCCCATATCGATCGTAAGAGAAGTTCAGTTCCGTATTATCTGGCAGTACCTGAGATACGCGTTGGCCAACTCTGTTAAACTCCTGCGCTATCTCAAACTGGCCTTGAATGCGCTTTGTTAAATGCCCAAATGAAGAGTATTGGTATTGCAATGTTTGATGGCGATTGGATGCTAAAGTAAGTCGCCCACCAAGCGTATAATTGAAGTGGTTCTCTACAATACTGCTACCATTTCCTGCTTTGACGTGCATGAGATAACCCGCAGCGTCATAGCGATACAGCACCGTTCTATCGGCGACTTGCTTACGATGGAGCCGCCCCATATGATCATAATCAAATTGGCTTTGTAGATTATCAAACCCAATAGTTCCTGATAGCTGGCCTTCATCGTCATACAGGAATTCGAACTCTAAGCCGTCACTCCGAACTAATTTAGTCAGGTTACGTTGTTGATCGTATTCGTAAGAAATATGGCTGCCATCGGGAAAGATGACTGCTTCTTGTTGCGCGAGTGCTCCCCATTGATACGAGGTAATGCCTGCTGGCGTCCGAATCTGAGCAACACGACTGTGCTCATCGTAAGAATATTCTTCGCTATAACCGACTTTGTCTTCGTCGTTAAAATAACGAACTGATGTACGCCTGCCAAATTGATCATAAGCGAGTTGAGCAATACACCCATCGGGATAAGCAACGCCATTCACTAAATCTTCTTCATTGTAGCTGTAACGAAGTAATGTACCGTCTATTTCATTCGCGATAAGTCTTTGTTGTTCATCCCACCACCATTGACTTTTCTTACCATCTTCAGACTCTTTTTTGACGACTTGCCCGTGTTTATCGTAATCATATTCCGTGACACAGCCAAACTGGTCGGTATCCCAAACTCTTTGACCGAGGCTATTGTAGTAAGCCTTCTCGATATCCCCATCTGGCGAAACCGTTTTAACTAACTTACCTAAGCCGTCATAGCCATATTGAATTTCTTTGCCAGAGGAATGAAACTTAGAAACCAATTGACCATGCTGATTATATTGATAATTGACCGTTGACTGATCAGGATAGATAGCTTGTGCTTTTCTTCCTAATTCATCATATTGCCATCGCCAAGTTTTACCTGTGGGGCTTATTTTCTCGAGTAAGTTACCCTGCTCGTCATGCAAGAAAGACCATTGATGATCTAACGAGTCAGAATAAGAAGAGTGATTTCCCTGATAATGGAAGCGATAGTCATAAATTCCTGCGTCCCCAACGTTCCTGATGCATTTCGCGTTAGCACCTTCGCCATCCCATTCAAAATAATGAGTAAAGCCAGTTGGTCGTACACGCTTAACAATTAAATGGCCGCGGTATTGATACTGTTCCTTTAAGCCTAAATGATTAGTTGCACTGACCAAATCATCGTGCTCATCATAGGTATAAGTTGTCAGAACTTTTTGGGACTTTGCATTAAGCAGTTCTACAAGGCGGCCTTGCTTATCATATTGACATTCAAGAACCGGACGCTTGTTATATGCGATCTCGATCAATCGATGGTTTCGAGAATACTGCAATTGAAACGTTGAAAACGTGCCATTTCTAACTTGTTTAACAAGCCAGCGATCATCTTTTTGCTCAAACCGATATTGATGCCCATTAGCGAGCGTTACAATCCGAGTTGTTGAGCTCAGGAAATAACAGCTCGCACCAGCGTATATTTGATAACTTGTTGCTCCAATATCTACTGGCTCAAATTCTGTGATATCGGCCTTATCGTCAACAAACTCCCAAGCGATAACATTGTCTTTCTCGTTCGTCTTTTCGCGTAATTCAAACTGAAATGCATGTCGCCAACCAAAGCCCATTCCATGATTTACATCCGACTGCGAAGAGCGGTAAGTACGCTGCCAAGTAGTACCTTGTTGTAGCTCGATATCATAGAGTTCGAGAATTTCTTCACCCGTCACAAGTGATACAGGATCACCGGCTTTCTCATGTTTTTCGCTGCTTTGTTGCTGAGGCTTGGCGGATGCGGCACTTCTGCCACTCTTTTTATTCGACTTCCCCTTTCCCTTCGATGGTTTTGCATTGACGGTATTTTGAGTCGGTGGAGGCGTAACCGCCGACGAGAGTGCGTAGTTTTCGCCGGTAGGTACAATTCGAGCGACATGCAAGTCACCGTTCACCAAAGCATTGGCAAACGTTGAATTATAGTGTTGGGAAGTAAGCTCACCGTCAGGTATGTTTGGCTTGAATTGACCAATCGCATAGAACAAATCCTCGACATAGCGAAGGTCAAGCTCACCAAAGCTCTCAAGAAACTCTATTGCCTCTTGTTTGGTCACGAATGTTTTAGGTTCGCCGCTAGTAAGTAACTGACCAGAGAAGTGATAACTTTCGCCAAAGCGATTCGTGATAGGAATGACGAATTGAGGGATCATAGCCGTAACGTGTTTGTCCTTTTCTTACCTTGCCGCATCATTTAATGCTCGTTTCGCTCTTTTTATTTGTGAGAGCAAGATGCCTTAATCAAACATCCTCCGATAGAGATTCCTCTGTATGCGTAGACTGAATGTATTGATGGCAATTTTCACGTATGCAACTCTTTGAATTTCTGAGCGCAGCGTACTTTAACGGGACGATGAATCCTGAGTAAATGAACAATAGCGTGAGTGAGACTAATGTCTCATCGTGACGCGATTTTTTTACATGTTTCTTACTTAACTATGATTTTCTGCCCAGTTACGTAAATTCACTCAATAAGTTGCATCAAGTATCACCACTGCGACTCAACGCTTCATATTTGAGACAAAACAGCAACAAAAAAACCGCCTATTACGGCGGTTTTGCTTAAAGAATACTGATTAAAGGTTTGGACCTGTCGATGGTCTGTGTGGTTGGTTATTCCGCAGTTGCTGCATCCCTTGAAACATTCGCATAAACCACACCAAGATGGCTAATGCAGCAAACACCATCCCTACCCAAGGAATAAAGTAAGCGATGGTTTCAAGCAAAGTACTATGCAACCAATAATCACTCACGCCAACGAGTACACCGTTAGAAGTCGCGACGGTGACGATCAACACAACAAAAAACGTCAGGTAGAGAAAGAAGGTGCGAATTAAACCGTAGTAATGAGAAATCACTACGTCGCTGTCTTCTCCCTTATCTAATCGGTAACCCGCATAGATAATTGCGATAACGCCTGAGATCAGAAACGTAAACGGGGTCAGACAGCTCAGGATGTACGCAACCCAAATCCCGTTATGAGGTTTGTTCATTCGCTTTCGCTCCTTTTACTTCCGTTTGTGCCGTATCTGTTTCACCCATCGCTTCTTTGGACTTCACTTCCTCATACCAAAGATCGTGATGCTCTTTCGCCCATGTCTCGTCAACTTCACCAGTCACCATGCCTTCTAGCGCACCTTCCATACCGAATAGACCAATATAGATGTGGAAGATAAAGCCACAGATTAGAATCAGCGCCGAAATCGCATGAACTAAGTTAGAAAGCTCCATGTCACGGCGAGTTTGGCCAAAGATAGGAAAGTCCAGAACTAAGCCACTCACTGCCGCGATAGCACCAAAGAAGATTAACAACCAATAGATTGCCTTCTCACCACCGTTTGAGAAACCAGCTGACGGATGTGTGCCTTTGTATTTACCAACCATGCCGCCCATTTTCATAAACCAACGAACATCTGTCATGTTTGGAATCGACTTGCGCCACCATTTAAAGAGCACGAGCATCAGTAAAATGAAGAACAATGGTCCCATGTAATTGTGGTACTGCTTCGCCAACATGACGATAAAGCCCCAGAACTCAGTAGGAACGTACGGTTTTAAGAAGTGCTTACCGTAAACCAGCATCAAACCACTGAATGCCAGCGTTAAGAATGTAAACGCCATACTCCAGTGAAGCGCGCGGTCTAAACGAGACCAACGCTTCATTTTTTTACCAGTACGCGGCTTGCTAAGCATCAAAGGACCAACGAATACGTAAGCCATGATTACCATTGCAATACTGCCGAAAATCGCGACAGCACCCGCTGGAGACATCCATTTCTCTTTTAGAATGTACCAAGTCTCACCAGGTTTACTGATCAATACGCCATGTTCTGGCGATTGAGACGTGGTGTAGCCTTCTTGCCCCTCTCTGACTTCGCGCCAATAGTCTGCCCCGGCGAGTTGCGTGATCTCCTGTTGAATAACTTTAGAAGATTGTTCCTCTGCTGAAGCAGGCATTGCGAAAGTCAGCAGCAATGCTGTCATCATTGACAGCATTGCTAAAGATGCACGTTTAAGCGTGTTTAACATGTGCCTCTCCTTACTTAGCTTTTCGTCGCATCGTAAGAAAGATCGTTTCCGTCTGTCCAACCTGCGTTTTTCGCGCCGCGTTCTACCACACGTTGACGGAAAATGTCAGATACTTTCTCTGCGTCACCCGCAAGCAGCGCTTTAGTTGAACAAAGCGATGCACACATCGGTAACTTGCCTTCTGCGATACGGTTCGCACCGTATTTTTGACGTTCTTCCTCAGAGCCAGGCTCTGTTTCTGGGCCGCCCGCGCAGAAAGTACATTTATCCATTTTGCCACGTTCACCAAACGCTTCTTGTTTAGGAAATTGAGGTGCGCCAAACGGACAAGCAAACAAACAGTAACCACAACCGATACACAGATCTTTATTGTGAAGAACGATGCCGTCTTCGGTATGTTCGAAACAGTCTGCTGGACAAACTGCCATACAAGGTGCATCGGTACAGTGCATACAAGCAACAGAGATAGAGTTTTCACCAGCTTCACCGTCGTTTAGTGTTACCACGCGGCGACGTTGAATGCCCCATTCAAGCGCATCGTCGTTTTCGTTCTTACATGCAGTAACACAGCCGTTACACTCGATACAGCGTTTGGTGTCACATAGAAATTTCATTCGTGCCATTGTCAGACTCCTTACGCTTTACGAATGTTACATAGGGTTACTTTGGTTTCCTGCATCAAGGTAACCGGGTCGTAACCGTAAGTGGTTGCCGTGTTAGCCGATTCGCCAACAACGTAAGGTTGTGTACCTTCTGGGTATTTAGGGCGTAGGTCTTCACCTTCGAACTTACCGCCAAAGTGGAACGGAATGAACGCCAAACCAGGTTTCACACGACGTGTTACCATCGCTTTCACCTTGATTCGTCCTTTCTCTGCACCTTCAACCCAAACATCATCACCATCTCTAAAGCCAAGATCGTTCGCGTCTTTCGGGTTCACTTCAACAAACATTTCTTGTTGAAGCTCGGCAAGCCAAGGGTTTGAACGCGTCTCTTCACCACCACCTTCGTATTCAACCAGACGGCCAGAAGTCAGAACGATTGGGTACTCGCCCGATTTGTCTTGCTCTTGAATGGATTTATACAACGTAGGAACACGGAAGATTGCATCTTTGTCTTCCCAAGTTGGGTAATCCGTTACAAGGTCACGACGTGGTGTGTAAAGTGGTTCACGATGCAGTGGCACACGGTCTGGGAACGTCCAAACAATCGCACGCGCTTTCGCGTTACCAAATGGAATACAACCGTGCTTGATCGCGACACGCTGAATACCGCCAGAAAGGTCAGTCTTCCAGTTTTTACCCTCTGCTGCCACTTTCTCTTCAGCAGTTAAGTCGTCCCACCAACCAAGTTGTTTCAACAACTTGTCAGTGAACTCTGGGTAACCGTCTTTGATTTCACAGCCTTTCGAATAACTGTCTTCTGCAAGAAGGCTTTTGCCTTCGAATTCCACACCAAAGCGCGTACGGAAGTTACCGCCACCTTCTGCAACCGTCTTAGACGTATCGTACAGAATGTGTGTACCTGGGTGTTTCATTTCTGGTGTACCCCAACATGGCCAAGGTAGACCGTAGGTTTCACCGTTGACAGGGCCACCTTCCGCTTCCAATGTGGTTTTGTGGAACGTATGCCAGTTTTGTTGGTGCGCTTTCAAACGCTCTGGGCTTTGGCCTGTGTAACCAATCGTCCACATGCCTTTGTTGAATTCACGCGTTAGGTCTTCAATCACCGGCTGGTTGTTTTCAACACGGATGTTTTTGAACAGAAGATCGGAATAGCCCAGTTTCTTCGAAAGCAAGTACATGATTTCGTGGTCTGGTTTTGATTCAAACAAAGGTTCAATCACCTGATCACGCCATTGTAGAGAACGGTTAGATGCGGTAACGCTGCCGTGTGTTTCAAACTGTGTTGTTGCAGGAAGCAGGTAAACGCCGTCGGTACGGTCGTTCATTACCGCAGCAACCGTTGGGTAAGGGTCCACAATCACCATCATGTCCAACTTCTGCATCGCTTTTTTCATCTCAACACCACGTGTTTGAGAGTTCACTGCGTGTCCCCAGTAGAACATTGCACGGATGTTTTCGCGCTGACGAATGTTGTCTTTGTTTTCCAGTACACCATCAACCCAACGAGATACAGGAATACCTGCACTGTGCATTGGTTTCTGACCGCTATAAGCGTTGTCATCGAAACGACCTTTGATCCATTCGTAATCGATTTCCCACACTTTTGACCAATGACGCCAAGCGCCTTCAGAAAGGCCGTAGTAGCCCGGTAGCGTGTCAGAAAGTACGCCAAGGTCGGTTGCGCCTTGTACGTTATCGTGACCACGGAAGATGTTTGCACCGCCGCCTGATTTACCAATGTTACCAAGCGCTAGCTCAAGCACACAGTAAGCGCGTGTGTTGTTGTTACCAGTAGTATGCTGAGTACCACCCATACACCAAACAATACAGCCCGGGCGATTTTCAGAAAGCAGTTTTGCTGTTTGGTAAACGTCTTCTTCGCTTACGCCTGTTACGCGCTCTACTTCTGCTGGCGTCCACTTCGCCACTTCAGCACGGATTTCATCCATACCGAATACACGTTGACGGATGAACTCTTTATCTTCCCATTGGTTTTCGAAGATGTGCCACAACACACCCCAAATAAATGCTACGTCAGAACCTGGACGAAGAGAAACGTAGTGATCTGATTTCGCAGCAGTACGCGTACGGCGAGGATCCGCTACGA
The DNA here is from genome assembly GCF_033344315.1 of Vibrio sp. 2132-1. Taxonomy (NCBI): domain Bacteria; kingdom Pseudomonadati; phylum Pseudomonadota; class Gammaproteobacteria; order Vibrionales; family Vibrionaceae; genus Vibrio; species Vibrio sp. 2132-1. Next base: position 129,790 of record NZ_JAWPON010000014.1, on the reverse strand, counting down.
CGATCTTACAGTTGTTCTTCTCTTTTGCGATCAGAATGTGCTGCATCGCTACTGGGTGTGCTTCAGCTGGGTTTGAACCAATGAATAGCATCGACTTACAGTTGTGCATGTCATTGAAAGAGTTGGTCATCGCACCGTAACCCCAAGTGTTCGCTACACCCGCCACGGTTGTTGAGTGACAAATACGCGCTTGGTGGTCAACGTTGTTCGTACCCCAAAGTGATGCCATTTTGCGGAACAAGTACGCTTGTTCGTTGCTGTGCTTTGCGCTTCCCAAGAAGTAAACCGAATCAGGGCCAGACTCTTTGCGGATGTCCATCACCTTGTTACCGATTTCTTCGATCGCTTGATCCCAAGAAAGCTTTTTCCACTTACCGTTTTCAAGCTTCATTGGGTATTTTAGACGACGCTCACCGTGGCCATGTTCACGCAGTGCTGCGCCTTTTGCACAGTGACCACCGGCGTTAAATGGGTGGTCAAATGCAGGCTCTTGACCCGTCCAAACACCATTTTGAACTTCTGCGTAAATACCACAACCCACTGAACAGTGAGAACAGATAGTACGTTTTATTTCTGTTTTCGCTTCTGGATCGACAGATTTTGCTTGCGCTTTTTTCATCATTCCCGGTGCGAATAGACTAGCACCAACCACTGCGCCACCAGCGGCAAGCGAAGTGTTTTTCATGAATGCACGACGAGATACGCCAAGCTGGTTCGTTTCTTTGCTCACACTGTCGGAGCGTTTGACAAGTTTCATCCGTTATCTCCTAAAGTGTGTCGTAGTAATCGCGAATGTGTTGAGTTTCACGATACCCTTTCTTCTTCACGTCGTTTTCAGAAGGCTCAACCGTTTCTGAAGCAACGGCCACTTTCGTGGTTCCCGCAACAACAGCACCGGCAACGGCAGCGGTTGTGAAGCCTTTTAGGAGATCCCTACGGCTTGTGTTTATTTCTTTATTATCTTTCATCATTGCTTCCTTACCTTACGGTAGATCTTTGGAGACTCATGCCTCTCTATCGATATGACCAAGTACTGCTCGATTACTCGTAATCAGTGACGTTTTTCACATCAATTTTTAATTTGTTCTTACTGCTTTTGGTGTTCACGCTAAAGCGCACTTGCTCTAACGTTAAAAACGCATCGCAAAGCTGTGCAGCTGGCTTGTAGAAGTTCACGCTTTCTGCGCTCTCTAGTTGGCGCGTAAAAGATTGGAACCAAGGGGCGATGTGTTTGTTAAACACCGCTTGTTGAAGTTCTTCCTCTTCACCTGTCAGCATTGCCATCACTTCGCACTGTGCAGAAATATGGTCTTCAGGCTCTTTCACGTTCTCTTCTCGTTCGATGCCTAAAAGATCCAAATCGCGACGAATTTCCGCTAACGGTTTTTCCATCATCGAGCCAGTACGATGCCAAGATCCGAATGGCACAACTTCACCACGTCCAATGCCAATAAACAGATCTTGATATTCTTCTTCTAACGCTTCTCGCTGCGCTTCGTTCGCGGCTTGTTGCAGTGCGAGCCAAGCTTTTTGCATCGCGCTCTCAGACGGCTCAATTTCTAGCGATTTCAGGAACGCCAGCATTTCATCACTAGGCGCACTACGAAAAAGTGCGGATAAAACGAGATAAATGTCTGTTCTCAGTGTTTGTTCTTGTTGTGTGTCCACTGCGAGCTCCTAGTATTTCAGTTGTTTCATTGGGTCTTCTGCCATCGACTCAAACATGTCGATCACACGGCAGTCTTCACACATCGCGATACGATTGATCGCCGCTTCATCAGAGAAATGAGAGTGACCGCGTAACTTGTTTTGTAGCATGTCGATCATAGACTGAGGTGCGAATGGCTTATGACAGCGAATACATTCCGCTGCTTTCTCTTCGTGAATCACAACCGCTTTTTGGCGCTCTTTTTTCACCCAGTTCATACGAGGCGTAAGCGTCAGCACTTTCTCTGGACACGCTTTCTCGCACAGCCCACATTGAATGCAGTCTTGCTCGACGAATTTAAGCGACGGAGATTGACCATCGGTATGAAGTGCACGTGTAGGACAAACTGCCACACAGCTCATACACAACGTACAATCTTTGCTCTCACAAGAAACATTGCCGTAAGGCGCGTTTGCTGGCAGCTCAACAATGTTCTCGACTGGAATACGAGAAGACGACATCGCATCCAACGCCGTAAATAGACGCTGACGTTTGTTACCTTGCAAATCACCTAATGCCAAATCAAAAGACTCGGTACAAAGTGTCGGAGCACCTTCACGTAGTGACTCTAGATACAGAATGTCGATGGTTTCTTTGGCGATACCAAGCTGACCGAGCAGCTCTTGAGCAATACCTACTTCGCTATTAAGCACACGAATAATGGTTTGAGGCATAAAACGTGAAGCCGCAAACAGCACCTGAGTAGCACCATTCACAAGCGCGGCGAACCAAGTATCAATACCAACCGAAGGCAGTTCTTCCACCACAATTGGAATCACATTATCTGGCAGTGCTTTTAGTGCCATCACGTTGTAGCTCTCGTGGCGAGAACTACAAATCAATACGATAGGATCTAAACCACCCGCTTGCTCATAGTTAGCTAGCGTACGTTCAATAAACTTTTGCGTATCTTCAGGGTTTGGCAGTGCGTAATGAATCGCTTCTGTCGGACACGCTGTAGCACAAGTACCCACGCCTTGACATAGGTATGGGTTGATCTCGATGCGATGGCCCGTTTTGTCGCTGCCTTCACTCGATAATGCACCTGCCGGACAGGCATCCACACAACGTTCGCAGCCTTTTACGCCACGAGAGCTGTGTGCACATAAATCGGTATCTAAACGGAAGAATTTCGGTTTATCGAACGTCCCCATCAAGGTTGGAATTTCTTCCAACGCCTCAGCCAGTTTCGGATAGCCACGACCTACTGGGTAGTAGCCCGGTACTGGGACTTCTTCCGACATGCAGCTGTTAAGGCAAAGATCGAGTACGATATCGAAACAATCGCTATTGATCGCGACCTTGGCAAGATTGTTGGTCGAACCATGATTTTCAATCAGAACTTCAAACGTACCTAAGAACCCTGAAACCTGAACCGAATTGGCGTAATAAAGCTCGGGATTTGTGCCCTTTTCGCCATCGGTAGAAAGCAGCGTTAGGCTGTTCATTTGCGACAATTGCGCTGCCGCACTTTCGATGATTGCTGTTGGGCCCACAATCAAAGTATTACCGCCGCTTTCATAGCTTACGGTTGGTGGAATAAGATTGGTCAACTCTACGGTATTTTCGAAAGCGTACAGCCTCGCTTTACCGTTATTGGAAGTTGCTTGTTCTAATAATTGTTTCAGCATTGCTCAATTCCATTTATGAACATGGATAGTCTTTTCCATCTCTTAGTGTAGTTAGCGCCGGAGATTCTGCTGATTAACTTATCAATGAGCATTCTTATTCCACCGTCTATAGGCGATGAATACTACGCAGTGCGTCCGTACTAACTTCAACCAGATTGGTATTTAGCAACAAATAGCAAGTGTCATGCCAATAAAATATCAACTAAAAATCAATAGGTTATCAATTTTACTGACAAATAGTAGGGATAAAAAAACCGGTTGAGACATTTTGTCTCAGCCGGCTCATTGAGTGTTTAGTCAAAATGTACCTATTCTTTGTGTGGTATATTTTGTCTCACCTCGTTAGGCGGTGATTCTTCAGCAAAAGTATCACTTTCGCCAAGCACTGTATTTATATACAGTTCATTTTCATCTTGAGTAATTTGGGCATTTTTGTCGGTGTTTGACTCTGCGTCTTCAACTACCTCAGATGCGATATCGTTAACATTAAGCTCAGACCCTTGCGCAGTTTCAGCGTCTGGTTCGTCTTCCACTTTGTCTTTAACCCAATCACGCAGCGTCTCAGCGACGTCTTGAGAAAGTGACTTTAAGTTACTGTAATCATCATCGTAATCGTCTAGGCCGTCACGCACGTTAAATTCTTCGGACAAGAACATTTTGCGCAGCGCGGCTTTCTTAACGCTTTCTGAAGCTTCAGAAACCAGCAGTTGCGCCACAGACATTTCTTCGGTTTTTTCAGTCTCTACACTCGCGGTAATGTCTGGAGCCTGACTATCCTCATCGATGTTCAAAGCATCTGAGCTTTCGTCAGCGTTTGAAAGCGCTGTGACATTATCTTCGGATTGCTCCGTCTCTGCTATCGGCGTAATCTCTTCATCATGTTGGGAAGATTCTTCTAGTTTACGTTTCGACCAACGGCTTAAAAAACTAGTTGCCATTTGCTCTGCCTGCTCCTTTGCGTTTCTTGCGTCTTACTTCTAACAACTCACCGTGACGACCAATAAAGGCTTCCATCCAAGCCTGAACGGCTAACGGCATATCGTTAGATAGTACAAGGTTATCACCATCCATATATTGCGCCGCAACAGATTGTGAGGCCGTCAGTAGCTGTATCGCTGGTTTTTCACCAGACTCGACGTTATCCATCACTAAAAAGAGTTTAGGTTGCTGAGAGCTTAAGTTAAAACGGTAGTCTGTACGCTCGTCTTTATGTAATTGCAACAGACAAACATCTGGAGTCTCTTCCGTCGGATTCAGCGCAAATCCTGTCAACTGCCATTGGGTTGTCACCCAAATCCCTGTACTGATCTCATGCTCAACAAGCTCTACGCCGATTGGCCATGTATCCTCAGTCTTTTCGTAATTTTTTTCGAAATCTTTCTTATCCGACATAACTCACCCAGTCTTTCTATTTTTGGTCTGAAAACACACAGGATATTTTGCCCCCGTTTTCGACCATTTTTATTGTCTTCGAAGCAATAAACGCGCCAAGCTGATATAACTTAGTCTATATACTCCCTCAGGCTATAAGTACCAAACTAGACGAAACTCAAATGTACTGATGTGTCATTACTGCGAACTCGCAGTTTTAATGCATTGTTGACATAAAACCTCGCAATTTCTGTGGGAACCGCTATTTTGGAATGAGATTTGCTAGCCACTTAAAACGCTAAAATGCGTAGCAACCTAACGCTCTTAATCACTAGGACACGACTGTGCTGAAACCAAATATTATTAAAACCAGTGAAAATCCCCTGCAAACCATTGAAGTCGATGTGTACGACGAGTACGGCGAAAAGCTCACGAAGCAAATCGCTTGCGAGCGTCCTCTTACGGTCATGCTGAACTGGAAAGAAGTGGTCACGCTCATGACGCTAGGTTCGCGTCCAGAAGCACTAGTACTCGGTTATTTAAAAAACCAAAGCTTCCTGTCCGATCCAGCCGCGATCGAATCCGTTATTATTGACTGGGAAACGCATTCCGCAGCGGTGATTACTAAAGAAAACACTGAGCACTTAGAAGGCGCCCTGAAAAAGAAAACCGTCACCTCAGGTTGTGGTCAAGGCACTATGTATGGCAACGTGATGAAGCAGCTTGAAAATTATCAAGTGCCTCAAGTTCCTCTTAAGCAGTCAGAGATTTATTCTGCGCTGGAAGCGTTAACTCATTACAACGACACCTACAAAAAAGCGGGCGCAGTACACGGCTGTGCGGTTTGCAAAGGTAATGAAGTGTTGTCATTTGTGGAAGATGTCGGCCGTCACAACGCAGTGGATACACTTGCAGGTGAGATGTGGCTCAAAGAAGAAACAGGTGAAGATAAAATTTTCTACACAACTGGTCGCCTTACATCAGAGATGGTGATTAAAGTGGCTCAAATGGGCATTCCTGTTCTGCTTTCTCGCTCTGGCGTTACTCAAATGGGGTTAGATCTAGCGAAGCAATTTGGTATTACGACCATTGCGCGTGCGAAAGGTTTGCGCTTCCAAGTGTTTACAGGAGCCGACAAGGTTGAATTTGATGTAAAAGGCAACCAATAACACCTTTTCAGTGTAAACTAAAACCAATAATGCGGATTCACAGAGGATGTGGACTATGAATAATGACCAATTGTGGAATTTTCTGCTTACGCCCAGCGGTATCATGCTTTCTATGATTATTACCTTTGGCGTGGTCGGGCTCTATGCGTATATAACCGGTCAGTTTAAGGATTAAGGCCAAATATCAAAAAAGCCTCGCTAAATAGCGAGGCTTTTGCTTTTTAAACGCTTTGCGAGTAATTACGCGTCAACGCCACGAGATTTTAGGAACTCAGAGTAAGTGCCTTTAAAGTCTGTGATTTTACCATCGCGGATTTCGATAATACGCGTTGCTAACGAGTCTACGAATACACGGTCGTGAGAGACGAAGAACAACGTGCCTTTGTATTGCTCAAGCGCGGTGTTCAAAGATTCAATTGATTCCATGTCCATGTGGTTGGTTGGTTCGTCCATTAGCAGCATGTTTGGCTTGTGCATCATTAGCTTACCAAGCAGCATACGACCTTGCTCACCACCAGACAGTACTTTTACTGACTTCTTAATGTCATCTTGACCAAACAGCATACGACCAAGGAAACCACGAACGACTTGCTCATCATCACCTTCTTGACGCCATTGACCCATCCAATCCGTTAGATTCATATCTTCTGCAAAGTCATGCGCGTGGTCTTGCGCGTAGTAACCGATGTTTGCATTTTCAGACCATTTGAACTCACCAGCACGCGGTTCAAGTACACCAGCAAGCGTGTTTAGAAGTGTTGTTTTACCCACACCATTTTCACCGATGATCGCAACGCGCTCTCCCACTTCAAAAATTGCATTGAAGTCTGAGAACAAGTCCTCTTCAAAACCTTGGCTCAGGTTTTCTACAATCAGAGCGTTACGGAACAGCTCTTTAGACTGTTCAAAACGAATGAATGGGTTTTGACGACTAGACGCTTTCACTTCGTCCAATTTGATCTTGTCGATTTGCTTCGCACGAGATGTCGCTTGTTTTGCTTTCGATGCGTTTGCAGAGAAACGCGCAACGAAAGTTTGTAGCTCAGCGATTTGTGCTTTCTTCTTAGCGTTGTCGTTTAGTAGACGTTCGCGAGCTTGAGAAGCCGCCGTCATGTACTCGTCGTAGTTACCTGGGTAAACACGTAGTTCACCGTAGTCCAAGTCAGCCATGTGTGTACATACTGAGTTTAGGAAGTGACGGTCGTGCGAAATGATGATCATTGTGCAGTTACGCGCGTTTAGCGTGTCTTCCAACCAACGGATTGTGTCCATGTCCAAGTTGTTGGTAGGTTCGTCAAGAAGCATCACATCTGGGTCTGCGAATAGAACCTGCGCTAGAAGCACACGAAGTTTCCAACCTGGTGCTACTTCACTCATTAGACCGAAGTGTTGCTCCATTGGGATACCTACAGCAAGAAGAAGCTCGCCCGCTTTGGCTTCTGCCATGTAGCCGTCCATTTCAGCAAACTGAACTTCTAAGTCAGCCACTTTCATGCCGTCTTCTTCGCTCATTTCAGCAAGTGAGTAGATGCGGTCACGCTCTTTCTTCACTTCCCATAGCTCTTTATGACCCATGATAACGGTATCGATTACAGTAAATTCTTCGTAAGCGAACTGGTCCTGGTTCAGTTTTGCAACGCGCTCGTTTGGATCGTAGCTTACGTTACCACTGGTTTGCTCAAGCTCGCCGCTGAGGATCTTCATAAAGGTTGATTTACCACAACCGTTAGCTCCAATTAAGCCATAGCGATTGCCTTCGCCGAACTTAACTGAAATGTTTTCGAATAGAGGCTTAGCGCCGAATTGTTGAGTAATATTCGCTGTGGAGATCAAAACCTTTACCTTAGCAATTGGGGTGTATTTAGAAAAACCGGGCAACGGTACTTGTTCATGCTACATACTGCAAGTGTTGTTTTTATTAATTCATAGCTAGTGAAACCATCGCAGTGCTTCTTCAAAGCAAAAAGCTCAAGCACAAATGCGTCATTGAATACAAAAAAGAGCCAGTATTATAACTGGCTCTTTCTTCCGTAATGCTTACAACAAGTGACTAAGCGATATTCGTCACCTCTAGGATCAGTTCGGCTTTTTTAGGTAAATAAATACTGAATTTACTGCCTTTTCCCCATTCAGACTCTGCTTTTAACTCACCACCCGTTTGGCTGAGAATACTTTGGGAGACCGATAGCCCTAACCCTGTGCCTTCTCGTTTCGTTGTGTAAAATGGCGAGAAGATTCGACTCAAGTTTTCTGGTTTAATACCGCAGCCCTCATCGATAACATGAATCGCAGCTCCTTTCACTTCGCCCTCTTCAATCCAGTCTTCACTGACTACTGTTAAAGTTCCTTTACCGCTCATTGCGTGAATGGCGTTCATTTGCAAATTAACTAAGATTTGTAGCAAGTGGTGACGGTTTATCTCAACGGACGTATGCGCTTGTAGGTCAGTCACAAACTCAACGTCGCGTTTCTTGGTGCCAGTTTTAACCAAGGTGATGCTTTCATCAATGATAGGATTGACATGTTGCCAAGTGATTTCATCTTGAACACCGCCTTGGCGACTGTATTGCAATAAACTGCGTGTGATATTGCGGATACGATCAATTTGCGCGTGAATCGCATCAATTTCTTCTTGTACTCGACTTGCATCGTCACCTAATTCAAAATGGATCAATTCTACGTTGCCAAGAATCACGGCGGTTGGGTTATTAATTTCGTGAGCAATCCCCGCGGTGAGTTCTCCCAGTGCTGCCAGTTTTTCATGAACAACGAGTTTGTCGCGGGTTTGGTTGAGCAATTGAATATGCAGTTCAAGATCTTGGGTTTTTTCTCTCAGGCTTGCCGTACGCTCTTGAACTTTGCATTCAAGTTGAGCTGCGGAGTTTTTCAATTCAATTTTGCGCTCTTCTAGCGCGTCTAACATATCATCAAACTGTCTGGCTAACTGCGCAAGTTCATGATCGGCATCTAATCCTAACGGGCCAATCCGTTTTTCTTTACCTTGTTGGACCTGCTTCACCACTTTATGAATGCGTTCGATCGGTCGAAACAGATCATAAGAACCGCGATATACCATCACGCCGGAAACCAGCAATAACATAACCGTAATCAAGCTGATTTCGGCAATGTTCGTCATGTAGGCTTTAACGAATGGCCACATGAGGTAACCCGTATAAAGCATACCAATAACATTGTCGTATTGGTCTTTGATTGGTTGATACGCCGTAATATACCAAGCGTCATACACATAAGCGCGATCAACCCACTGTTCACCCTTCGAAAGTACTTGGTTATACACTTCTGCGCTCACGCGAGTGCCTATGGCGCGCCCTAGCCTATGATCGCTGTCTAAAGGAACGTTGGTGCTCACACGCAAATCATCGAGAAATACCGTCAACGTACCCACAGGGCGAAGGCGGTCATTATCACTTAAGTATATGAGATCGCGGATTTGATCCACCAGCACTGTACTATTGTTAAGGAGCAAACCACCATCCAGAAAGCCGATCAAATCGTTCGCTTGGCTGTATACCGGAATCACGGTCCGACTGACTAACCCACGCACCTCCCTGTCACCATCAGCAAGAATAGGCACTTCTGCTCGTTTGGCGAGTTCAGGATCGAGGCGTTCGAGTTCTTCTTTATTGAGCACATCAAAAAACGATTCGCGCTTGGTGAGATCCATAAAGCGGAATTTGTTTTCCATGGAATTAACGCGTTGGAAAGAGAGAAAATCTAAAGCATATCTTTTCTTCTGCTCTGTGACCCACTTTTTCAGGTCACCTTGTGGCGTTCCTTGATTAATACGAATACGGAAATCGTACGAATCGGCAAACGCCCGCACGTAATTGGCTTGCTTTTGCTGTAACAACGTTACACTGTTATTTGCAACACCAAGACGTTCCGAGACATCAAGCAGCGCATTTTGCCACGTGTAATGAATAGACCAATAAATGGTAATGCCGATCAGAGCTAACAATGTGAGGAAAATCGGCGCAGAGGTTAAGAATAACAAGCGATAACGCACCATGGTTTTAAAACGGTGCGTCCATTTTGACAATCCTTTGTGCTGTGGGCCGTTAGTCGGCATATTCCTCACCCTCAGAATCCCATTCTTTGTACTTACGTTCTAAGGTCTTGCGAGCTACGCCCAAGTCACGAGCAGCAGCAGACTTATTACCTTCATGCAAGTTAACGACTTGTTTAATATGTGCTTTCTCGACTTCTTTTAACGTCCAGCTGTTTGGATAGCCTTCGCCAGTAAATTCTTTGCCTTCTCTAAAGGTTGGTAACTCAGCAGAGTGAGAAACAGTAATCGATACATTAGGCAGTGAATGCCCGCCATTCAGCTCTCGCCAATAGTGTGCAGGTGGTTTGCCAAGCAAGATACAACGCTCAATCAAGTTTTTCAGCTCACGAATGTTTCCCGGCCAATCGTACTCACTCATGGCTTCCATATCCTCGTGAGCCCATTTGGGCGCAGGCATACCGAGCTCGCGCGTCAGCATGTTGCTGAAAAATGGCACCAACTCAAATAAGTCGGTTTTGCGCTCTCGCAGCGGACACACTTCAATTTTCAGAACGTTTAAACGGTAATAGAGGTCACTGCGGAAATTACCTTGATTGACCTCTTCTTGCAGGTTTCGGTTGGTTGCCGCTACGATACGGACATCAATACTGATCTCTCTTTCTGAACCGACAGGGCGAATCGTACGCTGCTCTAAAACGCGTAACAGCGACGCTTGCATTGCAAGTGGCATTTCCCCAATTTCATCGAGGAACAAGGTGCCGCCATTTGCTACGCGGAACAAACCTTCACGAGATTTTTTCGCACCGGTAAACGCGCCCGATGTATGACCAAATAACTCACTTTCAAGTAGCTCAGGTGCAATCGCGCCGCAGTTGATTGGCACAAACGGGCCCGTTCTCCCACTCGCCTGGTGGATACCTCGTGCAACTAGCTCTTTACCCGTACCCGACTCACCTTCCACCAAAACAGAAGCACGTGATGGTGCAAATTGGTTAATAAGTTGCTTAAGCAGACGCGTTTTTTCTGAGCCGCCGATGATCTCTGAGGTATTGTGACGTTGGTAATCGCGTGTCATGGCGTACTGCATGCGTTCGTTCAAACGGCGATCCATACAGCGACTGACCGCTTTTAACATCTGCTCAAGGTTGAATGGTTTGAGGATAAAGTCGGAAGCACCGAGCTGTAGCGCTCGAATGGCAATTTCTAAATCCGCATAACCCGTCATAAAAATCACATCGGCACGTTTGTCATCATCTTCAAACGCTTCTTCCCACTCAATTCCAGAACGCCCTGGCAGATTAATATCCAGTAAGATCAGATCATAATGTCGAGAATTACGCAGTTGTTCTGCTTCTTCGATGCTACCAGCTGTATCGACATGTGAAAAAAGCTTACCCAATGCCTTTTTCAAGATGGCTTGCATGCCTAATTCATCATCGACGACCAGTACGGAAAAGGCGCTATATTGTTGGTTTGTACTAAGATGGGATTGAGTAGACATATTTACCCCAGATGGATTTCGATGGGACAGAGTGTACCAAGTTTAAACAGAGATACCCTACAAAAAGTGCGACATTTTGTACCAACGCAAACTTTTATGCAAATAACCCCATGATTTAGTGCATAAACCAAGCACTTTAAGCTTGTAAAAGGTTGGCATCTTGTTTGCTATAAGGTGGATACGGAGCGCATTTAAGTGATCTCAGGATGTTGATGTTTGCTTATTCCAACACCCTAAGACAACTTGCGTATTACGCTAATCGCTCTCGTCCAAAAAGGCTTCTCCCTAAAACCTGGAGAGATTCCAAAGAATCATTGGAAAGGAACACATAAAAATGAAAAAAATTGCGCTAACTCTGGCTGCAACGTCTATCACGCTTGTAAGTTACTCTGCGTTTTCTGCTCAAGACGGAGAACATGTTCGCCTTGCAACCACAACCAGTACTTACCATTCAGGTTTACTTGATTACCTGCTTCCACAATTTGAAAAAGACACGGGCTACAAAGTCGATGTTATTGCTGCAGGTACGGGTAAAGCCTTAAAAATGGGCGAAAACGGTGACGTAGATTTGGTGATGACACATGCACCAAAAGCTGAAGGCGCATTTGTTGAGAAAGGCTACGGCGTTTTACCTCGCAAGCTAATGTACAACGACTTTGTGATTGTAGGCCCGAAAGCTGACCCAGCAACAATCAAAAATGACGAAGGCGTGTTAGATGTATTCAAAGAGATCGCAAACAAAAACGCAACGTTCATCTCTCGCGGCGATGATTCTGGTACGCACAAAAAAGAAATGGGCTTCTGGGCTCAAACTAAAATCGAACCGAACTTTGGTGGCTACCGTAGCGTAGGTCAAGGTATGGGCCCAACTCTAAACATGGCGTCTGAAATGCAAGGCTACACCATGACGGATCGCGGCACATGGCTGGCTTACCAAAACAAATTGGATCTAGAAATTCTGTTCCAAGGCGATGAAAAACTGTTTAACCCGTACCAAGTTATTCTTGTTAACCCTGAGCGTTACCCAACGATTAACTACCAAGGTGCGAAGGCATTCAGTGATTGGTTGGTAAACCCTCGTGGACAGGAACTTATCAATGGTTTCCGCCTAAACGGTAAACAACTGTTTGTTGCGAATGCTGAGAGCAAATAACGCAATATGAATCTTGCTGATACAACACTGGAAGCGCTTCGCTTACTGGTGAATTTTGATGCAGACCTATGGGAGATCGTTGCGGTCTCCTTTAGTGTTTCTATCACGGCAATATCACTAGTGGTATTGCCGGCTATTTTGATGTCCTTTGTACTGGCGTATACCGACTTTCGCGGTAAATGGTTTTTGTTGTCGATCGTAAATACGCTGCAAGCGGTCCCTACCGTGGTGATTGGCCTGTTGCTGTACATGTTGCTGTCGCGTGCTGGCCCTTGGGGAGACTGGCAAATGCTGTTCACTCAGAAGGCAATGATCTTCGGCCAAATGGTGATCTGCTTCCCTGTTTTGGTATCGATGATGCATGGTGCATTACAATCTAGCGACCGTCGTGCAGTGGAAACTGCCATCACGCTGGGCGTCTCCATTCCGCGCTTGGCAGCTACGATGATTTGGGAAACCCGCTTTCCTCTACTTGCGGCTATCATTGCAGGGTTTTCACGTATCGTGACCGAGGTGGGCTGCTCAATGATGGTTGGTGGGAACATTATGGGCGTGACGCGAAACATTCCCACGGCTATCGCAATGGAAAGCAGTAAAGGTGCTTTTGCGCAAGGAGTTGCATTAGGAATTGTATTACTATCTTTAGCGTTGGCTCTAAACTTCTTCTTATCAAGCATGAGAGGCAAAGGCTACCTCAGAACATAGAACATAGAACATGAAGCAAACAAACGACTCACCATTAACCCCATGTCGAGGCGAATTATGACTATAAAAATCACCGCCGAACAGTTATCCATGCGCTTTAAAGAGCGTGTGCTTTTCCACATCCCTGAGTTAGCCATCGGCCCAAATGATGCCATTTATCTCAAGGGTGACAATGGTGTGGGCAAAACTACCCTACTCAAAATCCTTGCTGGCTTGCTCAAACCCTCTACTGGCGATGTTGTTGCGCCAAAAGATACGTGGCTGAAAAGACTGACGTGTCGCAATGGTCGTGTCGATGTGATTTATCTCCATCAATCCCCTTACCTTTTTGACGGCACTGTATATGAAAACGTAGTCTATGGAGTGAAATATCAACAAGACACGCAAAAAGATAAGCGAGCTCAAGTTATTCACGCGCTGCGCATGGTAGGTTTAGAAACCTTAGCGGACGAACATATTTCCGTGTTGTCCGGCGGTGAAAAACAGCGCGTTGCCATGGCAAGGGCTTGGATTTTAAAACCGTCGATTTTATTGATGGATGAGCCAAGTGCGTCTTTAGACCAAGAATCCATTGAACGATTGGTAATGATGGCGAAAGATCTTTTGGATCGTGGTTCCAGTATCGTGGTGACAAGCCATCAGGCCAACGCACTGACCGACTTATGTAAAAAACAGTGGTGGATTAAAGACAAGACTTTGATAGAGTCTCCTCTGTTGTATGTCATACCAAAAGAAACATCCCAAGAGAATGCATATGCTTCAACCAACACAAACTAGTTGGGTCATTTTGGCTGGTGGCCAAGCCAGCCGTATGGGTGGAAAAGATAAAGGTCTGATTGAGTTAAATCAGAAGCCACTCATCGAACACGTTATTGAGCGTTTATCTCCACAAACTCCACGGATTTTAATTAATGCCAACCGAAACCAAGATGCGTACAGCAAATTTGGTTTCGTATTTAGTGATCAATTCAAAGATTTCCCTGGGCCTATGGGCGGTATTCACGCGGGTTTGATGCATGCTGAAACTGACTGGGTCGGATTTGTACCTTGCGATAGCCCACAAATCAACACCGACCTTGTCGAGCGTTTCTGCCAGTTCGTCAAAGAAGACAGCGATATTTTGGTCGCGCATGATGGTGACCATCAGCAACCTGTTTTTACGCTCTACCACAAGCGCGTACTGCCAAAACTCACCGCATTTTTAGAACGTGGCGACCGCAAAATCATTCTGCTCTACAAAGAGTGCAATACCAGTTACGTTGACTTTAGCGACTCACCAAACTGTTTCGTCAACTTGAACACTCCGGAAGAACTGGCGCAATTTGGACAATTAGAATCATGAAACACACGCTAAACATTCCTATTCTTGGTTTTGCGGCTTATTCAGGCACAGGCAAAACCACACTACTTGAAGCTCTATTGCCAAAGCTAACTGAAGCGGGCCTGCGCATTGGCATGCTAAAACATGCTCATCACAACTTCGATGTCGATAAGCCGGGTAAAGACAGCTACCGTTTACGCAAAGCTGGCGCATCTCAAATGCTGATTGCTTCTCGCAACCGTTTTGCGTTAATGACAGAAACGCCAGAAGCCGAAGCGGAGTTTGAATACCTATTAACACGTTTTGATGAAGACATGCTTGATGTGGTTTTGGTCGAAGGCTGCAAAAACATCGCGTTTCCTAAAATCGAATTGCACCGTGAAGAAGTCGGCAAGCCTTGGCTTTATCCAAACGATGAAAACATCATCGCTATCGCTTCAGACGGCGGCGAGTTGGACTCTGAACTGCCACAAATGAACATCAATGATCTTGAAGCGATTGCTCAGTTCGTTATTCAGTATGTTCAAGAAGCGAAAGCACCAAAAAACAAAGAGAAAGAAGCCGCATGTTGCGACACACTTTCTCCGGCTTTCCTTTCTGTGGTTCAAGGCCAAGAGAAAATCCTTTCTTTGGTGAACACGGTTTCGGAAATAGAAGCATGCAAGATTGAAAACGCCTATGGCCGCGTTCTTGCGGAACATATCGTTTCACCAGTAAATGTGCCGCAATACACCAACTCCGCGATGGACGGTTATGCCATCCGCAGTGATGATGTTGACCGTGATAGCTACCAAGTGGTTGCTGAAGTGATGGCGGGCCATGCTTACGATCAGCCTCTGGACGTTGGTCAAGCAGTTAAGATCATGACTGGCGCACCAACACCACGTAACGGCGATACAGTGGTCATGCGTGAGCAAGCCACTCAAGAAGGTGACAAGGTCACTTTTAACGGTGCGAACATCAAAGCAGGCCAAAACGTTCGTCAAGCAGGTGAAGATCTCGCTATCGGCAGTGACGTCTTTACCGCAGGCACTCGCCTCGCCTCTCCAGAAATGGGCATGATCGCTTCGCTTGGCTTTGGTGAAGCGAATGTATTCCGAAAATTGAAAGTTGCCGTGTTCTCCACCGGTGACGAAGTGCAAGCGCCGGGAACAGAGCAAAAAGCGAATTCTATCTACGATTCCAACCGTTTTACCATCATGGGCATGCTTGAAAAGCTCGGCTGCGAGATCTTGGATTTCGGTATTCTGGAAGACAACGAACAGTTAATGATTGAAGCGTTGGAAAACGCATCGGCGCAAGCGGACGTGGTTATGACTTCTGGTGGCGTATCCGTTGGTGATGCGGATTACATCAAACTTGCCTTGGATAAACTTGGTCAAATAGATTTTTGGCGAATCAACATGCGTCCGGGACGTCCATTAGCGTTTGGTCAAATCAACAACAAGCCGTTCTTTGGTCTGCCGGGCAACCCTGTTGCCGTGATGGTCTCTTTCATTAACTTTGTCGAGCCTGCACTGCGTAAGATGCAAGGCGAACAAGGCTGGAAGCCTCTGAAAGTGAATGCCATCGCGACTGAAAACCTTCGCTCTCGACAAGGTCGTACCGAGTTTAGCCGTGGCGTCTATGAACTGGATGCAACTGGCCGTTTAACCGTTCGTACAACAGGCAAGCAAGGCTCTGGTATTTTGCGCTCAATGAGTGAGGCAAACTGTTTGATCGAAATCTCCCCAGCTATTGATACAGTAAAAGCGGGAGAAAGCGTGACAATTATCCCACTTCAAGGCAGAATCTAGCTCAAACTAGAAATTCAAAGGTCAGCGAGTCTGGCCTTTTTGTTTAATACAGAAACCTTTTCAGAGAGACAGCTATGGCTCGCACCATTCTTTACACTTACAAAGACCAAGACAAAGAACTGACATTCTCATACCAGCAACACCGCAACATTCAAGAAGCAGTTGCCGAGGCAGAAGGTATCGATATCACTGAGTTCCTAAAGATGGAGCAACAAATCGAAGCAGTGTCTGACACTAAAGCAGTGCGCAACTACCGCGACAACTACTTCAGAAAATTAGGCTTTAGTAAAATCACCCTAGCTCAAAAAGAAAACCTAGGCGTAGGCAAAAAGAACAAATAAGCTTAGCTGTAAACAGAAAACTCGCGATTCGTCGCGAGTTTTTTATGCATGCTATTTTTTGTTCGTGCTCTATACCCAAGCATATAGAAGTTACTTGGGTATATAAGTTACTTCGATATACAAGTAAAAGCCCCGTTTTACCTCGATGGTCTAAACGGGGCTTTAAATTTCTTCTTACTTTGTATCGAGTAAGGTTTCAGTCACTACTTGATGTTTAAGAACGCAGCGCCGCGTACACCACCTGAATCACCGTGTTTTGCTTTGATGATCTTAGGACACTTAGCTACAGACAATAAGTGTTTAGGGATGCGTTTTGGCATCTCTTCGTAAATCAATTCGAAGTTAGATAAGCCTCCACCAAGTACAACGGTGTGTGGGTCTGTTGCAGTAAACAGGTTTGCAAAGCAGATTGCTAGCAGCTCCATAAAGCGCTCGACGTGCTCTACTGCTTTCTCTTCACCCTCTGCGTGCGCTTTAATAATGTCGATCGCTTTCTTCTCTTCGCCGTAGTAATGCGCGTAAAGAAGCTCGAAACCACGACCAGATAGGTAACTATCTAAACAGCCTTTGTTGCCACAGCCACAGCCAAGTAATGGTGCGTTTTCGCCCAGGTGGAACCATGCGTCGATAGGAAGACGTGTGTGACCCACCTCACCCGCTACGTGGTTGCGGCCAGAGAATACTTTACCTTCGTAGATAAAGCCACCGCCAAAACCAGTACCAAGGATCAAACCTAGCACAGATGGTTCATCTTGAAGATCTTCGTCCCACGCTTCAGAAAGCGCGAAACAGTTTGCATCGTTTTCAATTTTTACGCTGCGACCGATTTTAGCTTCCAGATCAGCACGAAGTGGTTTGCCTTTTGCCGCAGGAACGTTAACTGTTAGTACCGTTGCATCATCGGCGTCTTCCATACCTGGCAAGCCAAGACCAATCGTACCTTCGCAGCCAAACTCTGTATCGTATTTATTCACCAATTCCGCAATGGTATCAACCAGCAGCTCGTAGTTGTCTGTTGGTGTAGGTACACGTTCCGTCGCTACACGCTCAAGCTTCTCGTTAAATGCACCAAATTCAATTTTAGTGCCACCGACATCAAAGCCGTAATACATGTATTTCTCTCCTAAAAAATGCTTCAAACGACTCTCAAAAATGGCTAGAGTCAAAAGTATAAACTGATGGCATTATCCATATCTGTACGCCTGCAAACCGTGACCGAATGCAGATTTATCCCCTCACCGAAGCCAGTTGAACAACATACCATCAACAAAAGCTCATTCCTTAGAGTCAGCTCTCGGTTTTCATCCACTCTTTGAAACGTTTCAAGTGTGGCTGGTTAGGGTCGTTTTTGACTCGAGTCTTGCTCAGCATGTAAGTTTCTCTGAAGGCTTCAAACCACAATTGAAGGCATTCCGCAGCTTTAGGCTCACCAGCTTGTTTTAAAACTAATGTCGCGACTTCGGCGGTTGAAAGATGCTGCTCATTCTCGGAGCGGCGCATGATGTATTCAGACAGAGATTCCGGCTCAATGGAAAGCACAGGCAAAGATTTAAGAAAATCAGAACGACGGAATATCTTTCGTGCCTCACGCCAGCTACCATCAATAAAGATCAGCAACCATTTTTTGTTCTCGACATCTTCTTTTAGCAATCGCGCTGGCTCTAGATCTTCAATTAAACGAGAGGGATCATCCACATAGTCTGCAGGAAATACAATCACCGGTTGGTAGCTGTCATCCTGTAGTAGCGCGAGCATCTCTTCAGACGGTTCTGTTCGGTTCCATTGATACACGTAAGTCTCTTGAATCGTATCAGCAATTAGACGACCGGTATTACTTGGCTTAAACACTTCGTTTTCAGAAACAATCAACATACATGCAATATTGGCCTTGATGTTTGGCTGAAGGTCGCACAAACAGTGTTGCTCAGAAACCTGGCAATATTGGCAACGAACCACTTTACATCCACGCGCATTGAAAGGCTTGGTTGAGATAGATTGTCGGTACTGATATAAACGGTGGAAAGCGTGAATTCTCATGGTAAGTAATGCCAAGTAAAAAGTAGAGCGCGATTTTACTGATATTATGGTTTCGCCTCAAGATAAGCCCATCAGCAGTGTGTTGAAATAATTTCACTCTTATCTCGGTCATAGATAAAGAAATAAATAAGGGAATGACAGTGACAGAAACGACATTTCAAGAACCCTCATGGCTCAGATTAGGCTTTTTCCTTGGCGTATTATTGCTTTGTGCCATTTGGGAAAACAAATTGCCTAGAAAAACACTGACCGCTTCGCGCAGGTTTCGCTGGGTCAATAACTTGTCATTGGTCGCTTTTAACAGCCTAGTTATTGCTTTAATCATGCCTATCGCCGCCTTTCAAGCTGCGGTCATAGCTCAGGAGCAACAATGGGGGCTGCTCAATATTCTGTCCCTCCCCGCTTGGTTAAATATTTTTCTAACCGTCATTTTGCTTGATTTCGTCATTTACGCTCAGCATGTTGTCTTTCATCATGTAAAACCGCTGTGGAAGATTCACCGAATGCATCACGCCGATCTCGACATAGACGTCACTACAGGCGCACGCTTTCATCCCTTCGAAATAATCATTTCAATGGGAGTAAAAATTGCAGCCGTGTTTATCTTAGGTGTTTCACCTATCGGAATTGTGGTATTTGAAATTGTGCTTAATGCGAGCGCGATGTTTAATCACAGTAATGCAAAACTGGCTTTATCTATGGACCAAAAACTGCGAAACGTCATCGTTACACCAGACATGCATCGCGTGCACCATTCAGTGATAGTAAAAGAGACCCACTCAAACTTTGGTTTTTTCCTTTCAGTTTGGGACCGCTTTTTTGGGACATACCGAGCTCAGCCTAAGTTGGGTCATGAAGATGTTGTTATTGGTGTGCCGGAAATTAGAGACGAAGAAGAGCAAAGATTAGATAAGCTGTTAACGCAGCCCTTTCGCTACAATAAAGAGAAGAAGTAATGGTTGAAAAAATATTGTTGGATGAAGTATGTCAACCAAACGAATAGACCAAGCCTAAACCCCAGTTAAACACTACTTCATCCTCATGATGTGTAAGAACAGATTAGTTTTCTGCTAGCTGACGCTTTTTGTTTAGCTGAGTAATACCAACAAATAAACCAACAACACCAAGCACTGCACATGCCAAAGCATTGGTGTTCATTACTTGCTGTGCCTCTATTGAGCTGTATAGAAAAGCAAGGCTGAAGAAAGTGGTGGCAAAGCTCAAACCTGTCAGTACGCTGAAACCAGCAAAACTGGCCAAGTCTTTAAAATCGTTCATAACGAGTCCCTGTTTACAATCCTTAATCGAGTGTTGTGAAAATAATAATTAACGAAATATTTGGCGCGATTGACTATGTTTTCGCGCATTCCATAACCAGATAGATACCCCAAATGAGAACCCTAAAAACAGTGTCTTCATTTGTAGGGCGACGTTGTTATCTAATATTTCTAATGTATAGTGAGCGTGGGAACTAAAGATAACATTGGTTATAAGAATCAATAACATAACGACTAGGCCAGAGCGGCGATGCTTGACCAATAGATACGCTGCTAATAAGTCCAATAGTCCCAAAGCGCTCCAATACATATTCAACCAGCGTGGCGCAAAATCGTAAGGTAAAAAGCCACCAACAATGTTGTCATAAAGATGAACCACTCCGCCAACTGTCATAAAAAGGCATAAGAGAAACACGACGAATTTATCCATTACCGTTTCCTTATCTGAATGAATGAGCAAAGCATATAGAAGTCACTTAAACATTTGTAATCTCATCGCCATTTTTGAGATCGACAGTGCCATTATCAACACGATGAGAACAGTAACGGCTGCTCTACCTTCTTTATTTGCTTCTAGTAGAAGCATAGTGTTTGCTGTGGCGTTTCGCCCAAATCCGCCAATGCAATGACAGAATCCTCCTTTAAATCACGCCTTGGTTTATCAACTCTCGTACCTTTTCCAGCCCGCGCTGAAACACAGTATGTGCATTCGCTGGAAGGCCGCTCTCGACATCGTGCCAGAAGAACGCAAAATCATGTCCGCCATCGTCTTGCGTATGAAACAGCCATGAATTAGCGAGGCCAGCACACTCACACAAAACAAAATGCCATACTTGATTTTGAAAGCCACTGTCCCATGAGCATAAATATCGTGCGGAACGAACATGTGTGATACCAGACTCCTCAGCGAGCTCCCGCTTGGCTGCTATGATGTAACTTTCATCAAACACTTCAACAGTGCCCTTGACAAGCTGAACACCCGCCAACGGATGTTTAAAAAGTAGGATCTCTTGATTTTGATTACGTAGAACAACGGGGCAAACTTTATCGATCACAAAACCACTCCTTATGCTTCAAGCAAAAGGCTTTAGCTTTCTCTGGATATAAAGAAATCGAGTGAAGTTGCTCTACACGCACCCACTTCAAATGGTACTGATTAACATCTGATTTTCTGATTTGCTCTGGCCCACTCCCTAGTTTCACTTTTAAGTTCCCTACATAAGAAAGAAAATAGGTTTCTAAGCGACCTTGATTTTCGAGTTCCAAAACTTTCTTAACCGAGCCAAGTTCTATTGAGGTTTCTTCCAGCGCTTCTCTTTTAGCAGCTTCAACAGGCTTCTCACCTGCTTCAACACTGCCGCCAGGGAAAACCCAATACTGTCTGTCGTTTCGAACGCGGTGGATAAGCAAAAGCTCTTGGTGATGATTAACTAGTATGAGGCTGGCTCTTTGTGATAACTGCATGATTCATTCCTTTGAATTCTAGCGACATTCTAGTCAACGAGTCCCTCGAACAAAGCATTAACATCACGTTGTGATAACTAAACCCTTTAGAAATGAACGAGATGAGATGTAACTCACTCTTGCAATGCAAATAGGAGCCATTGAATGGGTAGCCGTAACAAAAAAGCAGAACCGAGGTTCTGCTTTTAGTCGGTGGAAACATCTCATTTACTTGGTCTGATGAAGCTCATACTTGTGCAGCATTGCTTGCTGGTGCCCGGCAATTTCCGCCACTTGCTCAGAACTCTCAACCATAGACTCAAGCTGCAGCTTTGTGCGTTCGCCAAGATCAGAAATATGCGTGATGGATTGAGATACATCTGCCGTCGCTCGTTCTTGTTCTTCTGTAGCAACTGAGATTTGCTCAACACGTTCTTGAATGTGCTTAACCGCGAGGTTGATATCAGAAAATGTCGATTTCACTTCATTGCTGGACTGTAGCGCGTGGGTCATTTCTTCTCTTGAATCATTAACTGCTTGGCGCGAACGCTCTGCGGCAGTAATAAGCTCGCTCATCATTTCTCGGATGTTCGTAGTTTGTTGAGAGGTATCACTTGCAAGTTTGCGAACTTCATCAGCGACAACCGCAAATCCACGCCCTTGCTCACCAGCACGGGCAGCTTCTATTGCTGCGTTGAGAGCAAGTAAGTTGGTGTTGTCCGCGATCCCACTGATCATATCCACCATTTCACGAATCTGTTTAACACGCTGGTCTAGCTCTAACATTGACTGTTCATTTACATCCAAAGAGCTTTCTAATGACTCCAAACGTTCGCGGTTTTGTTCCACGACTTGAACCCCTTTTTCAGTGTGTTGGGTTGCAAGGAGCGAGTCCTGTGAAGATGCATTAGTCACCATTGCTATTTCACGAATAGAGGCTTCAAGCTGCGTTATGGTCGTGATCATACTCGACAACGCTTCATTTTGTGTTGCCAACCCATCACTTGTTTGTTCGGCTGCACTGTGACTTACTTCTGCCGTCTGATAAAGCGTTTCACAATTGCGTGTCACCGTTTGAATGGAGTCGTGTGTGGAATCGATTACTTGATTCAACTTTCGAGCTACTTCCTTCAGCTCATAGGGGCCGACTTCTTCTGCCTTGTCACGAAAATCATGTTCGGTAAGTGCTGAAAGACGCGTTAGTACATTCCTTAACCCTCGGTTTGTCCATGACTTTAGGCTAAACCAAGTAACCAGAATAATAAAAGAAATCACACACGCCGCAAACACGAGCACAACGCTCACCGATTCAATGGTCTCGTTGACCACCCGCTCCTTTTCATCGATCAACTGACCAGCGGTTTGGGAGATTTGATCAAGTAACCGCATGGTTTCATCCGCAAGCATCGAAGCCTGTTTAAACTCTGAACGTTGCAATTCCCCTTGTTCTAGTTTGGCGAGGATCAAACGCAGCACGCCCTTTTCACTAAAGCCTTGTTTCACCATCTCATATGGTGCGGTTAAGCTTGCATATTCACTTACTTCAGGATGGAAAGATTGGAAGTCTTCATAGGCGAGTTTAATACCTGCTATGCGATTTCGCATTTCTCGGTATTCTTTTTCGGCTTTGTTTAATTCTGAGTGCATCATCATGACTAAGAACGTACTTTCCATTGAGCTCGCAGAAGCAATGAAACGGTTAGCGGCATCGCTCGACCCAGGATTATCGGCACTAAGGAACGAACTGATTCGATTCATTTCCGGACCGATAGAGCTAAGCCCATAGCGAAACCCACCAACAGCGGCATCAATATCGATTTGAATTTGTATCACCGAAGATTGCTTCAACAAAATGGACTGCGTGATGTTATGTAAACGCGCTAGTTTGGTGTCTAACTCCTCCGAGAGTTGCTGAGCTACACCAGACGCTTCCACAACCAAAGTTGTGCTTTGAGTTGCAAGAGAGTCGATTTGCTCTTTTATGAGAGGCAACTCTTTCGGCTCAGTAATCTGCATACCATGGTTGAGTAGCTTAACCATCTCCAATACATTCCTGGTTAACTTTGCGTTTGCCATCGCGATGGGTAATGCTTTTTGCGACAAGTCTTCAAATTGTTCCCCTACCTGTTCCATTCCTTTGAAACTTGAGACAGAAAGGGCTATAACAAGAGCAATGATAGTTAAAAATGTTGCACTGACAGCCTGAATCAGTGAAAGTGATGTGCGTGAGCGTTTTCGCTTTGCCATAATCAATTTTTATTCTTTCTTAAGGTTGAATCGGTTCTGCAGTGATTCCGTCACATTTGTGAGACAAAACCGTGATTTGCAGCCCATACTATGGATTGGTTATGACACTAATATTTCAGTTGTGAGTCATAGAGATGACAGGTGGTGATTTGCGTCGAGTATATTTTCCTTTGATAATCAGTGTGCTAATAGGCGCCTGCTCTTCTGGGCCTGAGCCTAGTAAGCAAGCACAGGTGACAACACCTACAAATCAGCTATTGTCGGACAACCCTGACTTGTTCGACTTTTACACAGAGTGGCACGGCACGCCTTATCGCTTAGGCGGGACACAGAAATCTGGAATTGATTGCTCAGCATTTGTACAAAAAGCGTTTATTGAGGCTTATCAGCTCTCGTTACCAAGGACAACGAAGCAGCAATCAAAGCAAGGTGTGGAGTTAAGTTGGACGGATGCCAAGCAAGGGGATCTAGTGTTTTTTAAAACAAGACGTACAACTTATCATGTCGGAATTTACTTGGGTAACAAGCAGTTCATGCATGCATCGACGTCTAGAGGTGTGATTATTTCAAGAATCGACAACCCATACTGGGCATCTAAGTTTTGGCAAATAAGAAGAGTTACAATGTAACTCCTCTCACTCTTTAACCGGACATTGCTGTAAGTTAAAACAATATCAGTCGTAAGTCGCAACAGCATTATCGAACAGATTTTTGACCAGAGCGATGTATTCATCAAGGAACGTGATCTGTTCATTGGTCGCTTTTTTATGCCATACCCCAGCCAATATCTCACCAAGATCTTCAACAACTGCATCAGCCTCTTTCAACAATTTGAAGCGTACGCTCGAGTGAAGTTCTGGATTTTGCTCAAAAATCGCCATGATGTTTGAAGCCACCATATCGGTGACAACATCTTCGATGCTTTCGGATCCAGTGTCGCCAATTTCGGTCGTAAAAATATCTAGATTTAGAGACAAGTGCTCGATAAGAGCGAGATATCCATCGGTTTCTAAAACCACTGTTTTTCTCCGTTTATTGCAAGCCTTCGAAGCTGAAAGCAGAATAGTTTCAATAGTAAGACATGCCGAGAAAATTTCATTAACTTATTTCATATTAACAAACATTCACGAACCAACTGGATGATTTTCAAACAATTGAGCTTTGCTTCACTGAATTCGGATGCAGGGTTTCTTCAAACCTTTTTATATTTCAGTCATTTTCATGCAAACAGGTTTGGTTACGACCATTTTCTTTTGCACGATACAGCGCAGCATCGGCACTCTTTAACCATTGAGTGTGAGTTTCAAAATAAGGCTTATACTCGCAAACACCAATACTTATTGTGTAATTAATCAAAAAATCTTCCACTTTCACGATCTCTTGCTCAATTCTTTTGCGCAAACGCTCTGCGAAATAGCAAGCTTGCTCCTGGTTTGTGTGAGGAAGTAGTACCGTAAACTCTTCACCACCAAAACGACCGCAGATGTCACTGCTCCTTGCTGTTTTTCTCAACAAGGCAGAGGTTCGACGAATGACTTCGTCCCCTGTCGGGTGACCATAAGTATCATTCACCTTCTTAAAGTGGTCGATATCGAATATTACTAATGAGCATGGTCCGTCGATAACTTTTAAGTGAGCAAACTCATCTTTCAATGATTGCTCCCAATAAGCGCGATTAAATAAACCTGTTAAACCATCTTTGCGACTGATTTCCGACAAATGTTGATTTGTTTCTTTCAAATGAATGCGATTTCTCGCAGTTTCAGAAACATCATTGACTTGAATCGCTATGTGGCTGACCTCTCCTGAAAGCCCAATTAACGGCGTGATCACGATATCTTGATACATAAAATCACTGCTGTTTGAAACCGGAGAAAAATTGTTGAACTTAAAAAGGTACGGTCGGTTTTCCCAGCTAGAAAAAGAACGAGTTTCCAGATCGGCGGCAGCTTTTATCTTGGTTTCTAGCCAAGTTCTTGGCAGCTCTTCAAAATGCTCAAATAAACATTCACCAAGAATTTCTTGTGATAGAACGCCACTGTATGACTGCATAAAACTGTTCCACACACACACTTTATACTCTTGATCCAAAACAATAAGCCCTGAATCCATCGTATCGAGAATTTGTGTGACCCAATGAAAGTCTGCTATGTCCAGCGTGATATCGGACATTAGATTAGCTCCATGATTTCATAGATTATTTCTACGGATGGCTTATCAATTAAAAACAGTACCTCGCACTCGAAATCGAGCGCTTCTGCCATGTAGGTGTATTCGATAGTAAAGAGCTCACCCAACTCGCCTTGCTCTTCACAATAAGGTGTTAAGGTATCCACAATGCCTGGCTGACGAAGTGAGAACTGCTTGTCGAGTTGATCGCCCAATGATGTGAGAAATGACGAGACCAGTAGGTTAGAGATATTCAAGATGATTTCATTATGAGGCGTAAACTCAAGGAGGTAACCTAATTTTTCCCCAATCTGATTGATATCCCTACCACGTAAGCACACCAGTGCCTCTCCGTGAATACCACCACCGACAAACCTCTGCGCTACCGCAACGGAACTGTCACGCCCAACCACATCAACCAGTGTCATATGAAGCTCGCCGTAGGACAACGGTCCAACATGAGGAACAGGAAGTTGGATGAACTCATGTAAATGGTCAGCCATAATCGCAGCCCCTTTACCAAGGGCAATGTTCGCAATTTCACGGAATTTGGCTAGTAAGGAAAGCTCTTCGCAACCCTGGTTTTTAGAATCAACCGAATGACTAGGTTTGAACGCATAATGCAGCCCTAATTGTTCGTATAGTGGGAGCACCTGCTCTTCTGTCAGAGGCTTAGCGATAAAAGCTTGAGCACCAAGATCGAGACAGCGCTGTTTTGCCTCTTGTTGAACATCTCCAGAAATAATGACGATTTTGGTCGGGTACTGACTAACAGGTAATGATTCGAGGACCTCAAAACCATCCATTATGGGCATCGTTAAATCGAGAAACAAAATATCGATATTTTGCTCAGCAAGAATATTAAGCGCCTCATAACCATCTTGCGCTTCAATAAGATGCAATGATGTATCTTGTACGATAGAACGCGCAATAAGCTTTCTTGCAACAGCTGAGTCATCACATATCAGTATTTTCATGCCACCAATGGAACTAACGTCAAAAAAATCATAATACCTGTTGTAAACGTTCATCTCCATATGCTAAGCCAACAAATCAGAGGCTTATAAGCGATTTGATTCACATTTATACAAATTGACTACACTAAGAGGAAGGTTTCTTTACTAAGTATGCTCAACATAGCGCCAACTCCCTGCTATTTATCCTAAACTATTGGTGGTCAAATAGATTCGCGAGGTTTTGTATGTGGCAAGCAATATCGCAACAGCTTTCTGATACTTTATTGTTCGATTACCAGATCACGGAAAAAGTAAGGCTGTCTGGTGGGGATATCAGTGAAAGCTACATGATCAATGATGGCGAGCAACGTTATTTTGTGAAAATTAACGATCGCGAGTTTTTGTCGAAATTTGAGGTAGAAGCTGAAAGCCTGCATCTTTTGCGTGAAACATCCACCCTATTTGTACCTGAGGTGGTATTGGTTGGTAAAACCAAAAATGCCTCATTCTTAATTCTTAACTACCTTCCAACGAAACCATTAGAAGATGGTCCCAACAGCTTTAAATTTGGGCAGCAATTAGCTCACCTACACCAGTGGGGCGAGCAAAAAGAGTTTGGTTTTGATACCGACAACTATCTCGGTTCGACTCTACAGCCCAACAAATGGCACAAGAAATGGTGTGTATTCTTTGCTGAGCAACGCATAGGATGGCAATTACAGCTCCTTAAAGAAAAAGGCGTCACCTTGGTTGATATCGATGACTTTATCGATGTCGTAAAACAGCGGCTAGCAAACCATGCTCCGGAACCTTCTTTGTTGCATGGCGATTTATGGAATGGAAATGCGGCACTCACTGCATTCGGTCCTATCTGTTACGATCCTGCGTGCTATTGGGGGGACAGGGAGTGTGATATTGCGATGACGGAGCTTTTTGGTGGATTTCAACCAGAATTTTATCAAGGCTACGAATCGGTTATGCCACTTTCTTCAAGCTATGAAGAGCGTAAAGATATCTATAACCTTTACCATGTTCTCAACCATTGTAATTTGTTTGGCGGCCATTACTTGGAACAGGCTCAACTGGTTATTAATAAAATCATTTCTTATTAATTTGGAAGCCACTGCATATTTCAAGATGTAAAATCTCGAGGCACATCACTACAGAAGATCACCCTAAGCTCAAGGTTGAGTTTGGGGTCAAGTTTTGTACTTATTTCGACTCAATTAGCAACAACTCGACCTAATATCAAAGGAGACTTAACTTTGGATTGTGCCTATTTTCCTTGTAGGCAAAGTAAGTAAAGGGCTGTGCTTCCTTGATGAATAATGTGTTTAAAAGCCCTGCGAGATTAGGAGTTGTTGTATGAAAAATTATACCGAAAGGTATGTAAAGTGCCCGCATTGCGGACACTCTATCGGCATTACATTGGATGCAAGCAATGGTGACCAAGAGTTTTATGATGATTGCCCAGCTTGTTGCCACGCTATCCACCTAAATATGCGAGTGGATGAGTTACAAGATAAGGTCGAACTATTTATCGATGACAATTACGAATAGCAGCTCGAGCATGTGAACATCAGAAATATAAAAACGCTTAAATGAAAAAGGAGCACTAGGCTCCTTTTTCTCATTCTAAAGCTGTTTTGCTGCAAGAACGCGCTCAACAGTATCAACAATTGCTTGAGTCTGAGGATCAAACTCAATATTAACACGCTCCCCTACTTGTCTCACTCCGAAAAGAGTTCGCTGCAAGGTTTCTGGAATTAGATGTACTGAAAAACGACACGCTTCAACTTCACCAATAGTTAGCGAGCAACCATCTAAACCGATGTAACCTTTCGCTAATACATATTTCATTGATTCTTGCGGCAGTTGGAACCAAATCGTGCGGTTATTGGGCGTATCGATGATATCGACAATATCTGCCGTCAAACTAATATGACCAGACATGCTATGCCCGCCTATTTCGTCACCAAACTTAGCCGCGCGCTCAATGTTTACGCTATCCCCTTCCACCAGCTGACCTAAATTAGTAAGAGCCAATGTCGCTTGCATTAAATCAAAACTGATAAGGTTGCCTTCGATCTTAGTCACAGTTAGACAACATCCGTTGTGTGCAACGGATGCACCAATTTCTAACCCTTTACAAAGTTCATCGCTTAACTCGACAACGTGCGTTTGAAAGCGTTCTTTTTTATCAATTTTAACGACCTTCGCCGTACCCTGAACTATTCCTGTAAACATTTCTTTTTACCTATTGATTTAATACCAACTGTAGTCGAAGACTAAGCCCTAAACACTGCGCTACAGGTCGGAAATAAAGACCGCAGACGATAAAGCAACGGCTTAATGAACACTGGTTTGTTCTCATGCATGCTTCAACATTACCATGATTCGCTGCTGTTCTCAGTAAAAGCGTATCCTTAGCGTGGAGAGCGTCCAGTCACTGTTATCGACTATTCACTACCTAGCTATGGAATATAAACATACAATTGTTTATCATTTGCGCGGAGTTTCTCCGAGGCATTTTTTCACCTTATCGTGACTAAAATCAACCATCAGATCCGTTCACCACATCTTTTGCCCTCGAGTACTCTCATTCTTTCAACTTATTGTTCCGCTCTGGAGTATTTTTCGTGCATCGCTATAAAGAAGAAGCATCAAGTCTTATCAAATTGGCGACCCCGGTATTGATCGCATCTGTCGCTCAAACTGGTATGGGGTTTGTTGATACCGTAATGGCTGGCGGCGTTAGCGCCACCGACATGGCTGCGGTTTCTGTCGCTTCAAGTATTTGGCTACCATCCATTTTGTTTGGGGTGGGTTTATTAATGGCATTGGTCCCTGTTGTCGCACAGTTAAATGGCTCTGGTCGTCGAGTGAAAATACCGTTTGAAATTCAGCAAGGCGTCGTTTTGGCATTGCTGATCAGTGTGCCGATAATTGCAGTCCTGCTTCAAACCCAGTTTATTCTCGGGCTGATGGATGTTGAAGCACTGATGGCTGAAAAAACGGTGGGATACATTCATGCCGTTATATTAGCAGTACCCGCTTTTTTACTTTTCCAAACGCTTAGAAGCTTTACGGATGGTATGTCATTGACGAAACCGGCAATGGTTATTGGCTTTATCGGTTTGCTGCTCAACATTCCTCTAAACTGGATTTTCGTGTACGGCAAGTTTGGTGCACCTGAATTAGGCGGTGTTGGCTGTGGTGTAGCAACCACGATTGTTTACTGGGTCATGTTTGCCATGCTATTGCTGTATGTGATGACATCAGAGCGATTGAAAAGCATCAACCTATTTGGAGAATGGCATCGCCCACAATGGAAAGCGCAAGTTCGTCTATTCAAGCTCGGCTTTCCTGTTGCAGCAGCGCTGTTTTTTGAAGTGACATTGTTTGCTGTTGTTGCACTGCTCGTTTCACCACTGGGTCCTATCATTGTGGCAGCGCATCAAGTCGCGATTAACTTCTCCTCGTTGGTATTTATGCTACCAATGAGTATTGGTGCAGCAGTAAGCATTCGTGTCGGCCATCGACTTGGTGAAGAAAACGTAGATGGCGCGCGCGTAGCGTCACGAGTCGGCATTATGGTTGGTCTAGCATTGTCCGTTCTCACAGCGATTTTAACCGTCTTGTCTCGTGAGTGGATCGCCGAGCTTTATACTAGCAACCCAGAGGTAATCACTCTAGCGATGCACCTGCTCGTGTTTGCCGCTGTTTATCAATGTACGGATGCGGTTCAAGTGATCGCAGCTGGTGCATTACGCGGCTATAAAGACATGCGAGCCATCTTCAACCGTACTTTTATTGCTTATTGGATTCTTGGGCTGCCAATTGGTTACGTCCTTGGCCGTACAGACTGGATTGTCGAGCCAATGGGAGCACAAGGCTTCTGGCTTGGTTTTATCATCGGCCTATCTTCTGCGGCCTTTATGTTAGGCGTCAGAATGCGTTGGATGCATCGCCAAGAGCCAGAAGTGCAATTGAACTTTTCAGTTCAATAAAAAGTAAAAAAAGCCAGCATCCGCTGGCTTTTTTGATCGAATAATCACACGGTTGAGTATACTTATAACAAGATTGCGAAGTGGTTGATTTTGCTCTCTAGACAACGGATACGAAGTTATAAAAAAGGATATTTGTGCGGTCTATTTTATTGTTCTTAATCTTGATTCTTAATGGTTGTGATAACTGGTTCAATCCAGAGAACGCCATGTTTGATAAGTATCATCAACGTGTAGCCAATGTATTGGACGTTCCTGCTATTCCAATAGAATTACAGTCTACGGTAACGATTCCTGCGAAACGCGTTTTGTTCGAGCCATTGCCAAGGCTATCTATTGGCCTGCTAGAGAGCTATCAATTACGACAATGCGGACTCTTTAATTTACTTGCCGAGAAAAACTCACAACTTGGAAAGGTGCAGGATGCCTTTCATGATTTTGATTATCAAACTGCCCTTTTAAGAGTCATAAATCGATGTTTATCCGAATTTCCACTTAGCGATGAAGAACGCGCGACATTGACAGAGCTTTACTCAACCAAGTGGCAACATCTAGACATTCATCTCGACAACTTACTACTCGTAAGTGATGCCATGCAAAAGCAACTAACAGCCTCTGATTGGCTATCTCAAAATACGACGAATGATATTGCACGCATTAACGATGTCTATCGTATTTTCAGCGAAATGTATGATTTACCCCACCGCGCGGTCTCACGTCTACCCGATGTGGAAGTTACTCAATATCAAGAAGAGTTAGAGAAATCTCGTTTACTCGGACGACTTTACTATTCAATGGTAAATACATCCCTTTGGTTAAAAGCGACAACTCAGCTACTTGAGCAGAACCAGAGCAATGTATTGTGCGGGCCGAACAGAGACACCACCCAGTTCCGCTACTTAAGAAATGTCTTTCAATCCATTTACGTTGAAGAAGTGCAACCTTATTTGGCTTATTTAGACAGCACCTATCAACAACTTAATGATGGTGCCACTTTGGTGGAGAACCGTATGCAACTCCATGGTCACCAGTATGGCATCATTGAGGCACATAGGACATTTAGGCAAGAAACCCTAAACCACGTTCAGTTTTGGCAGGGTCTCTTCAAACGATGTGGCGTAACCGTTGGCAACTAGTAAGTGCAGAGCGTTCTATTCCTTCAACCTTTCACGCAAGAATCGAGCAAAACGTGGTTTACCAGTATGTGTAAAACCGTTATATCTAAATGTAATGGTTGAACCAATTTTCGGAGGCTGGCGACGCACTTCATCGGTAAATCCGCTACCGATGTAAAACTCAATGCCATTTGGTAAGCGAACTAACATTGCTCCCATCATACCTAATAAGCGCCCTGTTCCTGGCTTATAACCCACAACTAACGCTTCATCATCTGCGTATCGTTTAAGTTTAAGCAAATCACTACCGCGTCCAGCCTGATAGCGGCTTGATACCTTCCGCAACATCACCCCTTCACCGTCGGATATTGAAATTTTATCCAACTGTGTAAACAGATGAGCTTCATTTTGAATGGCTCGGTGCTCGACATATTTGATATGAGGCTGGTCGACTTCAAGCACTAAATCTTTGATGTTGTAATAACGCTTCCGATAATCACCAGCGGAATATGGCATATCAAAGATCATAAAGTCGATGTGTCGCCAAGCAGACTCTACAGGAGTTTTATCTAATACCGTTTGCTGAACAAGATGGAAGTTACCTCTCCCAGCCCAAAGTTCACCGTCCAACGGATAATCAGGCAAAGGTCCTGTAAACCAATCTGGGGCGTAGATTCGATTACCATTTCTCGTCACGAGATGTTGCCCAGTCCAATAAGCGCGAACACCATCAAGTTTTTCGCTATACCAATATTCAGACACATCAATGCCATCCTGATAGCTTTGTGCAAGAGAAACTGGTGGTGCGAAAGACGTATCCGCTTGAGGCTGTGAAGACGCTGCCATAACAGCCAGCGCAATTAATGTCATTTTTAATGGCATAAGAAGACCTTGTACAAAAAATCGCCTTTATTGAAACGTAAGTCCTCTCGATGACCTATTTATTACTAGTTATTCTTCGACTCATAACAATCAACATTAGTAATAATTTGCAAAGATAATCATAAACTTTAGACAGGTTTTGCATTTAGTCGTTACACATTATTCTCGTATGGCGGATGGTTCGTCAATCGAGTTGGAATCTAATCATGACGTGCCTCCCCCGGTCTAACGACTTCTTTCGGCTCAAAACCTCTTATAAGCAAACCATTTCTCTGTGCGTTTTTGATTCTCAATTTGAGAATCAGTCCTTTCTCAAATTGAACAATATAATTAACAATATTTAACTGTTTGATTTTTCATTAATTTCAAATTGGCACGTTACCTGCTCTATATCCAATTAGAAAAACAAACGGAGACAGAGTCATGGAATTACGCAAACTAGAAATCAATCAAGACAAGTTAGCCATTGAGTTTTTTGGTGACTTAGACGCAAGTGGCTGTCGACAAGCACAACATCACATTGATGAAGTAATTCACAACAATCATCACAAAGAAGTCGAAATTAACCTACAGCACGTCCAATTTCTTGATTCTTCAGGGATTGGTGCCATTGTTTACTTATATAAGCGTCTAGTTGAACGTGAAAGAAGCATGA
This sequence comes from Vibrio sp. 2132-1, assembly GCF_033344315.1. Taxonomy (NCBI): domain Bacteria; kingdom Pseudomonadati; phylum Pseudomonadota; class Gammaproteobacteria; order Vibrionales; family Vibrionaceae; genus Vibrio; species Vibrio sp. 2132-1. Next base: position 96,276 of record NZ_JAWPON010000014.1, on the reverse strand, counting down.
GTATTGAAAACGTATCAGGCCAACCTTTAGAAATCATGAGCTTGCTTCGTATCAACCATGCCATTCCCGTTAACTCAAAAGGACACTAAAAATACCGGTTTAAACGGAGGTTGGCATGGTAAATCTTTTACGACGATATGCAGTAAGCGGTCTTGTTGTCGGCATGTTTGGTTGTTCGTCGTTTGACTACCCAGAACACGGGAAAGGTGGCTTGGCGGAAAGCTATCAAGATATCTCGATCGAGAATTATCAGTTTTCCCCAGTAATGCCTGACGAGCCTTTAGGTCCAGAACATGGGTTAAGGTTTGATTGGCAATTGACCAAGTTACATCTAGACGCACTAATCCAAGAGGGCGCGCGCTGGTGTTTTCCTGCGGCAGTTGTTCAGGCCCTTGAAAAACAAAATAGAATTGCGCGCGAGTTAGAAGGTGGGCTTTTACTCGACGCTGCCAACGACCTTGTGATTCAGCGTCGACGCTTAAACCAGCTCGAACAACAACTCGACTACGTACTGAGCCAAACAACTTGCACACCGCCCGATGATATTGAAGCACTACGTAGCGACCTAAACATAGTCTCGGATATCTATGCACTACTTAATATCGACAACCAGTTTGCTGTCGATTCAGCAGAAATCAACCCGAAGTACATGGGACATTTGGCAGAAGCAGCCTACATTTTACGTGACCACCCCAACCTATCTCTTGTAGTAACGGGGCATGCGGATGCAACTGGAACACCCGATTACAACCAGAAACTTGCTCAAGCGCGTGCGGAACAAGTAAAGCGTTACCTAACCGTATTTGGTATCACTTCAGAGAGAGTCACTACCAAATCTGTCGGAGATAACCTGCCACTCTATGAAGGTGAAACATCCGCCGTGCGTTTAACTAATCGTCGAGTAAGCATCGAGGTTATTAGCCCTAATTCAGATAGCGATACCTCAATAAACCGCAACCCAACGGCAGGAGGCGCGCTATGAACACGATGAAACCATTTATCCTCTTAATGTTGTTGTGCCTGGTCGCGTGGGTACCTTCTTCCATAGCGGATGAGAGCAATACTGTTAAGGTCGGTGATTTAATACAGATTAACTTACCTGGAGAGGCGTCGTTAAACCAAGGGTTTCAGGTTGATCGTCGTGGACGAATTAATTTACCAGAAGTCGGCCCTGTATTAGTGGCCGGCTACAATGAACAACAACTCCAAGACGTGATTATCGACAGGCTAAAGACCGTGTATCGTGACGTTAACAACGCTCGAGTTTTTATTAAACAGCAACAGTTGTTAGTGTCCGTTCAAGGCTACGTGGTCAAACCCGGTGAATATACCTTACCTTCTGGGTCCAACATTCAAATGTTTGTGTACGAAGCTGGAGGCCTGCGCGCAGGGGCTCAGCTTGATAAAATGATCGTGAAACGTGGAAATAAAAACATTGAATTTGACTACAAACGCTTCCTTGATACGGGGGACAATAGCCGGCTGCCAAAACTAGAATCACTGGATGTCTTATTTGTCCCCGCTTCCCCACTCGTAGGGAATATTGAGCAAGAGTTTGATGCAGCAAAACTCGCGAATTCAGGTGACAGCGCAGATTCCGCTCGTGCAATCAAAGTCTTTGGTGAAGTCAACGCACCTGGCTCGTTCTCATACAAGCCAAACACCACGCTAGTTGATGTCGTAATGCGAGCTGGCGGCGTGACACGATATGCCAGTGTTGAGCAAATTCGCGTGATAACAAACAATAACCCAACCATGTTTAACCTGAAAAAGTACCTTGATACTGGAGACCAAAGCCTACTGCCGGAGATCCTGCCAGGTGCCACCATCTTTGTCCCAAAACAGGAAGAAGAAATCAAAGCAGGTGCAAATGTGGTTTACGTGATGGGTGAAGTCGCCCATCCTGGGGCATACGAAGGCAAGCAAGGCGCTAGCTTCATGGATATCCTCGCCAACGCTGGCGGGCCCACTCGCTACGCAGAATCTCGCCAAATTCGCGTTATAAAAGCCGATGGCAAAGTCATCAAATTCGATCTTACCGCGCATACAGAAGGACTATCTTCAGCCAGACCACCAAATGTTGGACCAGGAGATGCGATTTTCGTGCCGGAGAAAACCGATTTCAATGAGAAGTCTTGGTTAAAAGTAGCACCTAGTAGAGCGGTCGCAGTGATGGGAGAAGTTGTTCGCCCTGGACGCATCGAGTGGTCAGACGAAATGGATTTGATTGATCTGCTTGCACACGTTGGTGGCCCAACTCGACGAGCTGATACCACCAAAATTGAAGTCGCCAATAACGGTCAAATGACACAATTTGACTTAGACCAATACATTCTGGATGGCTCACCAACATCAAGCCTACCTCGAGTTTCCGCTGGTACAGTCGTAAGGGTACATGCATTGCCTGACGACCCATCCGATAATAAATCGCAATGGGTAAGCCAAAGCTCTGACGCATCGATATACGTTTTCGGGCAAATCAATGCACCTGGGCGCTATCGTTTCACTGAAGATATGCATTTTCTGGATATTTTGTCTGCCGCCGATGGACCGACAATGGATGCAGATATTCACAACATCCGTGTCACACACCGAGGCCTAGGTTATGCCAAAGTGAGTAAATTGAATTTATCGATGTACTTTGAAACAGGTGATGAATCAATTCTGCCCCACGTTCGTCCTGGTGATACCATTTACATTCCAGAAAAAAACAAAAACTGGTTAGATCGTTCAAAAGAGTCCACGGTACGCGTATTAGGTGAAGTAAGAGACCCAGGGCGATACGTATTCAATGACAACATGACTGTGCTTGATCTGTTAGCGGAAGCAGGAGGACCAACTGACAATGCCTACCTTGAAAAGATCAGTGTGGTCAATATGTCTTGCTGCCAGGGCCAAGCCCGAACATTTGATTTGGTGAACTTTAGTAAAACAGCCAACATTTATGAGCTGCCAGTCATTCGCGCAGGCGACACGATTTACATTCCCCATAAAGACGAAAGCTTTGTTGAAAAAGCGAGGGCCGGATTAAGAGATATTTTACAAATCACCACAACCATCGTGTTAATAGGAGCGTTGTAATGACTATTCCTGCAACTCACGCTGAGATTGAGCAAATTTATCTTCAGAGTGAACAGAAAGGCCACAAAACGATTTGTGTTGTGGGTTGTAAATCTGAAGATGGTGTCACTTCCGTGGCGTCATCTCTTGCAGAGCGCTTGGTTTTAGCAGGCCACAATACTTTGTATGTAGACCTTAACTTATTCAAACCCGCTTATCACACTGTTCACGACTTTGATGATGACGAGAAGGTTGGCCATTTGATCACACGAGAGAATACACATCAAACTTTAGTCGGCCTCCCTGCTCCATCTCTCGCCAGCACTCAGTTAGCGTACCGAGACCCAACAATGCTGAAACGAAACATTGCACAATGGTTAACGCAGTACGAGCGCGTCGTGATAGATACATCACCACTTCTCAGTGTCAACCGAAGCAATATTGCGCCTCAAGTGATTGCTGGCGTATGTGATGCTACTTTGTTAGTAGCGCATTATGGTTCTACGACTGCAACCCAGCTCGAGCAAGCCAAAAAGCTACTCGATGCTAGCGATGCGAACTTGATTGGTTCTGTACTGAACATGAAGCACACTCCAAGCCTGAAAGATGAGTTAATCCGCCAAGTTTCCAAGCTGCGTTTCTTACCAAAAAAGTGGAAAGAAAAACTGTCTCAGCAAATTAAAAAAAGCGAACTGTTTATGTTATAGGGAGCGCTATTATGACGATAAATAACACATTGACTATCGAGCAAGAATTAGTGGATGAGCATATTCTTCAGCAAATGATCAAAGATACGTGCGCCGAAATCATCCCTACCTTGATTGATCACTATGTCGAAGAGTCACGCGATCGCATGGAGAAAATAGAGCAAGCATTAAGCACAAAAGACCTTCAAACATTAGAGTTCGAGGTTCACACACTGGGCAGTTCTGCTCTCGCTCTAGGCAATCGAACGCTTTCAAGACAAGCAAGAATGATTGAGAAGTACTGTGTCGAAGGAAAAATACCAAAAGCATTGGAGCTTTGTGAAACACTTCCTCAACTCGCCAATGAATCGTTTGATGCGTTAGAAAAGCGAAAAGCTCAAGGGTTTGAGTAGTATCAGTGTCTTACTCCCTAGCGAAGCATCGCGTTTGATAAAGCGCGATGCCTACATCATCTCAGAAATTTAGGCTCCAAATTCAGTCACCCTCGCCAAGCCACACACCTTGAAATTATTTGGGTATAACTTAATCAATTAAAAAGTATGGATTTTTCGCAAATTTCCTACCTTGTGCTAATACTTAAATAACGCTTTTCTCAAATTGAGAATTTTCAGCACTAGAGAGCTATAAACCACTCATAATGCCAAATAGTAGTGCTGACAAAAATCATAAAAAATGAAACAAACTACGTTGGGATGGGACTATGAGACCAAGGGTGTTACTGGTAGAGGACTCTACTTCACTAGCCATACTTTATAAGCAGTATGTTAAAGACGAACCTTATGACATTTTTCATGTCGAGACAGGTCGCGAAGCGATTCAATTTATTGAAAGAAGCAAACCTCAGCTCATCATTCTCGATTTGAAACTGCCCGACATGTCTGGCGAAGACGTGTTGGATTGGATCAACCAGAATGACATTCCTACGTCCGTTATTATTGCTACGGCACACGGCAGCGTCGACTTAGCCGTTAATCTAATTCAAAAAGGTGCGGAAGATTTCTTAGAAAAGCCCATAAACGCTGATCGCCTAAAAACATCAGTCGCATTGCACCTCAAACGCGCCAAATTGGAAGATTTGGTGGAAAATATTCAGTCCAAGTTTGATCGCCACAACTATCACGGATTCATCGGTTCAAGCCTCCCGATGCAGGCGGTATACAAGACCATTGATGCTGTTGCGCCAACTTCTGCCAGTGTGTTTATTGTGGGAGAAAGCGGCACAGGTAAAGAAGTTTGTGCTGAAGCCGTCCACCGCCAGAGCGACCGTAAAGACAAGCCTTTTATTGCAATTAACTGTGGGGCTATTCCACGAGATTTGATGGAAAGTGAGATTTTTGGTCACGTTAAAGGGGCCTTTACTGGAGCAACAACAGATCGAAAAGGTGCGGCGACGCTGGCACATGGTGGTACGCTTTTTCTTGATGAGCTGTGTGAAATGGAACTTGAGATGCAAAAGAAGTTGCTCCGTTTTCTACAAACGGGCACTTACACCCCTCTTGGTGGCACTCGAGAAATGAAAGTAGATGTGAGAATCATTTGTGCCACTAACCGAGATCCATTAACAGAAGTAGAAGAAGGTCGTTTTCGTGAAGACTTATACTACCGTGTGCACGTTATACCTATCGATATGCCCCCATTACGTGAACGAGGAAGTGACATCGTCACGCTTGCCAAGCACTTCTTGACCACTTACGCCAAACAGGACAAAAAGAAATTCTCAACAATCGACAGCGAAGCTCAACATATCATCAAGCATTACGAATGGCCGGGTAATGTAAGGCAACTACAAAACATCATACGTAACATTGTGGTGCTTAATAACGACGAAAAAGTCACGGTGAGCCACCTACCCGCTCAACTTACTAAAAAGTCTAAAGTGACGAAAACAACGACGCCTGCGCATGTTGCTCAAGAGTCAGCAAACATTGCACCAATCACACCACCACCTGTTTATACTGAGGAACCTTCACCTTCTGCGGTCGAACCGTCGATTACCGCAGCGGAGCTGCCTGGTACACCGTCCTCTGCTGCTACCTCACCGTACTTTAACGCTGATGGAACCATTCGTCCTATGTGGCAAGTAGAGCGTGAAGCAATTCAAAACGCAATCGCGTACTGTGATGGCAACGTCCTCAACGCCGCTGTCATGCTGGAGTTAAGCCCATCTACGGTTTACCGAAAAAAACAAGCGTGGGAAGCGGATGAAATTAATCTCGAACAATCTTGATAAACCTGCCATTGGTGAAATTTGGATCTTGCTTGATAGCCGTCTATTCGGTGGCATTGAAAGTCACGTTATCGAGCTAGCTCGGGGATTAATCGCCTTTGGACACAAAGCTCGAGTTGTGCTAACCACTGAGTATTCGCCAGCCGCTCAGATTGTACAGAAGGCAAAAGAAGCCGCGATCCCTGTGAGTTACTTAAACTATTTGTCTGGCGAGCCCAATAAAGCTTTAAAAATTAAACACCTAACAAGCGCCGTCGCCAATCACCAACCCTCAGTGGTTCACTCCCATGGTTATAAAGCGTCGATTTTGTCGCGCTGCGCCAAACTGCTCACCCGTACGTTTCCTCGTTTGATTTCAACTTATCATGCTGGTGAATCGTCCTCAGGGAAACTATGGCTATACGATTGGCTTGATAGAAGCTCCGGCAGCCTATCTGACCATTGCTTTGCTGTCAGTCCAAGTATTCAGCGCAAAGTTTTTTGTTCTTCAGAACTGCTGAATAACTTTGTTTCGATTCCCAACAGTCAACTCAACTATCAGGAGATCGCTTTTGTCGGCCGATTGAGTCAGGAAAAAGGCGCCGATCAATTTATTGAGGTAGCGAGGCTCTGTCCAACATTACAGTTTAGTGTGTACGGTGATGGCCCGGAAAAAGAGTCGCTTAATCAAACTGCCCCTTCAAATGTGACTTTCTTCGGCCATCAAACCGATATGGAAGGTGTTTGGGAAAATATCAGTGTACTTATCATTTCTTCTCGTTATGAGGGTCTTCCAATGGCGGCGCTTGAAGCCATGTCGAGAGGCATTGCCGTGATGAGCTTACGTGTAGGTCGTCTTCCAGATATTATCCAAACGGGTAAAAATGGTTTTATCGTCGAAGACATTCCCTCTCTTGCTAAATGTCTTCATGACTGGATGTCGATTGGTGAAGCGCAACAATCACTCATTCGCCAGAATGCTCGACAAACCATCATTGATGATTTCTCAGCGCAAAGTGTGATTCCCGTATTGCTACAAAAATATCAAATTGAAACGGATCACTAATCCATATTGGTTCTCAATATGAGAATGATGAGTTCCAAACATAAATATCATATAAGATTCAATCACATAAACTAATAGCATATTTTGGCATCTCTATTGCAGCTCAGCAGTTAACGCAGATTAATGATGAGACAGAGGTGACTTATGACTACGCCAAAACGCATTCTATATGTTCATTATGGTGATAATTGGATTCGCGGCAGTGAAGTGGTGCTTCTGGATCTCATTTCAGGAATCGACCGCAATAAGTTTGAGCCATTCGTATGGTCAAACTGCCAACCATTAATCGATAAGTGCCATTCGCTCGGAATTGAAGCGGAACATTCATCCTTCAATTTGGTTGGTGGTTGGAGCGCTCCACGCTGGGATATTAGCGGGTGGAATAGCCTTATCAAACAAGGCTCAGCTTTGATCGAAAAGCACAGCATCGACTTGGTACACGTCAATAGCGGCGGCCCTTGTCAATGGATGTGTTTGGCTGCTCGCATGAATCATATACCACTTGTCACGCAACTTCATTGCCATTATACATTGCGCGATCGCTTCTCTCTCGGACTTCACCTCTCTCCAAAATTGATTTGCGTTAGCAAAGATGTTGGACGCGAAATTCTTCAGGACGGCTACCCGCAAAACCAACTTCATGTCGTACACAACGGCGTGTCACTTCAAGGCGTGGATACACCCATCGACATTAAAGATCGACTCGGAATCCCATCACAGGCCTTTACCTTTCTGTCGGTGGGTTCGCTGATTAAGCGCAAAGGGTTCGACCGCCTTATTCGCGCAATGCGCATGCACAACTACCACCACCACAACCCTCACCTTGTTATTGTTGGTGACGGCGAAGAAAGAGAAGCATTGCAACAGCTTGCCGCGGATCTTGGTATCCAAGAGCGAGTGCACTTTGTCGGGGAGCAACACAATGCCGGAGAGTGGATGTGTGGTAATGCAGACGCTTTTATTAGCGGCGCCTATGAAGAGGCCTTTGGTCTCGTGCTCGGGGAAGCGGCTTTAGCTCAACTGCCTATCGTGGCTCCTAAAACGGGAGGCATTCCTGAGTTGTTCGAGCATAATCACTCTGCATTGCTGTACCAGAACAGTGGAATGGCGAGCCTGTTAAACGCGATTCAACAAGTCATGCAAGACGCGGCATTAAGAAACAAGCTGGCGGAAAACGCTTACCTACATGCTAGCCAGAACTTAACGACGACTGCATCTATCAACGCTATTGAACGTATTTACGAAGGTGAACTTAATAACAACGCCATTACACCAATGCCAATGACTCACTGCATGAAGCCTCTTTCACGCTGGTTGAGCATCAATTGAGGAGCCCGGTCATGAAACGTGTATTGATGTTCGACGCCATCCCAATGCAAGGTGGATCCAAAATCGCGAATGCAGAGCTCCTTAAGCAGTGCGATAAGCTGAACGTGATTGGTTATCTACTCACTACAAATCCAGAGCATTGGGCGTCACTGCTTAGTGATACACCGCGTGTGCAAGTTATAAAAATAAAACCATCACCATTTAACTCGACTCATGGACTGACCTACTGGTTGATGAACGCTTACTACTTTCTCCAACTTCTCTACGCGTGCATGAAGCTGCCAAAAATAGATAGCTTTTTGGGCCTATCTTGCCCAAGTAATGATATGCCTTTGTACTTACTACGATTAATTAGCAAAAAGCCTGTGGTACAGATGGTTCATGGTCCTATTGGACGATCGAGATCTGCTGGCTACTGCTTAGTAAAAGCATCGGCAATTTACTACTTGGCAAACACCCGCGAATCAATGGTAGAAGCATTACAGGCCTACCTCAAAACAGAGAAGCCAGCCACCGAACGCTATTGGTGTGGTTTGAATACATCTACGTTTGTTAATGGATTATCGAAAGATCGCTGGCCAAAACAAGCGAATCCGATTTCAAACCGCGTTTTCTGGGCAGCTAGCTTACTAAAATGGAAGAACATCGATCTTTTGCTTGATGCTTTAACACTTGATGAGTCGAAAAAGATCAAATCCACCGTGTGTTACATCAAACCTAATGTGGCAGGTGTGGAATATTCAACACCGGACTTCAACAGACAAGGTGTTGAATGGCATGAGTGCCCAAACAACTTAGATGAATTGCGTTCACAGTGTGGTGTGTTTGTTTCCACCAGTCTCAACGAGCCTTTTGGGTTATCTATTTTGGAAGCTCTCGCTGCAGGTATGTGTGTCGTCATTCCACATGATGATAGTTATTGGGACCGCGTGTTAACTCACGGCCGAAATTGTATTAAATACACGCCTAACAATGTGGCTTCGTTACACAACGCAATTCGCCTTTTGAATGAATCGCCGTGGATGAAAGTAACGATGGGTATCGAAGCACTTAATGTTTCTCAACTATACACAGCCGAACGTTGTTATTTGCCAATCGCCCAGCACCTTGCTGCCGAAATTGCTACCAACAATGATTGCACACTCAAGACACCGCGAGACATCAAAGGATATGATCATGTCTAAAGCAATGACCAACATGACGCTATTTGCTATCGCCTTAGTGATCAATAAAAGCATCAGCCTAATCATGCTGCCTGTATTGCCCCACTTTCTCTCACCAGAACAAATGGGCAAGCTTGAGCTTCTAACAACCTTTGGTGTTGTTACGACCTTGTTTGTCAGTTTCGCTTTGCATGAAGCGCTTTATCGATTCGTCGGCGTTGAAAAGGATCAAAATACGCGCACAAGCCTACTAAACCAGCTGTACTCACTTGCTTTACTCATCGCTGGCGTCGTCGCTCTTAGCTTGCTCACTATCATTTTAATCGCCCCCATTCCCGCGCCTTTTACGCGAGTCGAATTTGCTATTGTTATGTTTGCCATCGTTCTAGAAGGCAGTATTGCAATCGGCACTGCCTGGTTAAGAACACAAGACGACAAAGCAAGAACACTGCTTAACGTCATGGTCACTACCACCATTTTTCAGGTCATTTTTATCGTCGCGGCGCTGTCTGTTCATCCCCATGTTATTTCTGTTTTGTGGGGGGGCTTGTTGGCTGCTATTACTCAATTTGTTTGGCTGCACATCGTTAACCGTTACAATGTCACCCTTCCTAAGCTGACATTGGCAAAACAATACCTAAACTACTGCCTACCAATGATGATGGCTGGATTGGTTGCGTTCTGCCTCAATGGCGCTGAGCGCTGGTTCATTGGTGCCAACACTTCTCTTGCGACGTTAGGGATTTACGCGATAGCGGTAAAATTTGCAGTGGGCATGTGTATTTTAGTGCAGCCATTTGGCATGTGGTGGATGCCACGTCGATTTAACTACTTAGAAGGGCGCAAGAACACTGAAGCAGTGCGCATCACACACCTAGGTATGATTTACATCACAGGTTTGAGTGTAGTGGTCGGCACATTAGCAATGGTGATGATCACCTACTTACTGCCAGAAACCTATCATGAGGCGGTACTATTTAGCTTATTCTTGCTGCCTATCGCCATGTTAAAAGAATGGAGTGAATTGATTAACATCTCCATTTTGTACAAGCGTCGTACTCGCTGGCTACTGGGTATAAATGTCGTCTCTGCGTGCGTTGCGATTGCTTTGCTGTTTGGCTTATCTTCTCTGGGCATTTATGGGGTATTCATTGCGCTTTATTACGCACAACTGTGTAAGTTGGGCCTGACTTATGTAGTAAGCCAACAATGTATGACGTTGCCTTTTCACCTCAGTCTGATGGTTTTATTACAGATTATATCCGGTGTGGCACTGTTCCTGCTTCACTCTTCACAATCAATAGGCATCGCCATCGCAATTTGCATTTTGACATGCAGTTTGCTGGCATGGATAGCCACTCGCTACGTGAGTAAAGAGACGCTAAATGCTCTCACTCGATACATAGTGAAAAGGCGTGGACAGGTGAAGAGATACTCGTTATGAATGAAACCAAGGTGAGAACAAAACAGTCCATCGCAGCACTGACGATCACTGTCTGTATCGGCCTGCTTTGGATTGTTATGCCTCATCCCATTTTGATTGTCGCGTTGTGTTTCGCACCACTCGCGTTACTGTTTGTTCTCAATCAAACGTTTTGGCTTGTCACACTGTTCGTTATTTTTTCATTCTTTCGTATTCACGAAGCCTTTCCTGTTATCTATAACTTCAAGATCCCATTACTGTTATCACTGGGGGCACTCGCCGCACTCGCTTTTCACCTTCTTATAAGCCGCCAGATTACAGCTTTTTGGCACCCTTCATTAAAGTGGCTGTGTATATTTTGGGGTCTGGTGATCATCGGAATCATATTCGCTTCCAGTCGTGATATCGCAATAACGGTGTTCAAAAACACCTATTGGAAAATCATCATTATGACGTTGGCCATCACCTGGCTTATTACTAAACCTTCACAGCTCGCACAGATGTCAAAAGCAATTATTTTCGCCGGATTATTGATTGGCTTAGTGGCATTACAAAACGCAGCGAATGGCATTGATTTAGTCGAAGGGACGCGCGTGTCGATAGGACGCTCCATAGGTTCAGTACTTGGCGATCCTAACGATTTGGCACTAGTGCTGATGTTTCCCCTTGCCTTTACCGTTAGTCAATTGATGGAGAAGCATTCCCCCAAGCATCTCAGGCTCTTTGCCCTTATCACCTGTTTGGTTTTGTTCTTTGCGATCATTGAGACGCAGAGCCGCGGGGGGTTACTAGGTTCACTGTCTGTATTTGCCTACTTTGCTTTTAAACATATCAAAAGCAAAACATTAGTCTTGGTATTAGGCGCTATCGCAGCGATCGTACTCTACGCATTCGCTGGTATTTCAGGACGAGAATCGGGGGGAGCCGCTGAGGATGGTATAGATGCCTCTGCGATGGGGCGACTTTATGCGTGGGAAGCGGCATTTAAAATGGCGCTGCATCACCCGTTGACTGGCGTAGGTCTAGATAACTTCTACTTTAATTACTATTTCTACAGCCCACACTGGGATGGTATCAACCACGCCGTCCATAGCACTTGGTTTGGCGTGTTAGCAGAAACGGGTTTTGTCGGGCTCGCGGTGTTCATCACTTTAATTGTGTCATTGATCCGCACCTCTTTGCATTCCATCTCATTGTTGACACCAAAATCAGATTACACCCTCTCTGTTGGAGCAAACGCCGTGTTAAGTGGGCTTATCGGTACCATCGTATCAGGCACTTTTCTGACTCAAGGTTTCACTTGGCCAATTTACATTCTAGCGGCATTAACAGTTGTCGTTAGCCGAATTGTTCAAAGTGACTGTCAAAATGAGAAATCCTAGTTTCAAACATAAACAAAACCCATAACTCACTGTTTTAAAATGGCTAATTCCTTGGCACGCATTGTGATTACTCACTTAATTAGTAATCAAATAACCAAGACTCAAGGAGAGCCACATGACAGACATCGTAGTATTTGGAGAAGATTTTGGTGGGTTACCCTCTTCCACTCAGCATATTGTCAAGCGACTAGCAGCGAACCATCGCATCCTTTGGGTTAACTCCATTGGCCTTCGTCAACCTAAGCTGGATTCTAAAGACATACAGCGTGCGTTAAACAAACTCACTCGTGTATTTCATAACGTAGACTCACACAAGCCAACATTGGACTCTGAAACAAGCCCAAACATTCACATCATCAACTTGCTCACCATTCCTGCCCCTAGCTCTGCATTAGCAAGAAAAGTGGCCGCTAAGATGATGAAACACCAACTCAATAAACAATTACAAGCTCTTGGTTTTGATAAGCCTGTATTTTGGACGTCGCTCCCGACTGCTGCCGATCTTTGTGCAGAAATGAACCCACGTGGACTGATTTACTATTGTGGCGATGACTTTAGCGCTTTAGCTGGTGTTGACCACGACACGGTGGCCAAGCACGAACGTACTCTTGTTAATGCGGCCAGCGTTATCTTTACGGCAAGCGAAACACTCTCCACCAAATTTCCATCTGGTAAAACCGTCACTTTGCCTCACGGTGTCAACTTTAGTCTGTTTTCTGAGCCAGCACCTAAGGCTGAAGATTTTCCTAATAATGGTCGCAAGGTGCTGGGCTTTTATGGCAGTTTGTCGGAATGGTTAGACTACGACTTAATTGCCCAAGTCGCAGACCAAGCGCCTGACTGGGATCTCGTGTTCATCGGCCCTAACGAGTTCAGTGATAATCCACTTCCACAAAGATGCAACGTATACTACCTGGGCCCGAGAGCGCATCACACTCTGCCACGTTACTCCCAACACTGGGATGCCAGTTGGTTGCCCTTTGTTGATAACGCTCAAATCAAGGCATGTAATCCGCTTAAACTTCTTGAGTACTTGGCAACAGGAACCCCTGTTATCAGCACACCGTTTCCTGCATTAATGCCCTACAAACATATGCTTCATGTGGTTCAAGATGTCGAAGACGTGCGTGCCAGTCTCGATCACCTGATCCCACCCCCGGCAAACTCAAAGCAATATGTTCAACAGCAAAGCTGGGAAGCAAGAGCCAACCAAGTTGATAAATTAGTGAGGGCGCTATGAACGATTTAAGAGAAAACCTCAGCGTACTGTTACATGGAGCTTGGAGACGTCGCTACATGATCGTTATTCCTATGCTTGTCTTGCCGGTGCTGGGTTTCATCGTAAGTAAACTGGTTCCGACGACTTATGTTGCTCATACCAGCATGCTTATTCAAGAGACAGCGAAAATGAACCCGTTCCTTCAAGACCTTGCCGTCTCAACAATGCTGAAAGACCGATTGAGCGCACTCAGTACTCTGCTAAAAAGCCGACACGTTTTGTATTCAGTCGCAAAAGAACAATCGTTGATCAATGACGAGATGAGTGCAAAAGAGCAAGAGTTCATCATAAAAGATCTCGCGTCGCGCCTGTCTGTTCAGCCACTCGGTAAAGACTTCATTCAAATTCAATTGCAAAGTGGTAAATCAGAAGGAATGGAGTCGATGCTGCTGTCTGTCAGAGAGCATTTTGTCGAACAGCTTTTGGCTCCTGAGCGTTCTTCGATTAAAGATTCGAGCCATTTTTTGACTATCCATATCAACAAACGCAGGGAAGAACTAGACAAGGCTGAACAAGCCTTTGCAGAATATAAAAATACTTACTCAGACGCGACGCCCGAAATGCAAGCTCAAAGCCTTACTCGCCTTGCTAGCCTCAAACAAACGTTAGCCGAAAAGGAGGCGGAGCTTGCTGGTGTTTCACGAAGTCTAGGCAGTTTGGATCAACAACTATCCAAAACGAACCCGGTTATCGGTAAACTGGAAGAGCAAATCATCGACATTCGTAGTGAACTTACCCTGCTTCGCGCTAAATACACAGAGGCGCATAGTTTAGTGCAAGGTAAGTTGCGAGAATTAAACCGGTTGGAGCAGGAACGCTCGGTACTCTTGAACTCTAAACAACCAGAACTAAACAGTGCTCAACTATGGGATATCGCGAGCAATACCACAGTAAACAGTCTTGGCGAAGCACAGCCTCTACTTGTCTCCCAACTACATCAATTACAAATGATGCGCGGACGTTTTGAAGCACTTACGGAAGAAACCAACAGCTTGCGAGACATGATCCAAGAATTAGAGCGAAATGCGCACCAATTTGGGAGCACAGCGACAGAAATCAACCGCTTAGCTCGTGACGTCGCAGTGAAGAGAGAAATGTATGATGAACTCGTCGAACGCTATGAGATGGCCCAACTAACGGGTTCTTTGGGAGAATTTGAAGAGAATAAGCGCGTAAAAATCATTGATGAACCGTTCACGCCAACGATCCCAACTAACTTACCTAGTTTTGTATTTGTCATTTTAGGATTTATTGGTGGCGCTGGTTTAGGCATTGGATTAGCGACGATACTAGAGTTAGCCGATAACTCTATCCGCTCTAAAAGAGCATTAGAAAAACACCTTGGTGTTCCTGTCATCACCACTTTACCTAACGTAGTGTACGGAAACTAACCGCCATAAGAACTCATTTACAAGCACTCGGTCGGCGAGTGCTTTTCTTTTACTACTGCCTTATACAGCCTCATAGCATGTCCACTAATATGAATCTCAAATTGAGAATAAACATAAAGTCTCATAAACATCAATATTAACCTATTGTTTTTAAATGATTAATTTTTTGGCACGCAGTCTGCAACTCCTAAATAAACAAAGAACTCAACGAGGGTTTGAAAATGGAATTCAGACAAAAACACAATAACACTAAGCACAGCAAAAAAGTGATATTACACGTCGTGCAACACTTAGCTCCTGGTGGTTTAGAAACGCTCGTACTAGAAATGCTTCGTTTTGCGCAGCCAAACCATTCCGTTTTTGTCGTGAGCTTAGAAGGAAGCAAAGAACATGCACTACAAGGCTGGCAAAAACTATTGCCCTACCAAGGCCAACTGCACTTTCTTAATAAGAAACCTGGATTCAGCGGAAAAACCATCAGTACGCTGACTTCCATGCTCAAAGGACTTAAGCCTGACGTGGTCCACACCCATCATATCGGCCCACTTCTGTATGGTGGTATTGCTGCACGTTTAGCGCACGTACCTGTAGTGATTCATACCGAGCACGACGCATGGCACCTTAATAACAAAAAATCAGCTCGACTACAGTCCCTTTTGCTAACGATGATTCGCCCGCAAGTAGTTGCGGATGCTAACTTTGTCGCCCATCAAATACAGACTAAGTTAAAGTATCGCAAAATTTGTACTATCCATAACGGGATTGACTGTCAGAAGTTTAAAAGCGGTGACCAAACGGCAACAAGACACTTGTTTGAACTTCCAACCGACAAAATCGTGATTGGCGTTGCCGGGCGTCTAGAAGCAGTTAAAGGCCATAAAGTGCTTATCGAAGCATTCTCTCATCTTACGCCAAACACACACCTAGCCATTGCTGGAGATGGTTCTCAGCGAGTTCAATTGGAAGCACAAGTTAGAACGTTAAAACTTGAAGATCGAGTAACCTTTTTAGGCTTGGTCGACGATATGCCCAGCTTTTACCAAAGCCTAGACTTGTTTTGCTTACCATCACTTCAAGAGGGATTTCCTCTCTCAACCCTCGAGGCTCAAGCATGTGACATTCCTTGCGTCGCGACGGATGTTGGCGGCGTGAAAGAGACGCTCTGTCCGAACAACAGCACACTGGTTGAAGCAAATCGCGTGTTTTCGTTGGCCGAAGCGTTATCACAGCAACTGGAATCATCACACCATTCTCCTCGAACTTTTATTCTCAAACACTTTGATATCAGAGACATGGTGAGTCGCTACTCACGTTTGGCCAAGGAGGCTAGTTATGAATGATTTACTTTGGATTATAGGGTTTGGTTTATCCGCGTTTTTGATTGTCTATCATCACGTTGGGTACCCACTGCTCCTTAAGTGGCTTCCTTTAAAACAGCAAGACGAAGCCAAAGCACCATTTGTAGAGCGAGCTTACAAAGCCTCCAAAACAGACAGCCAGCTACCCTCTATTACTGTCATCGTGCCCGCCTACAATGAAGAACAATGGATAGCAGAGAAGATCCGTAACCTTGCGAGCCTAGACTACCCGAGGGATAAATTAAGAGTAGTGATCGCATGTGATGGCTGCACAGATAACACAGCCGAGATTGCTCAAGCGACAATTCAAGAAGCAATCTGCTCTGATACTCTGTTCATTATTAATGATCACCAAGTCAATCGTGGTAAAGTTGCCCTACTCAACGAAGAAATGCGTCATGTTAGCTCGGACATTACCGCACTGAGTGACACGTCGGCATTGATTTCTTGCGATTCTCTATTGCTAGCTAGTCAGCATTATCAAAATGAGAACGTTGGAGTGGTTAACGCAACATATCAAATAATGAGCACTGATAACCAAGGTGAAGCGGCGTATTGGCAATACCAGTCTCGAGTAAAGCACCAAGAATCTTTGTTAGGTTCAACGATTGGTTCCCACGGTGCGTTTTACACTTTCAGAACTCACTTATTTGAACCACTGGAAGTTAGCACCATTAATGACGACTTTATTCTCCCTATGAGAATCGTTTTGCGAGGCTATAGCGCTATTTACGAGCCAAACATGCTGGCTCTTGAACTAGAACAGAGCTCAGACAACGCAGATTTCAAGCGGCGCCTAAGAATTTCAGCGGGTAACATGCAGCAGCTCATGCAATTAAAGAAATTACTGCTACCTCGTTATCGTGGCACTGCCTTTGCATTTCTATCGGGAAAGGTTCTGCGCTTAGCAACACCCTATTTGATGATTGTTTGCTTTATTTGCTCACTACTACTGGCACACAATCCGCTGTTTCAAGTAATGCTGTCCGCACAAGTTGGTATTTATAGCATCGCGCTTATCACTTACTTGATGCCAGCACTTAACACAATTAAACCTTTTAAGCTGATTAGCTACATCGTCATTGGTCATCTCGCCAACTTTATCGGCGGTATGAAGTATTTACTCGGAATGGAAAATGGACGTTGGAAACGCGTCAACCAATAAGGAAAGCATCATGAAAAACTCACGCTACGATTCAAATGTATGCCACGCGAAAAGAACGTTTGATGTACTGGTTGCAATGCTTATTTTGGTCGTCACTGCACCGCTATTCCCATTTATCGCGCTAGCTATAAAAATCACATCGAAAGGCCCAGTGATCTATCGTCAACTGCGTGTTGGGCGCTGTACACCAGAAAAAATGGATCTTTTTCAAATCATGAAGTTTCGCACCATGTATATTGATGCAGAGCAACGCTCTGGCGCAGTATGGGCAACTGAAAATGATCCCCGCATCACGCCAGTAGGACGCTTTTTACGCAAAACGCGTTTAGATGAACTACCTCAACTGTTTAATGTGTTGAGAGGTGAAATGTCGATGATTGGGCCGCGCCCAGAACGCCCAGCTTTCTACCAGAAATTGGAAGATGAAATCCCCTATTTTGTAGAGCGCACATATGGCGTGTTACCAGGTATCACAGGCTTAGCTCAGGTTAACCAAGGCTATGATGCATGCATTGAAGATGTAAGACGCAAAGTTGGGTTTGACCACAGTTACGCACTAAGCTTAGGTTCGTTTTACTCTTGGATTTCAATGGACCTTTCAATCATGAGCAAAACATTCGTTGTGATGATTGACGGACGAGGTCAATAACTTCCGGTTCTGGTAACGGTCACTCTTGCCACTGGCGGCGCATCTTTTCTATCGTCGCTGGTGGCACGTCATGAATGCTTTGATACGCTCCGTGACACACTTTAATTTCCACCTCGATGCGCTTCTTCATGCAGTAGTCCATGTAACGCTTCATCTCCCAATGTCGAACAAACGTATTGCTCACAATCACGACTCTCCCTTTGTTCAGCCACTTTCTAGCTTTCTGAAAACACCACTCATGCGCTTGAGGTAATTGAACCGGTTCAAAGTGATAATCACCTTCATCATTTTCAAAATACATGTCAGCTTCAAAATGCTTAGCACCAAGCTCTATCGCTAGTTGTTTTGCTAAGGTTGTTTTACCTGAACCCGGAAGTCCACGAATAAGAATGAGTTTAGCCAGTGACATAATGCAGTTTAATGAGGTGGGAATAAGCCTAAACTGTAACGAAATTATTGGAAAAGAAAAGTAGAAATAAAAAATGCCGAGCACATTAGGCTCGGCATTTAAACTCAATCATGGATCGTGTTGTATTTATTTGTAAGCTGGCAGTTCAGTTCTTAACCCTTTCACCAGACTGACGCACATCAACAGCAGAACAAAAGTAAACGGTAATCCTGTTGCAACAACGCCTGATTGCAATGCTTGCAGGGCTTCTTTACCACCAACCCAAAGCATTACGGCTGCAATTGCACCTTCAATACACGCCCAGAAAATGCGTTGCGGTACTGGTGCATCAATCTTACCACCGGCGGTAATACTATCGATAACCAGCGAGCCAGAGTCTGACGATGTAATAAAGAATACCAGAATCAGCACGATAGAAAGCATTGAAATCACTGAGCTATACGGAAGCGCATCGTAAACATGGAACAGAGTCAATGAAATATCAGTTAGGCCATTTGCACCTAGCTCACCAACTTTATTCACCACTTGGTCAAGCGCGATACCACCAAACACAGACATCCAAGTCAAAGTAACAACTGTAGGAATAACGATGACTGCGAATAAGAATTCTCGAACCGTACGACCTTTAGACACACGCGCGATAAACATACCAACAAACGGTGACCAAGATACCCACCAAGCCCAGTAGAATACCGTCCAGCCGTGCATCCAAGTTTCATCTTCACGACCGTGAGGGTTACTCAATGGAATAATATTTTCAATGTAAGCCATTGTTGTGTCGCGTAGCGAGCTCCACGCCGTATCAAACGTGATGAAGGTAATGAAAATAAGCAGCGCAAACGCAACCACCATATTGACGTTACTCAGTAGCTTAACACCACCATCAATACCACGAATCACTGATAGCACCGCGATAAAGGTAACGAAGGTGATCACAATCATTTGTGTACCAATGCCGCCTTCTAGACCAAAGACATGGTTAATACCACTGGTCGCCTGCTGAGCACCCAGACCTAGCGACGTTGCAAGACCAAATAGCGTCGACAAAACGGCAAGGATATCAATAACGTGACCTAACCAGCCCCATGCACGGTCACCAAAAATTGGATAGAACGCCGCGCGCAATGAAAGTGGTAAACCTTTGTTAAATGCAAAAAACGCTAATGCTAGTGCAACGAGTGCGTAAATACTCCAACCATGCACACCCCAGTGGAACATAGTGGCACCCATCGCGAGGGATTTTGCTTCTTCGGTGTATGGTACTGCGTTAAGTGGCATTCCCCACCAATCAGTGAAATACGCGGTCGGCTCAGCCACACTCCAGAACAGAAGACCAATACCCATACCCGCGGCGAAAAGCATCGACAACCAAGAAACGGTTGAGTGATCCGGCGTTGCTTCTTTGCCACCTAAGCGGATTTTACCTAGCGGAGAAAAAAGAAGAGCAACGGCGAACAATAAGAAGAAGTTTGTCGACCACATAAAAAACGCATCAAACTGTTCGATAATTCCGTTTTTTAGACCGTTTAATACGTCACGAGCAGTGGTTGGCTCAACAAGAAGAAGTGAAATCAGACAGAAAACAACGAGCCCCGCACTAATGCCAAAAACCGGGTTATGTATATCGAATCCCCACTTTTGAACGTTATCCTGTCCAACCTGATAATCGGTTGTATCAATACTATATTTTTTAAATGCATTATCCATAAATACAAATTTAACGTGAATTTGAAACGCCCCTCAGGTGAGAAGAACTCCAATACCGCCCTCCATTAATTTGAACTCTAAAGTTTTAAAGCGGAACGAATTTTAGCAGCAATCACATATTTTTGCAAAAAGTCGTGATTTATTGCATTTTAAGCTCAATTCGAGACAGATGAAGGGGAAATAATATCAACACAAAAATTATGAGGTCTAACGATTGATTTTGTCGTAGGTTGTAGACTAGAAAAGGCACAAGAAATACTTAAGTTCATAGCCAGTCACTGCGCAAATAGAGAAGACCTGCGATGATTTGGTTTCACAATTAACGACGAAACCAAATCAGCAAACCTTTCATCCAGCGAGCGTTATAAGAAATGGAAGGTGATGTTCCCTGTTACGCTGCTAACGGTATCGCTATCGCCTTCAATATCCACGCCAAACGCTTGATAACTCGCGCCCACAGACACATTGTCAAGCAAGAAGTATTCGGCACCAACACCATACATGTAAGAGACGCCATCATCTTTGTCTAAGTTTCTAAGTCCGCCGTCATAATCAACGTTGAATGCATTGATGCCGCCTTTTGCGTAAACGTGTAACGGGCCGAAGTCGATACTAGGTTTCGCCGCTAAATAGAATGAATCAAAATCAGCACTACCCCTGCTGCCACTCAAAGATAAATCCACTTTGCCGTGGTTAAAGTAGCCTGCTTCAATGCCAATGAACGGCAAAATACCAGTACCAACATGAATACCGTAGGTTGTATCATTTTCGCTGTCGATATCGGACTGACCAATTTGGCCACCAGCGTAAATCCAAGAGTCAGCCATAGCTGATGTTGAGCACAACGTTAGAGCGAATAACGAGAGTGTTTTTTTCATACTATCCCTTCCTGATCGATTCCTAAGCGAAACATTACGCAAATATGCGCATTTAATCGCCACTATATATTGGAAAGCATAGGCATTTTAAGACTCTAAAAGTGAATAATTTATGTTCAACTTTTGTTTTGTGACTTCCAGACAAAAAAACACCGGCATAAAGCCGGTGTGTTTCATATGGTGTTAGAAAGCTTGACGCTTATAGGAAATGTAGTGTTGCGTTAACAGAGAACGTGCTGATATCGTCTTTACCAGCAGTGTAGTTCATGTAGCTAGCACCAACAGACATTGGGCCAAAAATGAAGTACTCAGCACCCACACCGTACATTAGGTCCAAATCGTCATCGTCTTTGCCGCCTTTCACTTTTTTGTCCCACTGATGGAAACCACCTTTTGCGTACACGTGTAGCGGACCGAAGTCGATACTTGGCTTAAGTGCTGCGTAGTAAGAAGTTAGCTTAGTGTCTTGACCATTTACGTTGAACTCACCGTGCTGTGTTACACCAGCTTCAACACCAATGATAGGTAGAATGCCTGTACCAACGTGAACAGAGTATGATGTGTCCGTCTCACCTTTGTAGTCAGACTGACCTACTGTTGCACCACCGTAAATCCAAGAATCCGCCATTGCCGCAGAAGATGCGCCAAGTAGCGCCACTGCTAATAGAGTTTTTTTCATCATCTACCTTTACTCTTTATTATTCCCACGTCTGCATAACTCAGTCGTTGGTACTACAAATAAAGGGAGGCGAACTATTGCCTCCCAGAACTAAAAAATAATGCTTATTGAGTTACTAGCAATTAGTGTACCAGCAACTTCTTAAGCGATAATTACAAATCTGACACTATTTTACTGGTTGATTAGCAAGCATCAATCGCGTTTTTGACTCGTTTATCAGAAACAGGATAAGGAGTGCCTAATTGTTGAGCAAAGTAACTCACGCGAAGCTCTTCAATCATCCAACGCACTTCTTTTACATTTTCAGGAATGGCCACACCTTTCGGGATCTTGTTCAGCAACTCTTTATAGTCTTGAGTCACAGATTCAATCTTCAGCATATGTAAACGATCTTTGTTTGGATCGATTGGCAACTTCTCCATACGACGCTCTATCGCGCGCATGTAGCGAAGAATATCCGGCAAGCGTTTCCAGCCACATTCCGTTGCAAAGCCTTTGAAGATCAAGCCTTCAATTTGTGCTTTGATATCGGACAGAGCAAACGCCATTGTGAAGTCGATCTTGCCTTTTAGCTTCTTATTGATGCTAAACGCCGTGGTCAGAATAGTCTCAACCTGTTGAGCAATCTCTACAACGGTGTCACCCAATTCAGCACGAACGTGTTCTTTCAACGCTTCGAACTTCTCTGGCTCCCAAACTAAACCACCCTGCTCTTCAATAAGCTTATCGACACCACAGGCAATGCAGTCATCTATCAGATCAAGCACTTTGCCGTATGGATTAAAGTACAGACCCAGCTTCGATTTGTTCGGTAAGTTGGCGTGCAAATATTTAATTGGCGACGGTACGTTCAATAAAATTAGGCGACGCTGACCAGCACGCATTGCCGTTATCTGCTCGTACTCCGTTTCGTAGAGTTTGATTTCAACGCTGTCTTTGGTATCAACAAGCGCCGGATACGCTTTTACATCGTAGCCGCCACGTTTTTGTTGATACACTTTCGGCAATTCTCCAAAACTCCACGTATGCAGACCTTGCTGTTCGATATCGTCATCCGCAACTTTGGAAAGCGTTTCTTGAACTTTGTCTTTCAAACTTTCTTTCAGTTCATGAAGGTCTTTGTTTTCCTTCAGTTTACGATTTCGGTGATCAACCGCACGAAACGTGACTTTCAAGTGCTCAGGTACTTGTTCCAAGTTCCAGTCTTCACGCAGCACTTCTACGCCCGTCATGCGTCGCAACTCTTTCTCCAATGAATCTAACAGCGGCGCTTCCATTGGCGTAACGCGTGCTAAGAATGCATCGGCATAGTTCGGCGCAGGTACAAAGTTCTTACGAATTGTCTTTGGCAACGATTTAATCAAGCTAACCACAAGCTCATGGCGTAAACCTGGGATCTGCCAATCAAAGCCCGCTGGTTCAACTTGGTTTAAAATCGGCAACGGCAAATGCACTGTGACACCGTCACTATCATCGCCTGGTTCAAATTGGTAACTCAATTTGAGCTTCAAACCATTTTGATGCCAGAAGTTCGGGTAATCCAAATCGGTCACATGGCTAGCATCACCCTTGAACAGCATCTCTTTTTCAAAGTTCAGCAGTTCCGGATTTTCTTTAGATGCCTTTTTCCACCACGTATCGAAGTGTTTGCCAGAAACGACTTCAGTACCAACACGTTGGTCATAGAAATCAAACAGCTCATCATCATCCACTAAGATGTCTCGACGACGAGATTTATGCTCAAGCTCTTCCACTTCTTGCAGAAGCTTACGGTTTTGCTTAAAGAACGCGTGTTTGGTTTCCCATTCACCCTCAACCAATGCACTACGAATGAAGATTTCGCGACTTACGGTCGAATCGATACTGCCGTAGTTGACCAAGCGTTTCGGTACAATTGGTACGCCGTAAAGCATGACTTTCTCGTGCGCCATCACCGCCGCACGTTTCTTCGACCAGTGTGGTTCGCTGTAACTGCGTTTAATAAGGTGTTTAGCTAACGGCTCAATCCATTCTGGTTGAATCTTTGCGATGATACGACCCCAAAGCTTTGAGGTTTCCACCAGCTCGGCTGACATAATCCATTTAGGTTGTTTCTTGAATAACCCCGACGCTGGGAAGATATGAAAGCGAGCATTACGAGCGCCTTGATATTCATTCTTTTCTTGGTCTTTCATGCCGATGTGCGACAGCAAACCAACCAAAATGGCACTGTGTACGCCATGGTAAGAAGCGGGCTCGTCGTTAAGCTTGGACTCCATCTCACGCATCGACTGATGAATTTGGAAGTACACATCTTGCCACTCGCGAACGCGCAAGTAGTTCAAATAGTCTTGCTTACACTGTTTGCGGAACTGATTGCTAGACAAGGCTTTTTGCTGCTTTTGGATGTATTCCCACAAATTCACAAATGTCAGGAAGTCCGACTCTTCATGGAAGAAGCGACGATGTTTATCGTCTGAAGATTGTTGTTTGTCGGAAGGACGCTCGCGTGGATCTTGAATCGACAAGGCAGCTGCGATGATCATCACTTCTTTAAGCGCACCATATTTTGGCGCTTCCAATACCATACGCGCCAAGCGCGGATCGATTGGCAAACGCGCTAATTGGCGACCAATGGAAGTCAGGCGCTTTTTCGGGTCTTTTACCTCAGAGTTAATCGCACCAAGCTCTTCCAGCAAACGCACGCCGTCTTGGATGTTACGTTTATCCGGTGCTTCCACAAACGGAAACGCTTGAATATCACCCAAACCAAGTGCCGTCATTTGCAAGATAACCGACGCTAGATTGGTACGTAGGATTTCAGGATCAGTAAACTCTGGGCGTGACTCAAAATCTTCCTCTGAGTACAGACGAATACAAATACCCTCTTCCACACGACCACAACGACCTTTTCGCTGGTTCGCACTCGCCTGAGAAACTGGCTCAATTGGAAGACGCTGAACCTTAGTACGGTAACTGTATCGACTGATACGCGCCGTACCCGGGTCGATAACGTACTTAATGCCCGGAACAGTTAGCGAGGTTTCTGCCACGTTGGTTGCCAGTACAATTCGGCGACCAGTATGAGGTTGGAAAATCTTATTCTGCTCACCTGCCGACAAACGCGCGTAAAGCGGCACAATTTCCGTGCTCTTCAGATTACGTTTGGACAATGCATCTGCGGTATCACGGATTTCACGTTCACCGTTCATGAAAATCAGGATGTCACCTAAACCTTCATCGCACAGTTCATCTACCGCTTCGAAGATGCCTTCAAGCTGGTCACGATCATTGTCGTCATCACCGCTTAGTGGGCGGTAACGTGTTTCTACTGGGTAAGTACGACCCGATACTTCAATGATTGGTGCATTGTTGAAGTGTTTTGAGAAGCGTTCTGGGTCGATGGTTGCCGACGTGATGATCACTTTCAAATCAGGACGACGTGGCAGCAACTCTTTCAAGTAACCCAAGATGAAATCGATGTTAAGGCTGCGCTCGTGCGCTTCATCGATAATGATGGTGTCGTATTGATTCAAGAAACGGTCATGCTGAATTTCAGCCAGCAAGATACCGTCCGTCATCAATTTGATTTGGGTATTTTCAGAGATCTGATCGTTGAATCGAACCTTGTAACCAACAAACTCACCAAGCTTGGTTTCCATCTCTTCGGCAATACGGTTAGCAACCGAACGCGCTGCAAGACGACGAGGCTGAGTATGACCAATCAGACCAAATTTACCGCGACCAAGCTCAGCACAGATTTTTGGTAGCTGAGTGGTTTTACCAGAACCGGTTTCACCCGCGACGATAACCACTTGGTTTTCTTCGATCGCTTTCGCAATATCGTCGCGTTTTTGGCTTACAGGCAGGATTTCTGGGTATTCAATCGTTGGTTTGTAGTTGCTGCGCTGCTCTGCAACCATCATGGATTTTGCGATGTCTAATGCGATTTCGTCGAACACAGCATTACGCGCTGCGTCCTTATTAATTTTGCTTGCACCAGAAATACGTTTACTCAAGCGGAAACGGTCGCGCATCATGCACTGATTCAGCGCTTTACGCAGAGATGCAGCACTATTCACTTGAGCCTGAGGTGTTTGAGCTTGTTTCGCTGTCGCTTTTTGCGCACCATTTGACGGTGTCGCTTGCTCTTCAGCTAGATTCTTTTTTGGGGGCTGTGACGAAGTCAAAGCGTTTCCTATTCTTTTCATTACAAAAACTGCGCGGATTGTATCACACAAGATCTGTAACAAGATAACCGAAAGCTCATTCAATTTTTTCGAACATGTTCAGCGAATCGCTAGGCTTTTGAACTCACTTACGTTGCTTATAATGGCTCCCATAGTCGAAAGCACTTATTTAAGGAATAACCATTATGTCTCGTGTACTAGCTCTAAAATCAAGCATCCTTGGCGATTACTCTCAATCAAACAAATTGGTTGAAGACTTCATCAAAAATGTAGACCAAGACAAGCTTACTGTTCGTGATTTGGCTGCAAACCCGCTACCTGTTTTGGACTTCGCCGTTGCGACTGCACTGCGCGCTACGGAAGATCTTTCACAAGAACAGCAAGCGGTGGTCGACTTGTCTGACACCCTTATTGAAGAAGTAAAGGCCGCAGACACTTTGGTTATTGCCGCTCCAATGTACAACTTCACCATCCCGACTCAGCTTAAAAACTGGATTGATTTGATTGCTCGTGCAGGCGTGACATTCAAATACACAGAAAACGGCGTTCAAGGTTTGATTGAAGGTAAAAAGGCGATTGTAGTAACGACTCGTGGTGGTATTCATAAAGATTCACCAACTGACAACGTTACGCCATACCTACGCACTGTGCTGGGTTTTGTAGGAATCACTGATGTGGAATTTGTTTACGCCGAAGCGCTAAACATGGGTGAAGATGCGGCTGCAAAAGGCATTTCAGAAGCGCAAAGCCAACTTGCAACAATGGCGTAAGTTAGAATAAACCAGAATACAAAAGGGATTGGTTCGCGCCAATCCCTTTTTGGATCCTGATGCCTTGATCGTATTTATCGGGTCTCTTACATCGTCAAAAACGATTCACTTTCTCCAAGTTGCGTATTGCATCGAGGTAGACTTTTTCTAAAGACCGCTCAGCTTCGCTTATCATATTCTCGATCATCGCATTAAACGCGACATCGCTACGGATTTCTATATTGTCTCCCGCCTTAACGTCAAGAGAGTTGACGTACAACACCAACCATTCATCTCCCTCCAAATGCCCTTCTCCGTGAATGGCAAAAAATCGTTTAGCAAATTCATAGTTAGTACAATTTATCGCTTCAATTTGAATATTAAATGAGGAGTCGATACTCATGGTGCTTATGCCATCCGATTCATCAGATGCATCACAAACAGCCTTAACTCTGGCACGATATACGAAATTTCTCGTTGAAAGCAGCATAGTATTATTCATCTTTACTCATAATGGGCGATAAATAAGTCAGTTGCAAATCCGACCTATATGCATCTCGCGATGCGCTAAAACTCGAACTGGAAATAAATAGTATTGTAGTTGCTCCCACCTTTAATTCGCCCAAACTGGGAAGCGCTTTCAAAAATTGCCGAGCGGTGATGCAATGAATAGCCCACCCACATATTGTTCCAGCTCTTTTGGTTGAAGAGATCGCCTACATTGACATCAAACGAGAAATCTAGGTAGTTGAGCAACTTGCTTGGTGTATAACCCTTGTCTTCCATTTCTGTGCCTTCAATATAGGTAATGCTATCAATGTATGACACACCTTCCGCTACACCAAATCGCCAAGTCGTAGGCCAATTAACCGTATAATAAGCCTTAATCGCCATGACGTATTCTGTGCTCGCAGACTGAACACTGGACGACCAGTGATGAACCAACCCTGGCGTTAAATAAATATCAAGAGGAAAACCAAACAGCTCATCCGTTAATGGATGCCCATAAAACAATGAAGTAAGTTGATTGTCGTATGGGTCTTTTTCTCTCTCAAAGCTAAATATTTCACCGATGTTCGAAGGCGTCGCCCAACCATGCGCAATACGTAGATATGCTTTATTGCTCAGTGTCGGTTTCGGAGCTTTGCTTTTATCGTTGAAAAAGCCAAAACCGACAAACACTTCTCCCTGATATCGATCTTCTACAAGCTGACTGTTGTAGGCGTTATCATCTAAGCGAGTAACACTCGTCTCACCCAATAAATACAAATTTGAAGTTACATGGTAACGCGCTTTAATACCAAGATTGGTGTCAAGCCCAGCTCCAATTCTCTCGCCAGTACTATCCTTAAAGGAATAATATTCACTATTGAAGTCAGCGTCTTTGTATCGAATCGTAATCGATGGCTCTAATTCCCAATCCCCAAATACATAATTGGCAGCAAGGCGGTAATTAGAGTGAAACTGGAGTTCGTCGTCCGCCATCAACTCTACTTCTGCGCGCCAATTGTCGTTAATGCTATAACGCACTTGCCCACCGAAATCGACTCTGTCCCCTTCATTAGCATTTTGTAGTGACATGGGAATATCGACAAATCTCAATCGCATGAGTGCGCTCGCACGCCAGTCAGAATCACTCTCGTTATACAAAAAAGCGCCACCTTCAATGCCATTGATATACACATGTTCGTTTTCAAAGAACATCATTGGTACAAATGTACTCACCGTAGAGTCATTATCGGCGGTATAAAACGGAATCGATGCTGTGCGATACATCGCAGCAATCCCCCACGTTTGTTCTTCTGAACCATGCGCAGAAGAAACTGCCGCAGCTAAAGGTAAAGCGAGTGTTGTTAGAATTAATCTCTTCATGAGTTCGAAAAATGTTGGTTGAGAAGCAGGCAAACATCAATGATTTGCCATTAAAAGCTTATGTTCTGCTGATGATAGCCGTTACAATGGCAAATGTTGTCATCCTCGTGACAGTTTGAGTCCCAAGATCATATTAATATTGCACGACTAGGTGAGCTTGTTTGCGAATATTTTACCATCACAACAAGCGCTTAAACTCTAGCTTAGTTCTAAATCAAACATAATGAAGTAAAAAGTGAAAGCATCAGAACTCATCTCTACCTTGAATCATTTACCCGCAGATACAGACCCAGACATTGTGATGGGAGAAGCATGGCTGCCAGAGAGGTTGATAGGGACTCAACTCGATGGTGACATGTTGTTTTTGCACTTTGATAATGCACCAGAAGATGGTCAAGGTGACGAAGAAGGGCGTGGCTTCGTCGAACACGAAATCGACCTAATTAGAACTCGGCTTCAGCAAATTTTGGATGAAGACAGTGATAACGCGTCAAAAGCCGATGCGATGCTTGGTTTGTTCCTTATGGGACATGAACTTAGTAGCTCGCAAGTTATCGAAATATTAGAAGAAGAAGCTGACACATAAGGAGCCGTTTTGCCAGCATTGATGAACACGACTGAAATTTCTTCACTTCCTCTTGTCGTTGCAGGTCCGATCCTACGTAAAGTGACCGCAACTGAAATCAATATTTGGCTAGTCACCACCCAACGCTTGGAGGGTATGGTGCAAATTACGGATGAAAATGCCTCCATCCTTTATCAAGCCCCTTTAAGTGAACAAAAAGAACAGCTTCAAATCGGCCTCAATGCGTGGTGTTGCTTACTTAAATTAGAAGGCGAGTTTCCAACCCATCAAGCGTTACGCTATCAAATAAAAACGCAATATGGATTAGTGACGGAACTGCTCCCTCACCTGACTTATGAGCGAGATAATACGCCAAACTTGGGTATTGAGTTCCTCGTTAGTGAAAAAGCGGATTATCTCCTACATGGCTCTTGCCGTAATCCCCATCACTTCAGTGATGATACATTGGTCGCTGCGGATCATAAAATCGCGTCTCAATCCATTGAAGAGAGACCGGATATGCTCATCATGAGTGGTGATCAAATCTATGCAGACCATGTTGCAGGCCCCACTCTCGATGCCATTGAGCAAGTCATAGCTTTATTGGGTTTGCCAGGCGAAGAATTCGATCAAGCTCCGATAAAAAATACCAATGAGCTCTACCAACACCCTGCTTGCTATTATGGTCGAGATAAATTGTTGCCTCATTATGTGAGTGATGACAGTTTACTAAGTAAGTTTTTTCCACACCGAGGGACACCAATATTCAGCGCCAAAGAGTGTGAGAATCACCTAATAAGCTTTGCTGAGTGCTTTGCAATGTACTTATTGGTTTGGTCTCCGACCTTGTGGAAGCTTGTTCGAACGGATCGTTTATTAGAAAACGAATTTACTGTCGGCGGAGAAGTTCTTGAACCCAAATGGCAGCAGCAATGGCGCGAAGAAAAAAAACAAATTGATAAATTCGTCGCAGGTCTGGACAAGGTTCAACGCTTACTCGCTCACATTCCAACCTATATGATTTTTGATGATCACGATGTCACCGACGATTGGAATCTCACCATAGGCTGGGAACAAGCCGCATACAGCAACACGTTTGCAAAACGCATTATCGGTAATAGCTTGATTGCTTACTGGGTTTGCCAAGGTTGGGGAAATGCGCCAGAAAAATTCAATGATGAATTTATGAGCCTCGCTCAACGCTTTATCGATGAGCGAACCTCGCAAACCCAAGATGCATTTATTCAATATTTGTATCGCTTTGAGAATTGGCACTACACCATTCCTACGACACCAAAAGTTGTCGTGCTAGATACACGAACCAGACGCTGGCGTTCTGAGTCTAAAATGAACAAACCTTCTGGCTTAATGGACTGGGAAGCGATGATTGAGTTCCACCAAGAACTCGTGCACCAAGACAAAGTTGTTATTGTTTCTGCCGCGCCAATGTTTGGTGTGAAATTTATCGAAGCACTACAACGTGTGGTGACCATGCTTGGTAAACCATTGATGGTTGATGCTGAAAACTGGATGGCTCACCCCGGAAGTGCGAATACTCTTATTAGTATTTTCACACACACAAAGACACCAACTAACTTTGTTATTCTCTCTGGCGACGTACACTACTCTTTTGCATACGATATTAAGCTCCGCTATCGAAAAAACAGTCCGAATATCTATCAAATCACCTGTAGTGGAATTAAAAATCAGTTCCCTACACAACTGCTCAATATTTGTGATGGCCTAGATAGACTGCTATACAGCCCTCGCTCACCTTTAAACTGGTTCACAAAACGTAAACGACTCAAGATTTACAAACGCGCACCAAGTACGCACAACTTTTATCGCTTGGTTAACCATAGTGCCATTGGTGAGCTACGCCTTGATGATGAAGGCAAACCAAGTCAAATTAGTATTCTGACGAGTGATGGTGACGAAGTTCATTTTCCACCGACACGTGCTGAAAGCTGAGTATCAATCCCAAAATGACTTGCCCTTTGTAAGAGGCAAGTCACCTTGAACTAACTCAGGAGTTTAGTTTTTTTGGGGAGAAAGTGGCCGTTCTTAAATGTCAACGGCGTGCTAAATTTGGTATCGCACCTTGAGATCTTCCGTATTTATTACCATGTTAACCAAATAAACAATAGCTCGGTGTTCATTATGTTTAATTCTCTCACATCATTATTTAAACAACTCATTGATGGCTCTGATTTAAGCCAAACCAACACACTTTCCCCTAACATGGCTATCGCGTGTTTGCTTTGTGAAGTTTCTGGCGCAGACCATAGTGTCGATGATAGAGAACAAGAAACAAAGCGCTCTTTATTGATGAAACTGCTTTCGTTAAATGAAGAAGAATCAAATACTTTGTTAGAGCAAGCGCAACAGAAAATAAAAGATTCCGCTTCGCTGTACGACTTTACCTCTCAACTAAGAGAACTGACTCAAGAAACTCGTTACAACTTAATCAAAAGCATGTGGGAAGTCGCTTACGCAGACGGCGAAATTGACCCGCTAGAAGACGCGGTGATCCGTAAAACAGCAGAGCTACTCTATGTTGATCACAGCGAGTTCATTCGAGCGAAGTTACAGTCTCAGTAAAGTGACGAGATGAGTATATAAGTCGCTGGCTAACTCTAAGCTACCCCTAGAATGACAACAGATATCGCTTCTGTAGCCATAAAAAAACGCGCACTCTGCGCGTTTTTCAATAAGCCAACGACATTGTTATTAAAATACTGGTCAAGGTATGTGTTTAGCTCTTTCCACACTAAACAGACTGCATGACAAAACAACAATGGTTGGATGATTATTTAATTACAAGCTAGCTAGGTTCGAATAACTAAAACATGGTCAAAGCAAGCTTAGCTAAGTTGTATGCATCTACATAGCCAGAGTGTTGACGCCCTTCCCAGTCTATTCCTTTTGCTTCTTGAGCGGCTCGATGGCCTATACGTCTATCTTTAAGACGATTTTGAATACGGTAGAGTGTCGCTAAGTTGATGAACTCTGTGAACGGTGCTTCAATACCTTTTTGCTTACACTCTTCTAGAAGAATGAGGTCATCTCGCCCCCAAGATGCAAAGATTTTGTTGCGACCACCGAAGTTCTTAACCATGGATTTAAGCACTTCTTCTAGTGGGCGTCCTTGTTTTTCAATCTTACGTGGTGTGATGCCCGTTAACTCAGCGCAAAACAGAGACACTTCATCGTGTTCTGGTTTCACGTAGTATTGAGCACGCTTGACTATCTCACCTTTAGACAAATCTATTTCAGCTAACCCCACTTCGATAATTTCACCCGTGCTGCCGACGCCATTTTCGTTCCAGCAACACATTTCTAAATCGAAGCATACAATACGGTTATGGTTCATAGTTTGCCTTGGTTCCTAACATAAAAATTTAAAGCGTGCGATTCTATCGTAACACGGCGTAAAACTCGAATTTGTGCGCCCATTTAATCGCCGATCGACACATTATTACGGCCGTTTTTTTTACTCAAATAGAGTTGACTGTCCATTTTGTGATACAAGCTCTCAGGATCTTCTTCTTTATGGATAACCGCACCGATACTCAACGTACAGATGATTGACGCATCACCATAATCAAAAGCCGTACTTGCCACAACACTCCGTAACTTTTCTAGGTAAGCTTCTAGCACCGCTCTATCAATGACTTTAGAAATAATACAAAACTCGTCACCACCAGCGCGGTAAAACTTATCTCCCGGTTTTAAATTAGCACTGACCAGCTTAGTGACATGTTGCAACGCTTCATCTCCACCTAAATGGCCGTGTTTGTCATTAATCACTTTGAAGTGGTCGATATCAAAACCAACCAAGGCGAAGTTAACACCTTTGTTTATCTGATTAAGCAAGTGATCGTTGAATGCTCGGCGATTCAGTAGTTGAGTTAGAGGGTCTCGCTCTGCCATTCTTTTTAATTCAACGGTTTTGAGCTCCAACATGACCGCTAAGCGCTCTTTTTCTCGAGACTGTAAATTCACAATCCAACTGATCAAAAAGGCGATTACCAATCCGGCTAGCGTCGTGCCCGCTAAAATAGAACGCTCCCAAGCTGAGACTGCGTCAGAAAGTTTAAAGTCAATACGCCATTCACGGTTAGGCAGTTGAATGGTTCGGCTTATAACGGTTCCTCGAATGTTATCCCAGCTAGCACTTTGAAAGAGAACAGGGTCATCTGCTGCGTCGAATCCCAAGTCTTCTACGCGCACCGACATATCGAGCTCCGTCGCGGTTTTCGTAATCAAATCCTCAAAATAGACCGTACTTCGGATAACGCCGGTCACTACTCCTAATAAATATTTGTTCTCGAAGTCGAACACTGGATGGAACACCAGCAACCCAGTCTTAGGTATGGACTTGTCATAACCATCTTGCAGTAAGCGAACTTTATCCGAGACATTCGCTCGCCCATTTTCGGAAATATCATCCAAGATTAAATCGAAGCGTTTGCGCGAAAAATAGAAACCCAATAGAGAAAGGTTTTCCGGTGTTCTTGGGTAGATATCCGACGCGATAAAAATTGGCTCATTGTGTTCAAAAATGTACCCGTAGGTTTTGGGACCATCTTTAGGAACGGTAAACGGTTGGAAGTTTGGAAATTTTTGACGGGTCTTTAAAATATGTTCATCAAGATCTTCAAATTCGACCTTTTGCATCCATTGAAGTCCAATGAGACTTCGCGAGCTGTTAATCACTTGTTCCGCATACATCGGAAACGATGGCCAATAGCTTCGCTCAATCGAATGGAAAAAGTTTGCGCCCGCACCAATGAACTTTAGATCATTCTCGACGTTTGCTTTAAGTGATTCTGCTTGTCGGTCGGCTAAAGTATCAAACGTCGTCTGTGTATACCGTTGCTGCATTGTATAAGCAGCACCTACTACACCAGCTGTGACACATAAAGTCGCCAAAAAAGCTAAAATAGAGTCTGAATGTCGTTTTATAAAGCTCTTATGAGCGGTGCTTTGTGTCATATCGTAATTTTTGATACTTCCGTAAGTTAAACTTCGGGATCTATTGAAATACTGCGTTAGCAATGCACAAACATCAAGCAACAACCTATATTGGGGAGTCTGATCGTCGATTTTTCACGCTGTTCGTACGGTATAGTCACGAATTATTACAGCCTTAAGCCTTGAATATGCTACCATCCGTCATCATTTTAATGTCTAAACTTGGTGCAAGATCGCAAAGACGATCGTTTTAGTGAACAAATATGAGCCAATACTGAGCACCAATAAATCAATAGAAAGAGAAAAAACGTCATGAACATTGATTTGAACCTAATTCCTCAAACGTTCGATATGCTTCACGCTGGCCTAACCGCATCGAGCGTTTTGCTTCTTCTAGTTGCAGTGTCGCGCAAATCAAAAGTGGTCGAGAAAGTGGTAGAAAAACCAGTCGAGAAAATCGTCGAGGTTGAGAAACCAGTTGAGAAGATCGTTGAAGTAGAAAAAGTAGTGGAAGTAGAGAAAGTCGTTGAAAAAGTGGTGGAAGTTGAATCAAAACTTGCAACCGCGTCAACGGACTCTGCAATGCAGCTGCTTTCTATCATGCAACAAGAAGCTCGCCTGATTGACTTCCTAAAAGAAGACCTAACGTCATTCTCTGATGAAGAAGTAGGCGCAGCCGCTCGCGTAATCCACACTGGCGGTCAGAAAGTACTGAACGACTACGTGACGCTAGCGCATGTTCGTAACGAAGACGAAGAAACTCGCATTACGGTTGAAGAAGGCTTCAACCCACAAGAAATCCGCCTAACTGGCAACGTAACAGGCAGCGCGCCATTCAACGGCACGCTAGTTCACAAAGGCTGGAAAGCAACATCAATGACGTTGCCTAAACTGGCTGAGAACTACGATGCTTCTGTGATCGCTCCAGCTGAGGTTGAGCTGTAATGGAACACATGAACCAAGAAAACCATTCTCAAGAAGCGTCTGTTGAAACTCAACAGACACCTAAATTCAGTGTTGGTATCGACTTAGGTACAACACACTGTGTCATGTCTTTTGTTGATACACACAACGAAGACGCTCGCGTTGAAGTGATGCCAATCCCGCAGTTGACTGCGCCGGGTACGGTAGAGACTCGTAGCCAATTAGGCTCTTTCCTTTACCAGCCGCACGAGCACGAAATGAACCCGCAATCACGCGTTCTTCCGTGGTCGAGCGAGCCAAAAGCTCTAGTTGGTGCAATTGCACGTAACCTAGGTTCAAAAACACCGATTCGCCTTGTTGCAAGTGCGAAATCTTGGCTTTGCCACGCAGGTGTGAATCGTCGTGATGCTTTCCTACCAGCAGGTAGCCCAGAAGAAGTGGAAAAAGTATCCCCTCTTCGTGCGACAGAGCTTTACCTAGAGCACCTAAAAGATGCTTGGAATCACACCAATCCAAATCACAACCTTGCCGATCAAGACGTGACTATCACGGTACCTGCTTCTTTTGATCCTGCTGCTCGCGATCTAACTGCAGAAGCAGCACGCAACGTTGGTTTTGTGCACCTAACGCTTCTAGAAGAGCCACAAGCTGCACTTTACAACTGGATCGATAACAGCAACGACAAATGGCGCGACGAAGTTGAAGTTGGCGACATCGTACTTGTGGTCGATATCGGTGGTGGTACAACCGACCTTTCTTTGGTTGAAGTAACTGAAGACGACGGCAACCTAACTCTAAACCGTATCGCGGTAGGTGAACACATCCTACTTGGCGGTGACAACATGGACCTTGCACTTGCGTACCGCTTGAAGATGAAGCTAGCGCAAGAAGGCAAAGAGCTACAACCATGGCAGGTTCAGGCAATGACACACGCATGTCGTGACGCAAAAGAAGCGCTATTGAACGACAGCGAACTTCAGTCAGTGCCAATCGTAGTACCAAGCCGTGGTTCTAAACTGCTTGGCGCAACGCTGAAAACAGAACTGACTCAAGAAGAAGTACAACAAACACTGGTTGACGGCTTCTTCCCTCAAGTTGCGATTACTGACCACCCTGTTCAACGTAACCGTGGTGCACTAACGCAAATGGGTCTGCCTTACGCACAAGATGCAGGCATCACTCGTCACATTGCTGCATTCTTGTCTAAGCAAGCTAATGCCCTTTCTGCTTCAGGAAATGGCGCAGAAGCAGCAGCTCAAGATTTCAATCCATTCGCTAACATGCCTGGTATGCCAGGTGCGGATGCAGCGCAATCAGCTGACTTCATCAAGCCAACGGCAATCCTATTCAACGGTGGTGTTCTGAAATCGAAACTTCTAGCAACTCGTCTAGAAGACACGATCAACGAATGGTTAATTGAAGCAGATGCAGAAATGGCGAAGCGCCTAACAGGTGTGGATCTAGACCTTGCGGTTGCTAGCGGTGCGGCTTACTACGGCTCTGTACGTCGTGGTCAAGGCGTTCGTATCCGTGGTGGTATTGCTTCGGCGTACTACGTGGGTATCGAAAGTGCGATGCCTGCGATTCCTGGCATGGCGCCTCCAATGGAAGCACTTTGCGTTGCACCATTTGGTATGGAAGAAGGTTCCAGCGTTGACGTACCAAGCCAAGAGTTTGGTTTGATCATCGGTCAGCCGGTTAACTTCCAATTCTTTGGCTCAACGGTTCGTCGTGATGACCTAGCAGGTACTCACCTAGACTACTGGGCACCAGAAGAGCTTGAAGAGCTACCAGAAATTCAAGTAACGCTGCCTGTATCTGAAGGTCGTCGTGAAGGTGAAGTGGTTCCGGTAACCCTAGCCTCTCGCGTAACAGAGCTTGGTACGCTTTACTTAGAAGCCATTGCCGCTGATAACGGTCAAAAATGGCATGTTGAGTTCGATGTGCGCGAAGACGCGAAAAGCAACTCAAACGAAGAAGAATAAATAGAAATCAAACGGCATCCAATCGGGTGCCGTTTTTAAATACACGAAGGTTTGTATGGCATCTCCTCGTTTTCTTGTTGGTATTGACCTTGGCACCACAAACACTGTGGTGGCGTATTGTGAAATCACCGACAACCTTGAACAATCCGAAGTATCCCTATTCGACATCGACCAATTAATTGGTCCGGGTGAAGTGGTTCGTAAACCATTACTGCCCTCTTTCCGCTATCACCCTGCGGTTGGTCAAATCTCCCCTTCTGACCTAACACTCCCTTGGGAAAACGAACCTGTCTCTGGCGACATTAGTAATGTGATCGTGGGTGAATGGGCTCGTGAATTAGGCGCTAAGGTGGAAGGACGTCAGGTATCCAGTGCTAAAAGCTGGCTATCGCACCAAGCAGTGGATCGTAGTTCAGACATTCTTCCTTGGGCTGGTGCGCAAGACGTAGATAAAGTCTCACCCGTTATTGCCAGCGCAAGCTACCTCAACCACATTCGCCAAGCATGGAACTACCGTCATCCTAGCAATAAGTTAGAAGACCAAGATGTGGTTGTGACCGTTCCAGCGTCGTTCGATGAAACCGCTCGTAAGCTCACGCTTCAAGCGGCTGAGCTGGCAGGCTTAAAGAAAATCGTCCTGCTCGAAGAGCCACAAGCCGTATGTTACGACTGGTACGCACGCCACCAGCAAACCGCAGCTGATGAACTCAAAGAGTTACCGCTGATTCTGGTATGTGATGTGGGCGGTGGTACTACCGACTTGAGCTTGATTGAAGCCAGTTTCTCTTCTCAAGATGAACTAGCCCTTGACCGTATTGGTGTTGGCGAGCACTTGATGCTGGGCGGTGACAACCTCGACTTAGCATTAGCACATCTTGCAGAGAGCCGTTTCAATCAAAGTAAGAAGCTCACTGCTGCAAGCCTGACTAAGCTGATTCAGCAAACTCGTAAGGCGAAAGAAAACCTACTTTCAGCAAGTGCACCTGAAGAAGTGAAGATCACCATGCTGGGCAGCGGCTCGAAACTTCTTGGCGGAACAAAGAGTATTGGGCTGAGCAAACAAGAAGTGCACCAAATCGCTTTGGATGGCTTCTTCCCGCTTTCTGATTTCAGTGAAGTACCAGACAAACGTCGCAGCGCGGTTGTCGAGTTTGGTCTTCCCTACGTTGCTGACCCAGCGGTGAGCAAACACGTAGCCGAGTTCTTAACTCAGCACCAACAAGTTGCTCGTGCCGCTCTTAGCATTGAAGACGACAAACAAAATGCAATTCCGGTCGGTTTGCTACTTAACGGTGGTGTGTTCAATAGTGAACTTGTGACTGAGCGAGTCACTACCCTACTGTCCGATTGGCGAGGCGCTCCAGTTACGGTATTAGATAACCCACATCCAGATTGGTCTGTTGCACTAGGTGCTGTTGCGTTTGGTAAAGCACGTCGTGGTGCACAGCTAAAAATAGGTGGTGGTGCAGCGCGTTCTTACTTCTTGCACCTTCAAGAGAAGAACAAGATGGGCAAAGCGCTCTGTTTGCTTGCAAAAGGTACAGAAGAAGGACACGAGATCCGCTTAAGTGGTCGTCGTTTCTCGCTTACCCTAGGTGAACCTGTTCGCTTTAACCTGCTGACTTCTACCCACGACACCTTAACCAATAACACCGCTATTCAAAATGGCGTGATGGTGGACGTTGACCCCGACTTATTTGCTCCTCTGCCACCTTATATCACCACTCTTGAAGGTGAAGGCGCCGAACTGCAAGCCAACCAGAAAGAGCGCGTAGAAGTGCAACTGGCGTGTCAGTTGACTGAAGTCGGCACGCTTAAGATGGAATGTGTCAGCGCAGAAGACGACAACAAACGTTGGGAGCTAGAATTCGAAGTTCGTAACAAGCAAACCGACGACAGCGAGCAAGTTAAGCTTCACCCTAAACTGAACGAATGTAAGGAGCTGATCGCTCGCCTTTACAGCGGTAATAAGAAAAGCGCGGAAAGCAAAGAGATCAAAACCTTAGCCAAAGATCTTGAGAAGAAACTGGGCAAACGTGACGAGTGGGATTTCACGACCCTACGTCAACTGTTTGATACCTTTGCACAAGGTCGTAAACGTCGCCGCCGCTCTGAACAACACGAGAAAAACTGGCTTCGTTTGGCGGGCTTTGCATTGCGTCCGGGGTTTGGCGATCCAACCGACTCATGGCGTATTGAGCAAGTTTGGGGTCTCTACCAACAGAACATTCAGTTTAAGAACCATCAAGGTTGGACCGACTGGTGGGTATTCTGGCGTCGTATCGCAGGTGGTTTAAGCCAAGAGCAACAAGAGACTATCTTGGCGGACATCGCGAAATACCTACACCCTGGCGCGATGAAAAACCCACAATCCGCCAAAGCGGCACAAGATATGGGTTACGAGTCGATGGTACGTTTGTCAGCCTCTCTGGAGCATCTAGAAGTCGAAGACAAAGTTCTATTGGCAACGTGGTTCTTGAGCAAAGCCATCAACCATAACCAGTTTGAACAAGCACACTGGTGGGCAATGGGGCGCTTGGCATCACGTACGCCTTTGTATGGCAGTCAGCATAACGTCGTTCCTCGTGAACAAGCGGAACAGTGGTTGCCTAAGCTGTTAGAGCAGAACTGGCAGAAAGAACCAATGATCGCTTTCGCAGCCGTAATGATTTGTCGTAAGACGGGCGACCGACTATTCGATATCTCTGACGACTACCGTGAGCAAGTGCTGGCTAAGTTGAAGCAAAGCAAGGTACCTGAGTCTTGGGTATCACTGGTTGAAGAAGTCAAAGAGTTATCTGAGAGCGAATCGAAGCGTATCTTTGGTGATGCATTACCAAGTGGTCTGACGCTGGTAAATAACTAAGCTCCCAAGTTTATAAACGCAACAAAGCCCTTCTCGTGAAGGGCTTTGTTTTATCTGATTCTACTTGCTGACCAAAGACAACTCGTTAGTTCATTTCCGTATTGATCACCACATCACGCGTTTCATTATCCATATCACTAATGCCGACAACTGAGATTTCACGGTCAGATAAATTCTCAATCATGCTGTCTTCTAACCCACCGTCCGTCATCCACGCATAAAATTTTTCCGCAATACGATCCGAACCTTCCCCGACAAACGTTAATGTGACCTTCTTCATTTGTGACACTCCATCAATTTACGATTCAGCCACTTAAGCGTAGTATGTTTCGCAAATATCGACATAAACTAGGACTAACTTCTTTTATGAGTATCGAAAAATTTGACGCGATTTATCAGCGCGCTTCCGAGCGTAAAGGTGGTGAAGATCAACTTGAAGCGCTTTTATCTCATCCACTAAGCAAAGAAGAGCTGGCAGCGATTCCCGACGACCGTTGGCTAGCCGCTTTTTCAATGAAGGTATTCCAAAGTGGGATTTCGTGGAGCGTGGTTCGCAACAAGTGGCCGAACTTCGAAGAAGTGTTCTTCGGATTTAAGATTGAGCCGCTGTTGATGCTGTCAGACGAGCAATGGGAAACCAAAGCAACCGACAAACGCATCATTCGCCACCTCACTAAAGTCATGTCGATTCCAGCCAACGCTCGTATGATCCACGAAGCAAAAATCGAATACGGTTCGTTTGGTAAAATGGTTGCCGATTGGCCGCAAGAGAAAATCACCGACCTATGGGCGTATTTGAAGAAACGCGGTAATCGCCTAGGCGGAAATACAGGCCCTTACACACTGCGTCAAATGGGCGTTGATACCTTCATCTTGTCTAGCGACGTTGAAGCTTACCTGCGCAATTGCAAGATCATTGAAGGTGGCAAAGATACGAAGAAATCGCTCGATGCTACCAACAAAGCGTTTGTTCAATGGCAACAAGAAAGTGGCAGAAGCCTTTCTGAGATCAGCCAAATCATTGCGTTCAGCACCGGTGATAATCGCTTTTAATCCAGACTGAACACAAAATAAAAACGGCGCACCAAATATTGTATTTAGTGCGCCGTTTTTATGTTCATCGGTTCAAGTACAGACTTACTTTGAAGCTAGTGATTCCCACTCAGTCAGTAGCTGCATAATACGGTGAGAGTCTTCCCATGTTGCACAAGGGTTTTCTAACGAGGTACGCCCTGCTTCAACCGCTTGGCGAATATTGCGCACTTGATAGAAGAAAGCGTCCCCTGCAGCCGGTACAGACACTTCACGCTTCGACGTCTCGTAAATTTCCACACTAAACTGGTTATCTTGCGTTGGTAGCCATGGGTTTGAATCTAACGTAATACAGCCTTTGCTACCCAGGATGGTGAACTGGTGTTTCAATCCATGATCTTCGGCAGTATGTACGCTCACCGTTTGTTGCTCACCAAATTGCATCATCAAACTCGATTCACAGATATTCCCATCGTTACCTTGTCGACCAATCGCTGTCATTGAACGGTTCTCAAAGGTTTGTTCACCCAACATGGTTTTCACCACCAAATGCACCAATGACATTGGGTAGCAACCTAAGTTATACAAAGCACCTTTACTATCTGGATTAACAAACTGCGCAATCGACGCGATATAAGAAGTATGGATCGAGCGAAGCTCACCAATCTCTCCCGATTTCAGCACCGAAACCAACTCGCGGATCAACGGGTGATGTAAATACATTAAGCCTTCAGCAAAGAATACCTTGTGCGCTTCTACTGCTTGAAGTGCCAGCTCGGTTTTTTCCATATCTACCGAAAGTGACTTTTCACACAGGATCGCTTTGCCCTGCTCAGCCGCTTTGACGATAAAGTCATGATGAAGGTGATTTGGCAATGCGATATAAATAATGTCGACTTGCTCATCAGCAATCAACGCATCGTAATCGTTGAACGTATTCTCGATGCCATATTGCTCAGCGAATGCCTGTAAGTTCTGCTCCGAACGCCCAGCAACCGCGTACAGTTCACTCTTGTCATCACCTTGGATTGCTTCAGCCATGACACCGGAGATAAAGCTTGTGCCTAAAATGCCCCATTTCATCTTCACGTCTCCTATTGCGCTTGGGTTTCGAATGCTTGGACTAACTCTGCCATTTCAGCCGCAATGAACGCTTGTGTGTGCGGCATAGCAAAATGCGCTTCAATCGCGGTGCGGCTTTCATATCGCTCCCAAAGAATCACACGCAGTGGGTCTTTCGAATCGTAGGTCGCATTCGCTTGCAAACACCCAGCCTCGCTCTGCATATCAAGGCAAAATTGTTCAATGGCTTCAACCACTTGTTGTCTTGGCTTATCGGCATTCATTTTCAGTTCGGCGGTAACAAAAATCGTCTCGCTCATGATGGCTCTCTTTCTCCATTCTTAATCATACGCCCACTGTAATTAACCTCATTTGATTGATAAACTCTGCTTTAGTTATTTCTTTATCAACTATGAGTGTGCAATGGATAAACTGACAAGCATGAAAGTTTTCGCTTACGTGGTCGAGCACGGCAGCTTTCGTAACGCCGCACACCACTTTGATATTTCACCGACCATGGTTGGCAA
Organism: Vibrio sp. 2132-1; assembly: GCF_033344315.1. Classification (NCBI taxonomy): domain Bacteria; kingdom Pseudomonadati; phylum Pseudomonadota; class Gammaproteobacteria; order Vibrionales; family Vibrionaceae; genus Vibrio; species Vibrio sp. 2132-1. Next base: position 53,697 of record NZ_JAWPON010000014.1, on the reverse strand, counting down.
GCACGTGAGCTTTCTTGAGCAAAGCTTAGGTACACAGCTAATTCATCGCACCACGCGTAAACAGTCCCTGACCGAAGCTGGCAGGCTCTACTATCAAGAGTGCCACCGCATTATTGAAGATATCACCAACGCAGAGAACCTGATCCAGACGCTGATCAACCGTCCAACCGGAACAGTAAAAGTTAACAGCCCTGTCACGTATGGCAAAAAGGTCATTGCTCCTATCGTGGCTGACTTCTTAGCTGAATTTCCCGATTTGAACGTTGAGCTGATGTTGGATAACAATTTGATTGACCCATATCGAAGCGAAGCTGACGTGATTATTCGAATTGGTGAATTGGTCGATTCCTCGTTAGTCGCGAGAAAATTGGGTGAATACCACATGACTTACTGCGCCTCACCCTCTTACCTTGAGCAACATGCCCCTATCCAATCGCTTGATGACCTTGAACATCATCATTGTTTGGGGTTTCAGTATCACCAAGGAGAAAGCCAACAAGTGGTGAACATGCCATCTAATACCTTTGGAAACAGCAACACCCGATTAACGTCTAACAATGGTGATGTGCTTAAGTTTGCCGCGTTAAAAGGCTCTGGCGTTCTTCTACAACCAAAGATCTTAGTTGAACAGGAAATCCAATCTGGTGCCTTGGTAGAAATTCTCCAGCAACATGCTCCCAAGCCAAAACCGATCCACCTGCTTTACCGTTCAAAACAGCTTTCCCTTAAAAACCGCACCTTGGTTGATTTTGTTCTTTCGCATGTGAATCCGTAACACCACCTCATAAAGCGGCGACAATTTAACCACTCAATCAACTTTTATTGTCGATATGACAAATATTATTTCTTGTTAATTATCTTTATTTTTCATGCCGTTAGTAGAGAACGCTCATTTAGTGAACATCATTTATTGATTCCCATCAATTGCATTGCTCTGACAAAGTGACTAGGATTGCCGCCTTTCCTGAGTGAACTATCAAAATAACATCGAGAAATTTCATCAAATTTCTCTTCAAGTTCGTGCGCAATCACGACATTTGCACTCATTTCAAACTGCATAAGCACATTCCTTTGCTTATGAAAACGACATTGATTTCTCAACACTTTTGGTCACGTATGTGACTTTTTTCGTTGGGAGTGATTTTTCAATCAAGGTTGGTCACAAGGACGCTACCCCTTGACTGCATTTACTGGAGGATAAGATGCCTAAAGGTCTAATGCTGACTGACTTAGCCATTGCTGGCTTGCTATTGATTTTGGCAAAAGTCATTCGCGTTCACACGCCATTACTGCAACGTATGTACATTCCATCGGCGGTTCTCGCGGGATTATTCGGTCTAATTTTTGGACCAGCCCTGCTAGACGTACTGCCTTGGACCGATACCTTTACCGCTAACGCAAGCCTGTTAACTGCTGCACTTTTTTCTGCGTTAGGTCTGGCAACGGATGTTCCATCACCTAAAACCGTCGCACAACGCGCTGGCTCATTGTGGGCATTCAACCAAATCGCTTCTGTTTCTCAGTGGTTGTTTGCGGCAATGTTTGGTCTAGTTCTCACAACCTTCTTCTGGCCAGAGATTAATCCCGGCTTTGGTGTGACAATGTCTGCGGGCTTTATGGGTGGTCACGGGTCTGCCTCTGTTGTTGGTGAAATCTTCACGGGGCTTGGCTGGGAAGATGGCTTCACACTTGGCTTAACGTTCGCAACCGTGGGTATTTTCATTTCAATTTCTGTCGGCATGCTCATGCTGCAATTCGCATTGAAGATGGGTTGGATTCGTAGCTTTACGACATTCGATAGCATGGATGAACACGAACGCAAGGGGCTCGTTAAGCCTGATGATCAAGAGCCGGTAATGAAAGACACCATGTCTTCCCTGTCGGTTGATTCTTTTGCGATTCACGCGGCGTTGGTTGTAGTGGTAACAGCTTTCTCGTATGTAGCGGCTAACTACTTATCTTCTTTCCACGATAAGGTACAAATCCCTACGTTCGTAACTGGCTTCCTTGGCGGCATGCTCGTGCGAATCGTCGCGAAACAAACGAAAGCTTCACGCTATCTTTGTGACGGTGCATTCAAACACGCTGCGGGCATCAGTACCGATTATTTGATTATCTTTGGTATCTCAGCCATCAAGATTACCGTCCTAGCCCAGTATTTAATGCCGATGGTAGTGCTTGCAATCGGCGGTATCGCCTTCACACTATGGCTAATCTTCTGGGTTGCCCCACGTATCATGGGAGAAGATTGGTTCGAGAAAGGCATTTTCTCTTGGGGTTGGTTAACCGGTACGGTTGCCATGGGTATTGCCTTGCTTCGTATTGTTGATCCAAAAATGCGTAGCAAGGTGCTTGATGATTACGCCATCGCTTATGTCCCTGGCTCAATCACTGACATCTTTATCATCTCTTTGATGCCAATCGCGATGTATAACGGCATGCACTGGCAAGCGCTTGGTGTAGGATTAGGTTACATCGCAATTGTCTTATTTATTTGGCGATTCATTTTTAAACGTAACCGCAGTGCTCTGACACACGAATCTTAGTCGCTTTACTCGGGAGGATTTTATCCTCTCGAGTTCATTCCTTGGTTTTTATCAAAATCACTCCTCATCCCGAAAGTAAGCAACTTGTTTTATATTTGAGATTTGCAATCCCGATCTCTTATTATCATTCTTTTTTAATACTTGACCTGAAAGTTTCTATATCAGAATAGCCGCCTATTCGTTTCTAAAACATGGAGAAAGGCTGTGCGTCGCTCTCAAGGATTTACTCTTATTGAACTCATTGTGTGCATCATCATTCTTGGTATTGTAAGCGTCGTTGCATTTCCTAAATTTCTTGGCTTACAAAAAGATGCCAGAGTGGCGGTTCTATATGGAGCCAGAGAAGCACTCATGACCGCCAACAACTTTGTCTACACCAAAGCAGTGATTCAATCTCAAGAGACAGTAGATGGCGGCATACAATATAACATTGATCTAGATAATGACGGCCATAACGACCTAATTGGTTACTTTGGATTTATCAAAAATGTTATTCCAGCAAAAGAGCTAGCAGGCTTTGATCCGCAACTCACTATTAACACTTGGTATGGGGTAGATAGCCCAGACGAGCCCTACTTCCTTATTGGTTTTGCAAACAAGCCTGTTGGTCCAGAACATATGTGTTATGTCGAAGTTTACTACCCAGAAACTCCTGGTGGCCAAGTGAAATACAAAATACAAACTGACGATTGCTAATTCCCATATAGAGTGGCAGTAACACTTTTACTTTTGGTGTCTTCATCGTTATTGCGAGGTAATGGCTCCAAAACCACCATTAACAACTATTTCACATAATGTCGTCGCACAGTTAGCTCATAGAGATAAAACCAGTAATTTGCGCCGACACATGGCTATAATTGAAACAATCTATCGTTTTTAAACCCGCCTATAACTTGTGCTTGTAAACTCATCATTTCGCTCAATAATAGTTCTATAACAAATTCAATAATTTAAAGCGGGAGGCGTAATGAGAATATTCTGGCAGCTACGTTGGTATTTCCAACAAAAGTGGAGGCACTATGTCGGATCCATTCTGCTTTTCGCTGTGATATCAGCACTACAGCTTGTTCCGCCCAAAGCAGTTGGCATCATAGTTGATGGCGTCGTAGACAACACTTTAGATACAAATACGCTGATTCTATGGCTCTCAGGGTTAACTGTACTGATCTTTACTATTTATGGGTGTCGCATCTTATGGCGAATTTGGCTTTTCGGCGCAAGCTGGGAACTCGGGACCATTCTACGTAACCGTCTATATAGGCACTTATCGACACAGCCACCTCGTTTTTTTGAACGTTACAAGACGGGGGATCTGATGGCTCGTGGCACTAATGATGTGCGTAATATCGTTATGACTGCCGGCGAAGGGGTTTTAACCGCCGCAGACTCTTTGATCACTGGTATTGCGGTTTTAATCATTATGGTAACGCAAGTAAGCTGGAAGCTCACCGTAATGGCGCTTCTTCCAATGCCATTTCTTGCCATCATCATCTTCTTTATTGTGCGTATCCTACATCAACGCTTTCGTGTCGCTCAGGAAGCCTTTTCTACCATGTCAGACATGACACAAGAGTCACTTAATGGCGTGCGAATGCTGCGTGCTTTCGGATTAGAAAACCAAGAGCAGCAACGTTTTGAAGAGGTTGTGGATAATACTGGCGAAAAGAACATCGCTGTCGCAAGAGTCGATGCTAGATTTGACCCGGCAATTCAGTTAACCATCGGTCTTTCTTTCCTTCTTAGTGTCGCTGCTGGTGCTTACCTTGTTGATAAAGGTGAGATCACGCTTGGTGATCTGACCGCATTTACGATGTATTTAGGGTTGATGATATGGCCGATGCTGGCATTCGCATTCCTATTTAACATTTTAGAAAGAGGCTCAGCTGCATGGAACCGACTACAAGAGATCTTTGATGAAAAGCCAGAAATTATCAGTGGTAATAAGCCAATAGAAAATAAACCACTTCCGTTAAAAATTGATATCGACGATTTCCACTGGTCTAGTGATTTGCCGCCCGCTTTGACGGAAGTAAACATCGAACTTGAACCCGGAAAAATGTTGGGAGTTGCAGGACCTGTAGGAAGCGGAAAATCGACCCTGTTAACACTACTTTTGCGTCAACATGATTTAGAAAACGGCTCAATTAAATTCGGTGATGTCGAGATCAAGGATGCCCTACTTCCACAGTGGCGAAACCGCTTTGCTGTCGTTAACCAAAGTCCGTTTCTATTCTCCAAATCTATCTTCGACAATATTGCCTTAGGCAACCCTAATGCAGAGAAAGAAGAAGTCTATAGAGCAGCAAAGTTAGCCTGTATACATGACGATATTGAGAAGTTTCCTGAAGGCTACCAAACAGAAGTTGGTGAAAAAGGCATTACACTCTCCGGCGGGCAAAAACAACGTATTGCGATAGCACGCGCTATGCTGCTGAATGCCCAAGTGTTGGTTTTGGACGATGCACTTTCCGCTGTTGATGGACGGACCGAACATCAAATCCTTAAGAATTTGGAAACACACTACCGTGATCAAGCCCTAATCGTTATTGCACACCGCCTCACCGCATTGGAAGCAGCAGACGAGATCATTGTCTTGAATCACGGCCACATTACTGAACGTGGGCAACATAGCGCTTTATTAGCGCATCAGGGATGGTACGCCGAAATGTTCGAGTACCAAAAACTAGAACAGGCGATGGAGGAATAATGAATGAACCAGACCAGCACGTTTAAACGGTTAATGTCTTACCCATTATCTCAACCAAAGCCAATGACTAAAGGACTCGCCTTGCTGTTTATTGCAGCGTTAGCTAGCGCCGGCGGCCCTTGGTTGATTCAATATTTCATTGATGAGCACATCGCTAAAGGTGACTATTCACAAAATGTTCTGATTTCGCTAGCAGTAGGTTATATAGCTCTTCAGATCGTATCGGCAACATTCCAGTATTTTCAATCATTGCAATTTAGCATTGTCGCGGCTAACACGATCAAAGCGATTCGTAAGCAAGTATTTTCTGGCGTGATTAAGCAGCCGTTATCTGCGTTTGATTACACTCCTGCTGGAAAATTGGTGTCGCGAATCACCAACGATACGGAATCTTTACAGCAATTTTATGAGCTTTTGATCGCGACCGTGGTGAAAAACGTGGTCATGATTGTCGTAATGCTTGGCGTTATGTTTTTCATGAGCTGGAAGCTCACACTCGTTGTGCTTGTATTGCTGCCGATCGTCATCGGCTTTATGTACTTGTTTAAGCAGCTAAGTACAGAAAGCTACCGAAAGATGCGTGACCTATTGACCGATATAAATGCGAATCTGAGTGAATCCATTCAAGGGATGAGTGTCATCCAATTAATGCAACAAGAAGAGCGTTTTAATAAACAGTTCAACGAGCTAACCGCAGAGCATCTGGTGGCATCTAAACGAGTGATTCGGCTAAACGGCTATCTGCTAAGACCATTAATGGACTTACTCGCTGGTCTTGCGTTGCTTTGCTTGGTTGCGATCTTTGGTTTTAATGGTATTGAGTTGATTGGTGTGGGGGTACTGTATGCATTTATCAGTTATCTTGCGCGAGTTACTGAACCACTAATTGAGATGACTCAGCAACTTGCTCTACTTCAGCAGGCGTTAGTATCAAGCGAACGTGTTTTTGAATTGATTGATGCGAAAGAACAAACTTACGGGGGCGATCATCAACCATTAAGGTCAGGTGCTATCGAACTTAAAGACCTCTCATTTAGCTACGATGGTAAACAGGACGTCCTAAAAGACATTTCGTTGAAGGCCAACCACCAAGACTTTATCGCGCTTGTCGGGCATACAGGAAGCGGTAAAAGCACATTAGCGTCACTGTTAATGGGCTTTTATCCAACGCAATGTGGTGAACTGCTCATAGATGGTCGTCCACTTAAAACATTAGGGAAAGACGTACTTCGCAAAGATGTGGCAATGGTTCAACAAGATCCACATATTCTCCCTGCTTCAGTCAGAGAAAACATCTCTCTCAGTCGGGCGGTTGATGACAATCAAATATGGGATGCGTTAGACAAGGTAGGTTTGGCAGAACAAATTCATCGTTACCCTAACGGGCTAGACACGCAGTTAGGTCAAGGCGAAACTAATTTATCTGCAGGTCAGAAACAGCTTTTGGCGTTAGCACGTGTGCTTGTGGTAAAACCTAAGATATTGATATTAGATGAAGCAACCGCAAATATTGACTCAGGAACAGAGGCTTTAATCCAAAAGAGCTTGGCGGTCCTCAGACAAGACATGACGCTCGTTGTTATTGCTCATCGGCTTTCAACTATCTTAGATGCAGACCAAATCATTGTTCTTCATCATGGGGAGTTAGTCGAGAAAGGCACACACAAAGCACTCTTAACGCAAAATGGTCGTTATGCTCAAATGTATCAGTTACAGCAAGCAAACCGACACCTACAACAGATTGAAGAAGACACCAAGCAACTCGAAGAAGCGGTGTGATTTTATGCCCGTGCCTTCTTTTTATTTAGTCGGCATGGGCATAATTGGTGTAACTTCAAAATTTAACCTGTTAGCTTCCAATTTCTTCATAATGTGAACTAATTTTCTATTTCTTACCTATTATTGACATAACCCCTCGCTATATCGCGCAAGGTCGTTGTAAAATCGTACGGTACTTAAGTCTACTGCCTGTGGCATTGGACTGAATTCCGCTTTCTAATTATGCACATTAATCTCATGACACAAGTCCATGGACAAAGATAAGTTTACTAACATCTATCGCTTGCCTGGTTCGATTCAAATTCGTATCGGTAAATGGCAAAAGACGTTCCGCGGCACCTCTGATTTAGTTTTACATCAGGCGCTAATGGAACGTAATAAGCAATTTAAGAAGCCAGACTTTTTACCTAAAGGCTGGTGTGTCACTCCTATTGATGAAAACGACATTACCATTACGCATCACGGTAAATATATCCAAACCGTTATGCGCACAATGCTGGACAGAAAGGTCTCATACAAGCGACTGTTCCTATCTCGAATGGCTCTCGAAGAAGGTGAAAAAGTGCTCCACAATTACAAGCTGGAGTGGGTAAGAAAACATAACCAGATCGCCAAAAAGTACAATCAAATTAAAAAGAAACAATATATGAACTTTGCAAGAGAAGAAGAGGAAACCCTCTACCCTTCGATTCCAAAGGGTGAGTTTGACAAAACATTATGGAACAAACTTGTCATATCATCGTTTGGCCCGCAGAAAAAGTACAAAAACCCGCACTTTGTCCGTAAAGCCGATTTCTAAATAAACACCCCTAAAGTGAGGGGTGTTTATTTATACGTTAACTCACCAGTCGTAAGTTAAACTTGCAATAACATTTTGTCGGTCGCCATACCAACAAAAGCCATCACATGTCGCTATGTACTTTTTATCCGCGATGTTTTTAGCTGCGACTTGTAGCTTGTAATCGCCGATTCGATAACTGACCGTCGCATCCATTAAGAAATAACTTGGTACTTTTAGTCTCTCTTCGTTGTCTCCGTATGACTCACCTGTATAGCGCGCGCCCAAGCCAACAGCAAAGCCATCAAGAGGTCCATCAAAGAAACGATATTGTGCCCAAGCTGATGATACGGTATTCGCCACTTGGGAAGGTGTTTTGCCAACCCATGCCTTATTGATGTCTTCTTTTATCTCTGCATCAACGTACGCAATGTTCCCGATCAATGTTAAGGATGGTGTCACATTAGCTACAGCTTCAAACTCAACGCCGTTATTTTCTATTTTTCCTATTTGCGTTAATTCACTCAAGTAGATACGAGCCAAGTTTTCTTTTGTTGCTCGATACGTTGCAATATTGAAATAACCATCAAATGAATCCGGTTGGTATTTCATACCGATTTCAAATTGATCACCGCTTTCAGGCTTCGCTGGCTTACCATTGCTGTCTTCTTGAATAATTGGATCAAAGTACTGAGAGTAACTAAAGTATGGCGTGAAGCCAGAATCAGAAATATAAGCCGTTCCCACGCTAAACGTCCACTCTCCATGATCGACTTTCGTGCGAGCCCCCGTGGTAACATTATGTACTTCATTACTTGTATCGTCGTAACGTGCGCCCAATAACATCGCCCATTTATCGTTGATCAGCATATGATCTTGAAAGTAGACGCCGAGCTGCTGATTATCGATTTTCGTTCTTTGTTTATCGGTTTCGCTCAATGGTTGTAGCGTATTCGGATCGAGTAACATTATGTTATCCGAATAAGTAGGATTAAATACATTAAACCTAGGATCGGGCAAAGCTCCCATTGGTGTGTTTAATAATGCATTACCATTAGCAACGATAGGGTCATTGGCAAAATCTTTACCATCGATACTGATCATTTGAAAATCTATGCCCAACATCAAGTTATGCTCAACACTTCGCCAATTTACTTGGTGCATCAAACGATTATCGATATTAAAAGCATCAGATGACCCATCTTCTGTTGAAGCACCCCGAAGTATGGTTTTGCGTTCATTTGATGGGTCCAAAACCGGCCCCAACGCAGGCACGTCAGCCGAGTAAACGTACGAATACATTTGTCTTAGCTTAACATCCATTTCGCTGTAACGAGCTGCTTGAACAAATGAAGTGGTATCATTAAATGCATGAGAAAACTCATAGCCTAAAGACACCTGCTCACGCTCAAACGTCTCCCAGTTAGGATTGCCTATCGCTAAACTATCACTGATCTTTCCATTTTTGTTTGGCGTTAACGTTCCTTCAACTGGCAAAAATTGCAGATAAGGATCTGAGTCGTCTTTTTGATAGCTCGTTAGAAAGGTAATTTCAGACGTCTCATTAAATTTGTACGTTATCGATGGAGAGAGAAGAATGCGCTCTGCTTCTACCCCACTAATTCTCGTCCCATTTTTTCTCGCTAACCCTTGAAAGCGGAAAGCTAGCTGCTCACTCACCTCAGAGTTTACGTCAAGAGAAAGTTGTTTACGGTCTTCAGAACCGTACTCCAAAGATACAAGTCCTGACCCCCCATCAAATTGAGGTCGCTTACTGACAACATTGATAACCCCACCTGGAGGGTTTTGCCCATAAAGAACAGACGCTGCACCACGTAAAACTTCAACCCTCTCTAACGCAAACGGATCTATTTGCCAACTATAGAAGCCAGAAGAATATAAACGGGTACCATCTTGATACAACCCGCTGTTCGCTTGTTTAAAACCACGAATAATAAACCAATCTTGCTTGTTATCTTCGCCGAAATAATTAGTTTGAATGCTTGGTGTGTACTGTAGTGCGTCAGAAATGCTAATAGAGGCACGATCATCCATTTGCTCTCGCGTAACAACAGACACCGCTCTTGGAGTCTCATTGATAGCAATATCAGTTTTCGTCGCTGCCCGACTCTTCGCTCCGAGATAACTAAAATCTGGACCAACTGCACTGTCTTGCTGCTGTCCAATCACAACTATATTTTCATCTTCCTGAGCCAAGACATTTGGCGTTGATACAGCTAATACAACCGCCATCGACGTTGGTGTCAGCATAAACTGCCGAGTCATATTCTCTCCTTTTTGTCGGTAGCCAAACCAACCCTTCATGACTTCAGCGACCGCTGAAAGAAAAGCGAGTTACGGCATCGCCAGTTGTTTCCGTAAAAGACAAACCAGAGGTTTTGCATAAAGCACTCGCATAGGTTACGAATGCCACTACGAGTGCTTATTTGTATAAGTACTTTCTTGGTTGAGGCTTAACTCATCTCTATAAACGGCGTAAACCCCACATTAAATACAAACCGCCAATGAGAGACGCCATAAGTCCTGTTGGTATTTCTTGCGGGTAAAGGACCTGTCGTCCCAACCAATCAGCCAACAACATCACCCCTGCCCCCAGTATCGCGGCGCATAACATGTGTTGTGACGCTTTGTTAAAACCAAATAAGCGAGCTAAATGCGGAGCCAACAACCCAACAAAGCTAATCGGGCCAACAACCAATGTCGCACTGACCGTGAGACAAGCAACTAAAAGAAGCAGTATTGCGCGTGAACGATCAACTCGAATTCCAAGTGCTTTAGAGGAAGCGGCACCGACAGGAAGAATATCTAGCCATCTTACGCAGAGAAAACTCAACCCTATAAAGACAAGCGCAGATAAAGACAATGGGAGTAACGTTTCAACCGAGACATAGTAGGTAGACCCAGACAACCAAGCCAATGCTTGATAACTTCTTGGGTCACCAGTGGCTAGAATAAAGCTCTGTATTGCATTCATCAGTGCGGTTATCGCAATACCAGTCAACAAAATACGCTCCGGCTGAAAGCCTGACTTACGGTTTAGCAGCACAATGACTAATACCGTCGCTAATGCGCCTACGAGCCCGCCTAGAGAAAGAGTGAAAATTGACGAACCAAACCCAGTAAACATCGCGATGATCAATCCCATCGCTGTCCCTGAACTGATACCGATCACTTCAGGACTTGCCATTGGGTTTCCACTTAGGCGTTGAATCATGGTTCCAGCAATCGCTAACATTGCCCCCGCAATTGCTGCTGCAAATAATCTAGGTGCGCGCCATTCCAAAAAAATCCAATTTTGGCTAGCAAATAAGTTTGTCCACCCTTCATTTTGCACAGCAACCGTGGCAAAAAGAACAACAGAAATTAACGTGCCGATCAACGCCAATGAGATCGCTTTAGGGTTTAGCTTGTAAACATGTTGACGGTGTCGAGTTAACACTGTTTGAGTATGGCCCTGCGTCTTTTGTGATAAACGAGGTAACAGCCATAACAGTAACGGAGCGCCCAATGCAGCCGTTGCTGCTCCCGTTGGTATAAAACTCGCCATTAGCCCTGGCAGTTGCTGAATAACCAAATCGGTTAAAGTCAATAACATGGCACCAATAAGCATTGATACCCAAAGCTTATGCTGGACTTTATTGATACCTATCAATCGAGTAATTGCTGGCGCCGCTAACCCGATGAAACCGATGATTCCTACGGCAGAAACCACCCAAGAAGTGATTAACACCGCAAGCCCAAGACAGACAAAACGCAACTTAGCTAGCGAGACACCTAAACTCTTGGCACCTTGCTCGGAGAGTTCCAACAGACTTAACGGCTTTGCAATCACAAATGCAACGACCGTAGCAAGTGCGATTCGAGGGGCAAGATACGAGAAATCTCCCCATCCACTCTGAACAAGCGAACCGGCTCCCCATATCATTAACCCATTCAGCTTTTCGGTATTCATCATCAGAATAACCGTACTTAATGATGCAAAGTACAGGTTTATCACTAACCCAGAAACGACGACAACCGTTGGAGATAACGCTCGTCGCCATGACAACAGCATCACCAACCCCATCGATATCACACCGCCGATGAGAGCAACCAAATTAGGCGCGATATCCAACATCCAAGGTGCGAATAGCGTAGCTAACATCAAAGCAAAACTTGAACCGCTCGCCACACCAAGTGTCGTGGGTGAAGCGAGAGGGTTACGCAGCACTTGCTGCATCAATACCCCAGCAACCGCTAATCCAGCACCAGATATAATCGTGGTGAAGACTCGAGGCCACCAGCTAAAGTGAAGTAAAACAGAATCGATAGATTGAAAGTTAGGCTCCCATAAACTGATTAGAGCCAACGAAAATGAGCTTACTTGGTACAATTGGAAAGCACCAATAGAAAAGGTAAATGCCGAAAGTAACACCACAAAGCTTAAAGGCATCGTTTTCATTGTGTTAACTCCTCGACCTTACTCGCCGTAACTAACTCTGCGAAACGGAGGGCTGAAGGCATAGAACCAAAACTCCAAACGGGCGCGACTTGCATGACCTTTTCACCAGATTGTTGAACAACATATTGCCAAAATGGGTCTTGAGAGAGCTGCTCCGCTCCACCATAAGGTAATGGCTCTACGATAACGATTTGAGCTTTTATGCCAGCTAACTTGTCGATGCCAACTAGGCTGAAGCCCCAGCTATTCGTCTTTTCATTCCATGCATTACTCAGCCCAATCTTTTCGATAGCCTGGGAGTAAAGACTATTTTGACCAAAAACACGTACGTGCTTTGTATCCATAAACTGAATCATTAGAAGTGGCGGCTGGCCTTTATTTATACGCTGTTTTAATAAAGACAAACGTTTTTCATATTGTTGGATAAGCGCCTCTGCTTCCGCCTCTCTTCCCAGCTCTTCACCAAACCTCCGAGTGAAACTGGTAAGTACCGACCAATCCGTAATCCCGCTTTCATATAAGTCAATGGTGGTAACCGGGGCGATATCAACTAAGCGATGCTTCATTGAGGAGAAGTACGGGGCAATAAAAATACGATCAGGTCTGAGCTCGTAAATGCGCTCTATATTGGGTTGAGTCCTTAACCCTACATCCTTTGTTTGAGGCGGTAACGGTGGTGACTTTACCCAAGCATCGTAATCTTGCCCTTGAGCAACGCCTACAGGTACGACCCCTAAAGCCAACATCGTTTCAGTTTGTGTCCAATCAACCGACATCACCCGAGGTGATGCGTCAGCTAGTGCTTGAAAAGAACTGACCAAAAGCGCACTAAGTGAGAGAGCGAAAGAGAAATGTTTAAGTCGAGTGTTTGTACTGCTCATTATTCCAACCTTTAGCTTGGCATCGCCACCGGATAACCCGCAGGGTGGTCAGAGATCATCATCTCTATCCCATATATGTCCCTCAGCTTAGGTTCAGTAAACACCTGTTCAACATTGCCTTGTGCAATCAAATCACCTTGATGTAATGCAACGATGTAGTCGCAAAATCGTGCAGCCAAGTTGATGTCGTGCAATACGATAATAACGCCCAAACCCAGTTCTTGACTGAGTTTAGAGATAAGCTTCAACATATCTACTTGATGGCTGATATCTAGCGCAGACAAAGGCTCATCAAGAAGCAAATACTCGGTTTTTTGGGCTAACAGCATAGCTAGCCACACACGTTGACGCTCTCCTCCAGATAACGTGTCCACTAAGCGATCTGCGTATTTTAGTGTGCCTGTCATCGCCATTGCTTCTTCAACAATGTCGTGATCTTTCTGACTCAAACGTCCAAGTAAACCATGCCATGGATAACGACCAAAACCGACTAAATCTCGACCTAAAATACTGTCGGTCACTGGAAGATGCTGAGGCAAGTAGGCAATGTGTTGGGCGAACTTTTTCGCTGAGAGATCGTTAATGCTCGTGCCATGCAAAACCACATCCCCTGCAGTATATGGCTGTTGCTGTGCCAGCAACTTTAACAATGTGGATTTTCCTGAGCCATTATGCCCAACAAGAGCGTATGTTTTTCCGGGTTCAAATGTCACATCAAACGCTTTAAGCAATGACTTGCCTTCAATCTCAAACTGGAGTGCTTTAGCTTCCAACATCCCTACTTCACCTAATAGCCATTTACGAATAACAGTTATTCAAAGCTCTCATTCGTTGATCACGTTTGCCGTTCTTATTCAACAGAACGATTAATAAGGGAGGTTTTATATAACAACAAAGATACAAATGCAAACCGTTGTCATTATCATTACATCAACAAAATCATTGAGAGAATTGCTAAGTGTTAGTGATGATTTGCTCGGCTGAACTTCATTAGTAAATTATCGGCAGGTCAACGAGAGCAGCGGTCTCACACTGCTCTCGAATAAATTTGAACGAATACTGCAGCGTATGAAGAAATGAAAAATGCCGCAGTGAATACATTAATGACGAGCGTCAGCGCCAAACTCTACTTCTTTATAGATATCGGCCAGCGACTTTTTACCTTGTTTGTCTTTGGCTGAACGCTTTTTCTTAGTTTGATAATGGTATTCTTGCTCCTGAAGTGCTTGTTCGTGCTCTTTTGCTGACTCAACAAACTCAGGATTTGCAAGTGCTTGTTGGCGTAAGCGGTTTACTCTTTCAAGGGTTTCCCACAACATACTTCACCTCCAAACTTATTACTGTATATAAAAACAGTATTGTTTAAATATTCCTCCTCGTCAACATTTCAACTCCTTTACTGATCTTCACATCAGCCCCAAGCCTGTATAGTGCTCGGGATATTTGTGGATGATTTGCTTTATATAACCTTGATGCTCTCGCAGAGCATTAACACATTCTCGAGATAACCATCCCTGATATACCCATTTTTCAAGCTCTAACAATGCGTATGGGATGGACCACGCTTGTCTATACGGATGGTGCGTTGTCATAAAATCAAAGGCATTCGCGACAGCCGTAATTTGCGCGGCGATTGGTATATCGTCACTGGTTAAACCATACGGATAACCAGTACCATTTAAGTTTTCGTACTGATAAGTAACCATCTGCAAAAACAAAGTCATACTCGGGTGAACCGGATTTCCGATACGGGCAACTATGTCATCCGCTGAATCGATACAACGCTCAATATGTTGAATCAATATCGCCTCTTGTTCTTGAGAGTAATTTGTTCGGCGGCTAGCAATTTCAACTGGCAGCTGACTATCACCGAGCGCATGGAACTGAGCAAAAATACCAATATCTTCGACCATTTCGTCATTCAGGTGATAACGATCCGCTAACTGCGTTGCGATAATTTGACTGTAGTACTTCATGCGTTTGGTATGCGCGTAATACTCAGGTGAATAGCCTGGCATCATACATTGCATTCGGTTCGCTAGCGTTTCTATCGCATTGACTACTTGAGTTTCTGATTCAACCGCAAATCGAATCATTTCGAAATAAGGTTTAAGACCATTCAGCGCTTCTAAACTAAACGCATCACGTTGAGTGGAGTTCAAAAATACAAAACCAGTAAAAGCTTTATTGTCATAACAAGGAATAGCAGCCGACGACTGATATCCGTGTTTGAGTAAAATTTGAACCCGAGGACAGTGATTAATATCATGAAGGTCTTCGACGATACGAGGAACCGCGTTTTTAGAGGCAATATTGAGGTGGTGGAGTTTACGGAATGCTGATTCGTGATGGGCTAGACACCAAGTGTCGAACTCACTTTCTGCAAATGATTTGAGCACATCTTGGTCTGGGTGATATTTTGCAAATGACACCCTATCAATACATGGCAAGTGCGCCTGCATCCTGCCTTTTAGCGTTTGCAGTTGCTCGTTAAGCGGTTTTGCAAACGGGTAAAAACTCCGGTGCGCCATGCTTCACCTCCACACCAAAGCAGAGAAACAAGAAAAGCTCATTGTGTTGCAAATTCAATGGTATTTTGAGCGGTTTTCTCCACTTAAACTATCGATATACCACAACTTAAGTGTACGAAATAAAAGCACATTTCTACCAATTTTTTCACCGGATATCTTACGGTAATTTGATCCAGATTAAAAAAGCCAACGAGCGAAACTCGTTGGCCTAACAATACTGATTGATTACGATGGATTCAGTAACTAGAAGTTATTCAAAGAACGTTCTAAACAACTAGCCTAGAGCAGGAAGCACACCCAGCGTAATTAACACCTGAGCGAATACGATGCCAGTGCCAGCGATGCCCGTTATCACTAACGCACCTTGACCACCTGCGACGCGGTACTCCCCAGTAAAATCATCCGATTTACGAACCTTGATCACCATAACCAAAGGCAAAAAGATGGCTAAAATCGCTAAGGCAATCGCTGCATAGCCCAAAGCCATAATAAAGCCTTGAGGATAGAAAAGTGCGAAGCCTAGCGGTGGAGTAAACGTCACTAGTGCCGCAATCAAACGATTAGGCTTATCGTTACTTCCTTTGATGGTATCACCCAAAAATTCGAATAGACCCAAACTCACGCCAAGGAACGATGTCAACAATGCCAAGTCAGCAAACACACCAACAATGCTACCCAAATTTGATTGGTGTACTGTCTGAGATAGTTGACCAATCAGTGCGCTCAACCCTCCGTTCTCAACAAGCGTACTTTGGCTAACCACACCCAACGTCACGATTTGCCAAAAGATATAAATAACGAGTGGAATCGTCGAACCAATAATAACGGCTTTGCGTAAAGAAGAAGTGTCACCGTCTAAGTAATTCACAATTGCAGGTATACTTCCGTGGAAACCAAACGAAGTAAAGATCACCGGAATCGCCGCTACAACAAGGCCTTGTTCGATTGGCATACTTAACAAGTAAGATTCCGTAACGTTTGGAGCAAGAAAAGAAAGCACCGCAACCATCGCAATGAGCTTCATCGCGAACAGAACTCGGTTTACTTTATCGACCGTACCGGTACCCACTGTCACAACTAAAGTCACAATCAAGGTAAAGATTATCGTTGATGTAGGCCCTGAAATATCGAGGTCAAACCATTGTGCAAGGCGGTCTCCGAACTGAGCACCACCGCCAGCGATATACGCTGCACATAATGAGTAGAAAAGAAACAACATCGCAAAACTTGCCACCCACTTGCCTTTTTGACCTAGGATCTGTTTCGCCAAAGTATGAAGTGTAGCACTACTCTCCGCATGTTGATGAAGCTCAAGCATAAGCAAGGCAGTGAAAGCCATCAGAGCCCATAAGCCTAGCATGATGATAATAGAAGTTGAAAAACCAATGCCGGCAGAGGCAAGTGGAAGCGCTAGCATACCAGCGCCTATTGTAGTGCCCGCAATAATTAGCGTACTACCGAATACTTTAGAACGACTCATTGTATATTAATCTTTACACTTTATCAGAAATTATCAGTATTAGATCGGGCAACAGCGGACCGAAACCAACACCATATTTGTATTGCCGTCGATATTGTAGGATCTTTAGCAGAAGATCAAGCAAAGTGTAAGGATAAAAAACCACACATGTAAACTATAATTTACACATTGCTGATATTTAACAATAACTGTGTGCATTCTTCCCTGTTCATGAACTTGGGAACAGGGTAATTCCAGTGCGCCTCTTTCAGAATTAAATCAACAAGCGCATCAGCATCTTCACGTTGAATGAGCGCACTGGTTTGCTCAATATCAATAGTTGAAAACAAGGACTCCAGATTCGCCAAAAAATGCTGAGCACTTGCGTTACCTAACTGCCCCTCGGCCGTCAACTCATCGAGCTTTCTTAGTTGAGGCTCAATCTCTGATAATGAAAAGCGCAGCACAGGCAACAAGGCTAATCCGTTTGCCATACCATGAGGTATTCCATATCTCGCACCGAATGTGTGAGCAAAGGCATGAACATAACCCAAACTCGCTTTGGTAAATGCTAAACCCGCGTAATAGGATGCCATAGCCATTTTATGACGAGCTTCGACATCATCCCCTTGCATCACAGCCCTAGGAAGATATTTAAAAATGAGTTTAATAGCGGCAACCGAATAAGCCATCGTTTCTTGAGTAGCGTTTTTCGATACATAGGCCTCAATAGCGTGGGTTAATGCATCAACGCCAGTATCAGCCGTGATCTTAGGAGGTAAACCAATCATTAAATTCGCATCTAAAGCTGCCATTAGTGGCACCAACTTTGGATCCATTAAAGGGGTTTTAATGTGTGAGGAGGGATCTGACACGACCGCAGCGATAGTAACTTCACTTCCGGTTCCAGCCGTTGTTGGAATAGCAAAAAGCGGTGCTGGCATTCGCCATACCTTCAATAGTCCAGCTAATTTTTTTATTGGCCGTTTATTGGTAACTTTCGCAGCAATAACTTTTGCACAATCCATTGCAGAGCCGCCACCCAAAGCTAATATGCCCTCACAATGAAAACGATGATAAGCCTCTAGACCGCTCTCAACCTGATCATAGGTAGGATCGGGCTTAACTTGCGAGAAAACATCTAACTGTAAATCGAGTTGTGCTGCTGCCTCAAGCACCTTATCTACAATACCGACTTGGACCAACCCTTCGTCGGTAACTAACAAAACGCGTTTAAATCCCAGCTCGGTCATCGATTCTAATAGCTCATTCATCGAACCAGGGCCGGAAAACAAGGTTGGTCTCGGCATAGGAAGGATATGGGCTGCAATTTTTAACCCAGCGGTGTAACTCCGGTATAAACGATGCTTCAACATACGAAATCCTTTTCATTTAGAGCTATCATTCTAGCTACTTTTACTACCTATGCTTACTTTGCAATCACACATTTTCAATAAACTTATCTCACTAAAAGGGCTAGCATCGCTGGGAAACCGTACCATTTTATTATCTTTCCTCAACGACATGAGCTACAGAGAAAATGTTTTCAACGACGCTCTATTGTCATGTAGTTAACAAGCTTCTTTCCCTATTACTCTGTTAGTTACAGAGCGAGCCTCGAAGAAGTCTTCTTATTTTTTGCCAAAAGCAACAATATGAATTCTGTTAAACACACATCAATACCGTGTGTCTCTGGTTGAGCGCGAGCACGATTTACAAAAATAAAAATAAGAATGCGTTACATCATGATTTATTGTCGTTTTCAAATAAGTCAACAAGAGCAACAATAATCTTTCAAAACTTATACTTAGTTCAAATATCTGACTCTTAACCATGAGCTTCAGGTGATATTATTATGCAACTAGGATTATTATCCCGCCCATAATCAAAACTATGTCTAAACGCCCACCTTTTTGGGGTCTATTCGCTGTCGTACCCAATTTTTCCTATCACCTTCTGATTTGGGTTTAGCGTGGGCTAATTAGCAATGTCGGTATAAACCATGAATCATTCTTGCCATTCCCATACGGACATGGGCTTTGAAGTCGATCTGAAACAAGCACTTATCTGGGTTGCTCGAGCACTCGACTATGTAGGTGTTGATGATACGCACCATAGCCATCGTGTCGCTTACATCGCTTACCAATGTGCTCGGGTCATGAACTGGGAACCAGAAAAAGCGGAGTTTTGCTACTTCGCAGGGATGATCCACGATTGTGGAGTCTCCGAAACACAAGAACATAAAATGTTACTTGAGGAGTTGGTGCCACAAGATGTAAAAACACATTGCTTAAGAGGATACCGAAGCCTCAAGCAGTGTCGTTTGTTGCGTCAGTTTGCTACACCTGTTCTTTACCACCATACACATTGGAGTGAACTAAAATATCTTGATTTACCGCCTTTTGAAAAAGAGGTCGCTGCCCTACTTTATTTAGCCGACCGTCTCGATTTTATGCGTTCCAAATACGTCATGAACTGCCACTGTGACATTGTCACACTTCATGAAGAACTAATTGCAGAATGCATCATGGCAAACGCTGGAACTTTGTTTAATCCAGACATGGCTAAGGCAATGGTTAAGCTCGTTATGACCGACGCATTTTGGTTCGCGATGGAGTCTGAAAATATAGAAACCATCGGATTAAACTTTAAAAGCATTGATTGGCTTCAAAAACAGCTCACCATCCAAGATATGAATAGTTTGGGCATGTTTATCGCTCGAATTGTTGACGCAAAAAGCCCATTTACTTATCAACATTCGCAAAAAGTGGCGGAGTTATCTCGGTATCTAGCCATCAAGCTTGGGTTCTGTGAGAACGACCAAGAGATGTTATTTATTGCTGGGTTGGTGCATGATATCGGAAAGTTAAAAACACCAGATGAGATTCTTCATAAAGAAGGATCTCTTAATAAACAAGAGTATACGCGTATCAAACGCCATACAATTGATACTCAGCTCGCATTGCATAAGGTCTTCCCTAACGCGAAAATAGCGGAGTGGGCTTCCAATCATCATGAACGTTTAGACGGGTCGGGCTATCCCTATCACAAAACAGGCGCCGAGCTCGATGTTCCATCGCGTATCATTGCTGTCGCGGATGTCTTCCAAGCTCTGTCTCAGGACCGTCCCTACCGAGGACGAATGGCTCAAGCGCAAATCGCCGCGATTATGGGCGAGCAAGTCGCTAATCAAGAACTTTGTTCTGACGTCTATGCAGTGCTAGAGCGAAACATGACCGAGTGTTACGAGCTATCAACTAATGTTTAATCGATAAAGGGCGTATCTACGCCCTTTGCTGATTTTGTACAGGTTGCAAACCAATCATTTTGCAATATCAAGTACATTGTCTCGCACACCATTGATTCTGAACCAACCTGCAATGCTGAACCGCTCTGCGTTGGTCGGTAAAACCTCATGCGGGAATTGCTCAGATAAGAATAAAAGTAAGCGTCCTGATTGAGGAGGGATGGTTGCTATCTTATTATCATTTAGATCGTAAACCACCAATTCACCTGCATCCTTTTCCGTCCAAGATTCGTTCATGTAAAAAACGGTTGTCAATCGACGGTTTTCATTGCCCTTAAAACAATCTAGATGCTTTTGGTAGAAATCCCCTTCCTCGTACTTGGCAAAGTGAGCTTCATACTCAAAAAGCCCCAGAAACAAGTGACGGTTCACTTCTTGGCGTATTTCTTCCATCTTATCTAAGTAAGAAGTAACCGCGTGCCCCATATTGGGCGATAACCATTGAATTTTGTCACTTCGAATTGACTCAATACGTGTCACATCGTCATTACGACCAATACGCGCTTTTTTCCAGTTACTTGGAATGCAGTCTCGTAATTGAGCCACTTCTTGTTCAGAAAGAAAATCATCCCAGATGTAGTAGCCATGGGTTGCTAACGCATCGATCATTTTATCCATTATTGTCGTTCACTCATATTAGTTGGGCGGTCTATATAAAAAATCTTCAACCCCACAACAAATGCGATTTTTTGTCGAAACGACAACAAAATAAAAGAGAGTAAAAATAGGTGATGACGAATATAAAAATGCCGCTCATATGAGCGGCAATATCTTTTATTATTGACGAGCTTCTAATCTGGTTGGATGAACTCGCAACGGACTAAGACGTTTAATAGTCGGGCGTTGTTTGTTTTTTAACTGGATATGGCAAAGTTCCAGAATTAAGCCGAATGCCATCGCAAAGTACACATAACCTTTGTTGATATGAATTTCGAAGCCTTCTGCCATCAATAAACCACCTAACAAAACGAGGAATAACAAAGCAAGTGTCTTAAAACCAGGGTAACACGACACCAGGTTATTGATTTTTTCTGCTGTCATGACCATCACGATAGCAGAAGAAACAATCGCTGCGACCATAAGTGGGACATCACTTGTTAAACCAACGGCGGTTATCACCGAGTCCATCGAGAATACAGCATCCACGGCAACAATCTGCAACAGAACTACCGCTAAACCAGTACGGGCGTGAGTTGAGTGAGCAGACTCGTTGTGATTTAACCAACTCCACAACTCTTTCAGGCTTTTAGCCAAGAGGAATGCACCACCCGCAATCATGATGACGTCTCTTCCGGTAAACGCTTGGTTCGCCAAAGAAAATAGCGGTTGAGTCAGTTGCATGATCCAAGAGATTGAAAACACTAAACCAATACGAGCAATAACAGCAAGACCAATACCAAGGTTTCTTGCCAGCTTACGTTGGTGCAGCGGCAGTCTTTCACATAAGACAGAGATAAAAACGACGTTATCAACGCCTAAGACAACTTCAAGCGCAAACAAAGTGGCGAAAATAGCCCAAGCTTCTGGTTGCATAAAAAGTTCTAGCATGAGCATGTCTCCAATAATAAGAAGACATATGGTGAAGGGTTTTGCCGACTAAAGGGGTCGTCCATTAATTATTTATACCTTTGTTACTGAGGGATCATGAGTAAATCACCAAACAATCAACAAAACAATATCTATTTTAATTAACAAGGAACAAGTTTAATTCGTGTACAAATCAATCAACTCCTCCAAATTGATTAAAATTACATAGAAGCTTTAGAATTGAATAAATGAAAGCATTAAAGTCCAACAAAACTAAGATAAATTTCTAGACTTATAAGCACCATCAACCCTTATGCAACCCATTAAATGCATTGAGCTCAAAGAGAAACAGGCGTGTTTCCGAGATAAACAATAGTAAAAATTTGTTTCATGCTGATATACTGCCAAAAATCATAAGAAACCATGCTATTTATGGACTACATTGCTCTTTCGCGTATAAGCCTTAAACATCTAACTGTTTTACATATGTTGTTAACCACTCACAGCGTCACACTTGCGGCAGAACGCTTGTGTGTAACACCATCGAGCGTCAGTAAAACGCTCGGACAGTTGCGCGAAACGCTAAAGGATGACCTTTTTTACCGTGATGGCACTCGCTTAGTGCCGACAGCATTTGCGCTGCATATAGGCCCGTCAATCCATGGCATACTCTCCAGTATGAATGGGTTATTACATCAAGGCTCTTTCAATCCGGCTTACTATCAAGGTAGTTTTTCATTAGCAATGCGTGAAAGTTCATTTGAGCTCTTTGCGCCAGTTCTACAGCACTTGTCCCAACAACTGAGCAATCACGCGCACTTGAATGTCCATGCGAAAGAGGAAATGAGCTTCGATGCATTAGCAAGAGGTCAAGTAGATTTTTTGTTGCTTCCTCACGATCTCAGCCAACCACCCACACAAAATAAAGACTTGGTCTGGAAAACCATTTTGAAAGACGAAATGGTTTGCTTAATGAGAGCATCGAACCCACTCGCTGAGCAACCCTTATCTGTTGAAAGTTACCTTTGTGCAAGACACATCGGTATTCATGATAAAGATCTGTCACAACCTTATTTTGAGCAAAATCTCACCCAAAGGCATTCAAAGCGAAACTTGGCCATGCGTGTAGCCGACTTTGGTTCAGCTGCGGTGATGTGTCAGCACTCGGATTACTTATTCACATGCTCCAAGCTTTGGGCAAGAGCGGCAATGCAAGCAAAAGGTTTGGTTGAGCAAGCTCTTCCATTCGATTACGGGCAAGTTGCCTACAGCCTCGTTTGGAACAAAGCGAGCTTAAACGATCCCGCTTTAAAATGGTTACAGCAACAATTACTCGACGCTTGCGCCATGTTAGATGCCTGTGATGCGTAAGCATAGATAAACAACGGTACTACGTGAGTACTGTCGGCACTGTGATAGGGTTACTCACGTAGCATCGAAGCTCTGATTTTAAGCGTTCGATATCATGATGAGAGCACATATCCCAAGTTAACGCCTCCCCCATTACTCCGTGATGCTGAAAGGCATTTAAACGTATAAGCACCGATTCAGGAAGAGTACTCAAGTAACGTCCAATTGCTACGATTTCTATATCTAAATCACTTTTTTGGGGAATATGCAGTAAGCGGACCTCGTACAATTTTTCGTGCTCAACAAGGTACTGAAGGGTTTTAAATACACGATGATTATCACGCCCAGTTAGCCACTGATGCGTCTCCGTCTGCCACGCTTTCAAATCGATCATTGCGCCATCCAGAAAAGGTAGAATACGCTGCCAACCAGCAACCGCTAAAGAACCGTTACTGTCGATGAAACAAGAGAGGTGCCGTAATTCAGGATCTTGTTTTATCCCTTTAAACAGCTCAATAATGAAAGGAAGTTGTAAGGTAGATTCCCCACCGGATACAGTAACACCACTGATGAAAAAGCGATGTTTGCGTATCAAATCGAGCATTGTTACTACAGAGTAGTCAGTAATTTTTGGATTAGATTGGTTCTGACATATCTCTATACAATGATCGCAGTGGGTGCACTCCTCTTTAAGCCAAACAACGTTGTTGTTTTCGTCGAACTTCAATGCGCCTGCTGAACATTCACTCACACACTCACCACAATGATTACAATGGTTTATCGTGTGAGGATTGTGGCAGTTCAAACACTGATAGTTACAACCCTGTAGAAAGATGACTAGACGATTTCCTGGCCCATCAACACAAGAGAAAGGAAGGATATGAGTGACTTTTGCCAAAAGGCTTCCACTTCGTCTAGACATCTTGTTCTTTCCTAAACCGAACTTATGCCTGCGTGTAAGTCGGTGTTACTTCATGGCTCACCACACGTGGTGAGCGTTCTAAAATTTTGGTATTTTTTGCTGCTTCTGCACCTAGAAACGTCGTGTTGGTTCTCGAACCTTCTTCATCATATTTCGCGACGTCTGAAAGTTTGATCATGTAGCCTGTCACGCGAATTAAGTCATTTGAAGTGACATTCGCGGTAAACTCACGATAACCAGCATTTAGTGCCCCTTTACATAAATTGAACATCGCTTCTGGGTTAGATTTCACCGTTTCATCAATCGTCAAAATATCGCTGATACCCGCACGATAATACTGATGATGCTTCGCCGTTGCTTGTACATAAGTGACAGGGTCTGGCTCTGCACCATAAGGCAGACGTACACCTGGCGTAACATCATGATCTAAGCTAATGCCGCCTTGTGCATGTAAGAGCGCTTTGCCATCTAAACCATATTTCACCGGGGTTGAGTCCACCAGTTTAGCCAGTGTTGCTGAAACATCATGAGCAAAAGTATTTGCTCGATCATTTTTTCCGTATCGCCCTATTTGCCCTTCTTTTTCAAATAGAAGGTTTACCGCTTCGGCCATGCCGTAAACGCCATACATTGGCGCGAAATAGGACTCTTTTATCAACCCTTCTTGCGTCAAAAAGCCTTGAAAGAAGTTCGATTTTTCATGCAAGTGCGTGCTTCTTGCGTTTATGAGCTCGACCATTAATCGATGGTAAGAAGGCAACGCACTGTTTAAGAAGTCGTTACAGTCTGATGCTCGTTTTGCAACTTCTTTTAAATTCATTCGCACCAATGTGTTCGAGCCACCTGCTAATGGAAGCGAGTTGTAGCAACTTACAATACCAAAGCGTGAGCCGTTGTAGGCTTTCGCGTGCATTGGGTAATTGGCGATATGCGGTTTACTGCATTCACAAATGTTCTGTGTCGCTTGACGAAGTAAATCATCAGGTGTAACTGTCTCGTCGTACATAAAGGTGAGATTCGGTGCGATCTGCTTGAGCTCCGCATCTACTTTTAAAACAGTGCGACAAATAATGTTGTCTGTCGGTCCGACATTCACATGCATAAACGCATCTGGCAATGTGCGATCCAGCATGATCCAAAAATGTTTTAACTTTTTGTAAATCTGGCTCTCTGTTAGGTCGCCTATGTAAGGCAACAAGACATCATCTAACTGGCCTAAGTAAACCGGAATGTTCGTTACCGAAGGAACATGATGGTAAATGATGGTCAGCATGTTCAACGCATCATCGAAATCATCAGCCGGAGACAACTCTAAATAGTCTGAGCCTTGCGATAGAAATTTAGCGTAATCAGGCAACACATAGCGAGGTTTAAACGGTGCATGACCTTCAAACATATCGCAGATGATGCCTTCATCCATTGCTTGTCTCAGTGATGGAGATATGGTCATGTAAGGAATGCACGCTTCAGCCTCTAAAGCTAAAAAACTCGACTTCTGTTTTGGAGAAAGACGGACGTCGGTCGCGATATCTAGAAAACGTTGTTGTAGTTTAGAAAGGCTTGTCATCTAAGATATTCCTACAAAGTAACCACAAGCCCACAAGACAAAATACGAGCTCTACCCCTAAAGAGTAACGTGATTTTACTCCTGCTTGGCTGTTGCCACTAATGAAAATAAACAAAACGTCTATTTCCATTCTGGAAATAAGACAAAGCTAAATTAGCGCATTCCAACTTACTATATGGGAAAACCTAACTGCGTACCGAAGTCTGTCTTATTTATCGGTTTGCCGTCGACAACATCACGCCTGCACCAATAAATACTCCCCCAGTCAAACGATTAAACAACTTCGCTCTTCCAGCGACAAACAACCAATCGGAGGCTTTTACCCCTAACAATGCATAAAATGTTAGCCAGCTAAGCTCAAAAACCACAAATGTAGACGCGAAAATCGCGTATTGAGACAGTAGCGGTGCGGAAGGTTCTATGAATTGAGGAAACAAAGCGGTGAAAAAGACTATCGCTTTGGGATTACTAGCGCCAACAATGAAACCACTAGTGAACGCGCTAAACGCTGTCGCGGAACTTTGAGTCGTTGCCGTTTTATTAAAATCTGTCTGAGATGAGCGCAACGCTTGAATACCTAACCAGATTAAATAAGCGGCGCCACACCATTTGATAATATTAAAAACTAACTCAGATGAAGCAATGACAACTCCCAGCCCGGTAAATGAGAGCGTAAGGATGATCGTAATCGCAGACAAACTGCCAAGCGCAGTCATGAAAGCAATACGAAACCCACTACTCACTCCTTTACTTAAACACAACAGTGAGCTTGGTCCTGGTGAAGCTGTGAGCACGAGAATAGCAAGAGTGTAAAAAATCCATGTATCTATTTGCATTGGCATCCCTTCCAGCAAAATGAGGTTTATAGCCCATTGTGTATAGAACTATTTTATCGCCCGGTTTCTATCCATGAAGCCGAGGTCTTAATAACCATCTTGCATCTAAACAACTTAGAAAAAATTAATAGATAGTTATGCAAATAAAATACGATCTACATGCAAGGATGTAAAGCCTGTTGTATAAGCTTATCTATTTCTCTTAATCATAAAAAGGCTTAGGATCGATCTCTAACGATGAAGGCGCGATCGCTCTTTCAATTTTGTACGCACTCGTTTTTAAATCCACCATCGTGACATCAATGTATCGTTTATACTTGCGGGAGTAGAAACATTTCACTTCTGGCTTTAATGCTTGAGATTCATTTGAAGACCAAACAATACCAACACGCCCATCGTTCAACTCGACAATGGAGCCGACGGGGTACATCCCAATGCAATTAATGAATTTGTAAACTAAGTCGGCGTCTAAATGAAATGGCGTTAGACTCAACAAGATTTTAAACGCTTCCGCAGAACTCATGCCTTTTTTGTAACAGCGATCAGCCGTTAGCGCATCGTAGATATCTACAATACAGCTCATACGGCCGTGAATTGGAATCTCCTCCCCCTTCAAGCCTCTAGGATAACCATTGCCATCTAACTTCTCGTGGTGCATCAAACAAACATCACGGCTTACGTCACTAAGTCCTTTTACGTGAAGGATTATCTCACCTGCGAACACTTGATGTAGCTTCATATGTTCAAATTCTTCAGGCGTTAGCTTCGCTGGCTTGTGCAAGATCTTATCATCGACTTTAATTTTACCTACATCATGAATAATGCCACCTACAGCAAGCTGTTTTAGCGTTGGCTTATCCAAGCCCAAGTACTTACCGAATGACACTAAAAGACAAGCGACATTGACGGAGTGTTCCAATAAGTAAGAGTCTTTTTTTCGGAGTGCAGAGACACACTGCAACGCATCTGAGTCAATCAAAACACTTTCAATGACATCGTCAGCCCAAGCTTCTACTTCATCAACTTCAATGATTTTTCCTTCAAAAGTTTGATTCAATAGTTTCTGCGCCAAATCTTTTGCTTCGGCGATCAGCTTTTTGGCTCGCTTGTGTTGGATGTCTCTCGAACGATAAGTTCGTTGACCCCTCTTAAAATCGGAGTGTTTCTGCTCTCGCGTCTCTTTAGTGGCATCAGTTGATTCATCTACAGGCTTGAAGACACACTGCTGCGAAGATAATGTTTGATCTACCCAAACATACTTTACGCCACTTGTAGCAAGCTTCTTAATGCCTTCAGGGCTAGATATCCGCCCTGCATTGGCTAAATTGACGCGCTTGTTGTGCTCTATCGCGGTAACAAACATACCAACGCCGATATCAGCGAGCGCAATTTTGATTGAATTTTTCGGATCGTACTGCATATAAAGAAGGCTTACTCGATATTAACGTCCGCATTATAAGAGATTTGATTACTTGGCGTGATAATAAATTTGAATTGATTACAATTAATGAGCATCCTGTCAATTAATAATCGGTCGCGCTCATTAAGTCCTTTTTGTTATTATGGTTTTATCCAAGATAACATATATACAAATGACGTTAGAAAACAGCACATTGATACCGACACAACTGAAAATAACTTTAGGATAATTATTCATAAATATTTATAGATTGCGGACGGCATCAATAACTGTATTTTATAAATGATTTTTACTGTTGACTATTTTTTATAAATGTCGATGATTAGCCGCCTAATCTTAGTATGTTATTAACCTAGTAGCGCATAAAATGATAGCCAAACAATTTGAACTGACACTTTTGTGATTGTAATGTACGCCAGCAGATCAACTCTATGTTATCAACCCCAACACTCATCTCTGATGCTAAAAGGCTCGAGGAGGAAATATCTTGACCACCATATTTGACCAACAAGTCTCAGATAGTGACCGAGAGTTCCTAAAAATCGTCGAAGAACGATTCATTCATATCTTCGATGTATTTAACGAAGGCCTCTTTTACATGGATGAGTTTGGCACCATGGTATTTTATAACAAGGGCTTTTATGAGCAGCTTGGTATCAACGCTGGTCGAATCAGCTTAGAGCAATGGTTAGACCTTGTTCACCCTCTCGATCGAGAAAGACTCTCCACTCGGGTCGATGCTCACATCATTACCAACAACACGAGGGTCACAACGACCTACCGCGTGCGTAAACCCAATGGACAGTACGTCTGGATTGAAGGCGTAGCCATGACCAAAGAAACAGAACATGGTCATTATATGGTTGGTAGCCACCGTGATATTTCTGAACGCAAGCTGATGGAAAGCTACATTCATCAAGTCGCATTTCATGACAATGCGTCAGGTATGGCTAATCGCGCCCATCTCTTGCTGGATATTGAAGATAGTGTGCGAGCCACCGATTCTTGTGCATCTATCTGTTACATTCAGATAGAAGAGATTAAATCTTACTTAAATCAATATGGCAGCGAGTTGGTCGATGGGTTAGTGGAAAAATTGCTACAAACTCTCAGTCACCTACCTTCTCCAAATAGTTCTGTATATCGCGTACATGATGATGACTTTGCGATTTTGATTCACGATGAATGCTCGGTAGAAACGCTGCAAAGTTATGCCGAAAGTTTAAAGGAAACCTACCACGAGGCAGTGATTGAAGAGGGCCAATACTTAGGAAGTAACATTAGTATTGGTTTGTATCCTTGCATAGATCCAAGTCACTCAGCAGAGGAAATATTGCGTAAAGCAGCACGAACTTGTCAGTACGCAAGCGAGCAGAATAAAGACCGTGTTGCGGTTTACAGTGAGAAAACTCAGCATGCCGTAGACCGTTATTTCTTTATTGAACAAGGTCTAAAAAGTGCACTAGAAAAACAGACATTAAGCGTTAAGTTTCAGCCAATTATTGACGCCAAAAGCTCAAAAGTAGTGAGCTTCGAATCTCTGGTTCGCTGGCGTAGCAAAGAGTTTGGCGAAATTTATCCAGACGAATTCATCCCCGTGGCAGAGAACAAAGGTTTGATTGTCGAACTCGGATATCAAGTCTTTGCCAAAGCGTGTGAATTTATCAAAAACTACCGTGAGCGTTACCAAAACCAAGTTCGTGTAAACGTGAATGTTTCTGTACTTCAGTTAATGAATAGTGAATTCCCTGCGCGAATTAAAGCCATGGCGGATGAGGTTGGTGTCGATCCTGAGTCTATTGTGTTGGAACTAACAGAAACGTTTATTTTGGATAATAATCAGACAGCCATTGCCCCTCTGAATACCCTCAGGGAACTAGGATTTGCACTCTCTCTGGATGACTTTGGATCCGGTTACAGTTCATTAAATAGCTTCTTCGACCTCCCGATGACACAAATCAAAATTGATAGGTCGATGGCGTGGAAAACACTAACCAACCGCTCTTCACAAGAATATCTGAAGTTTCTTATCACTATGTGCCAGGAAAATAATATTGAAGTAGTGATTGAGGGAATTGAAGACGCCAAAATGTGTGAATTTTTTACCGAAATGGGCGTCGATTATCTGCAAGGTTATTGGTTCTCTAAGCCACTTTCTGTTGCCAGTGCAAGCCGCTATTCGTTGAGTTAAGCATACTAGAGCAATATTCCGCACGGCCACGTTAAACATGCTGAACTATTCACTATAGATTTCAGACACTAACTGGCCGTGACGAAAACAAGCTTAATGTCCCCCGATTAACGTAGACGTTCAAACACCACACTCTGATCTAAATGTTCGTGATACTGAGTGTAATCTAAGCCCACATCAAAGATATATTGGGTCACCAGGTTTCTAACGCACTCTATTAATTGGCTTGCTTGCCATGGTTTTTCAAAGTAGCGATCAATGCCTGCGGAGTTGATCGCATTAATCGTATCGGTGTGCGTCGCTTGCCCGGTAAGAAGCACTTTCCTCGTAAAGCCAAAACGACCGTCCCTTGATACATCGGTCAGCAGCTCTACTCCCGTTTTACCTGGCATCACATGATCGGAAATAATCAATGCGATCATCTCGCCTTCTGCATCAAATTCATCCATCAGTTCTAGAGCCTCACCCGCTGATTCGCAGTCTTCGACATTCAACCACTGATTTAACGGCTCTAAATCTTGTAGAACCGCGCTTAGTACCTCTCGTTGGTCATCAACGCAAATTACATTAAGCTTCTCCATGTTCACCCTCTACTGGTAACTTGATTCTAAAAATCGTTTTTTCACTGTCGCTCTTTACTACAATAGAGCCGTTATATCCGGCGATAATGCGCTTCACAATCGACAGACCTAACCCTAAACCAAACGACAATCCCCCCTTTTTAGTGGTGAAGTTTGGCCGGAAAATTTTTCTACGTGTCGCTTCATCAATTTCTGGTCCGTTGTTAGCAATCGTGACCAAAATTTTACCCTTACTCTCCCGAGTATGTATTTCGATACCGGGTTTCTCCGTTTCACCAAGTGCATCGCACGCATTCTTTAAGATATTTACCCAAACTTGGACGAGTTCGGTTTGAGAACCAATAAAAGCAGGTAAATCCGCAGGGCTAAAACGAACACTCACTCGTCTTAAGTCACTTTGCAATAGAGCCAAGGCGCGATTGATTGAATCATTGATGTTAATCGCTTCATCCAAGTCGATATCCGTGCGCCCCAATTGTTTTACGGATCGCACAATGCCAACGGTATGTTTAGAAGCGATGCGTAAGTCATGGAGATCTCGCCCCATTTGCCAGAAACGTATCGCTTCTTCTGGTCTTTTTAGCCAATGTTCTGAAAGGAAGTTATTTGGAACGGCTCGCGCAAGATCACGAGCAACCTCCTTGGTTAAACCGTAGTATTTTTCGAAGTGGCGCCCCCGCTTTCTCGCTTCGCTAGAAGAGACTTTCTGCCCTTGCATTAAACCAAAATCAAAAAATTGACTCGCTTCCGGATGAACTTCTTCAAGCAGTTCCATGATAACTGTCTCTAGCCGTTCTGATTTACTGCTTACAACGCCTATCGCATTGTTCAACTCATGAGCAATACCCGCTGCAAGCTGCCCCAACGTTGTCATTTGCTCTGCGGTATGAAGCTTTTGTAGCGCTTTTTCTTTAGCTAATGCCTCTTGCATTGCACGCCGTTGACGACGAGATAATTCGTTAACCATCACAGGCATAAATTGTGTCGTCAATGGTCCGTATGTCGCCTCTTCCACGGCGGGCGTATCACGCTGTATCCAAGCCAATTCAACATCGGTTTGAGCAATCACTGTCGAAGAGGCAGTCCACGTACCAGAAAAGAAACTGTGTACGCCAATAAACGCACCTTGAGACGCAGAAAATACCTGAATCGGTTTCTTGTCATCTTCCGCGTAATACCCCGCCAGTTCTCCCGACAGCACATAGTACAAGCGATCGTTGTAGCCAGCTTGCTCAATAAGCACCGACCCGGATAAAACCGTTAATCGGCGTTCAAGGTGATTAAAGTAGCGTTGTACTAACGCGTCTAACTTCGTTTCGTACATGGGTTATCCAATATGCCCAACAGTATGTAAAATCCACACCATCACAAAACTGAGTAATACGCCAATCACGCCTAGCACGGCACCGATACGAGCCATTTGGCCACTCTCGACATGCCCTGTTGCATGAGCTAACGCGTTTGGTGGCGTACTGATTGGTAACGACATACCGAGTGAAGCAGCAAATGTCACGACTAAGATCAGAGTAACTTCACCGCCGAGAGGCGTTAGCGAAGCCATAGAAGTACCCAGCGCAGCCATAATCGGCATCAGCAAGTTTGCGGTGGCTGTATGCGACATAAAGTTTGCCATTAACAAGCACAAGAAAGCCGCACCAAACAAGACAACATATGGCGAGAACTGATCAAACGGAATGCTGTGTACCACCAGCTTCGCAAGCCCGGTTTTATCTAGAGCAAGGCCCAGAGCAATACCGCCTGACACCAACCAAAGCACATCCCAAGAGATTTTCTTCAAGTCTTCTTTGTTGATGATGCCCGTCAATGAGAACACTGCGACCGGAATTAATGCTACTGTGTAAGAATTCATTCCATGTGCAGAACCCATCAACCAAAGAATAATCGTGCCGGCAAAGGTGACGTAAACCATTATTGCTTTGGGTGTTTTCAAAAACTTGCTTTTAATGTTCAGATCGATGGTGGTTTGTTCGGCTTTATATAAAAAGCCAATCAGAAACCAAGCTAACGCCATCATCACAATAACGAATGGCACACCAAATACCATCCATTCACCAAACGTAATTAAGTTGTCACCAACCAAATATTTTAGGGCGATGGCATTCGGTGGCGTGCCGATTGGAGTACCAATGCCACCAATGTTGGCTGCAACAGGAATACACAAGGCGAATGCAATTCGACCTGGGTCTTTAGGCCCGAAAACCGCTATCACAGGGGTTAAAATGGACAACATCATCGCTGTTGTTGCGGTGTTTGACATAAACATGGAAAAAACAGCGGTGATCAGCATCAACCCCAGCATAACGAACTTTGGTTTTTGTCCAAATGGTTTGAGTAACACTCGGGCTAAGTTGACATCTAACCTGTACTTTGTCGCCGCCATAGCCAAAAAGAAACCGCCGAGGAAGAGCATGATAATCGGACTAGCGAAGGTCGCCATTATCTCGTTGTATTGTAATAGCTCACCAAAATGTGGCTGCCCTTCTTGCAAACGAAAGAGCACAATACCTTTATTTGATACAAGCAATAGCTCTAGGACAATGATCACAACCGAAGTGGCGTAGATTGGAATTGGCTCGAATACCCAGCAAAGTGCGGCAAGCAAGAAGATTGCAATCACTCTTTGCTGGACGATAGTAATGCCATCAAATGGGAACGCAGAGAGAGGCATCAACCAAACAAGCAATGGTATCAATGTTGGAACAACGTATTTGAGATAAGGGCGCATAGTACTACTTCTCTTCCTGAGATGGTTAGCCAGACACATTTGGCGTTTGGAACGCTATTACCCGCCGCAAAACCAAAACTTTCAGACTGTTTTAAGCCTTCAGAGACGAAATGCGGTAATGGCGTTCCAGAGAAGATTATGTACACTGTTTTCAAACAAAACGTTGGTGCGAGATCAATGAACTCGTTTTCACATTGGAAAACATTTTATATCTGTGTTCAAGCTCACTATTTAAGTTAAATATACTTTTCCATCATAAAGTTAGTTAAGGTTTCTCCCCTAACCTCAACACGTTGTCGAGACTTAACTGTGAAACCCATTTTCTCGTAAAAAGGTCGGGCGGTAATACTCACTTCAGAATACAGTCGTTTTATCCCCTGTACTTTTGCCTGTGAACAAAGAAAAGACATCAAATCACGACCAACACCTTGTCCTTGGTATTCATGATGGCAAAAGAAATGATCAATCAAACCGTCACCTTGCAAATCACAATAGCCAACGACCTGCCCTTCTATCTCCGCGACGTAGGGTTGAATATCGTCCATTTTGCGTTGCCACACATCGAGGTCAAAATCTGATGGTGCCCAAGCGGAAACTTGTGATTCAGTGTAATCGCGACGATTAATGACTCGCACAGTATGGTAAAAGAGTGCCCACAGTGTTGGGGCATCCTCGGTGCGATAGCAGCGTATTGAGAGCATCAATTTCCTCATTCCTATTCAATAAATACTAAGCATTAACGCAAAGTGATACTAGTGAACTCATCATTTTCAATGCCAATCACTAAAGGCTTCCCAATCTGATTACTGTTCATCAATACGGTAGTATTCAGCTCACGGCTTGATCTGCGTATATTGCTTTTTCTTATGATATGAATATTCACAATATAATCGGAATACTCCTTTGTGATTCCGCCGGAAAATTCTACGTGCTCACTTTCATTGTCTCGGACAACATGAAATTTTCGATTGGCTTGAATATCAGTACTGATGGAGGAGTCACCATAGTTCAGCACAACGGACGTTGGTTCGCTATCTTGATTGGCAAAACAGCCAAATGCGAACATGCTTAATGCGAGTATACTTTTTGATTTAAACATTAATTATTCTATTTCTAGTTATTTTTCTGCTATTTGCATGACCAAACAGCACTTGTTCTGTGAGCGCCTATTGTGCCATAGCTGAACGCTGACTCTAAACGCGCAAAAAGATGAGCGATGAAAATTCCGCCCAAAACAAGCAAATGCGAGACAATGTGAGGGTCCCAAACTCACTCAATTAGTCAAAATCCACTGTAAACCTCTGTTTTTTAATGTTTTTAATTCATGTGGCCGTGTAAGGAATACATACAACCTCTTACTTTTTCATACGCAACTAGACGAATCGTTCGAGAAATACGGCATCGTCTATGCCACATGTTACAAATCGGCTTACCTTATTATTACGTATGAACTGGAATTATGGCACTAACTTCCCTCTCTCTTTTAATAAGGAGAAGATTTGAACAATCAGACTTGCCACGTTTTTATAGCTAAAATCAATAGAGCGTTACCAGCATCGGTTGGTCTAGGAGCAATAAATGAAAGACCCTCTCAACTTTACTCACCTTGTAAAAATTTGGCTCATGTCAATCGCGGTTATGCTGGGTGGATGCACTCAAGGAGATTGGCGTACCGCAAGCAGAGAACCTGCGGGTATCGCACCCGATCCTTCCAATGTCAAGCATGCTGTGATTGAGTTTTACGCCGCAGACGCGTTTGGTTGGCGAGGCTGGTTTGCCGTTCATACATGGTTTGCAATAAAGCCTGAAAATGCGAACGAATATACAGTGTATGAAGTAGTCGGCTGGAGAGTGAATCGCGGACAACCCGCTCTATATCAGTACCAAACTGGGACGCCAGATCGATATTGGTATGGTGCAAAACCAGAAAAGATCCTCTCCATACAAGGTGAAAAGGCCCGCCAGCTTATCCCTAAAATACAAAGTGTGATTAACCAATACCCTTGGGCTGAAGAATATACGCTGTTTCCAGGGCCAAATAGCAATACATTTCCGGCTTGGGTGGGTAAACAAATTCCAGAATTAGAGCTGAACTTGCCGTTTCGCGCAATTGGTAGCGGTTACGCCAGCGATTAACAGCAAAGGTTAGTCACTGGCTCGTTTTATGTTCAGCATAAAGCGCAATATCTATTGTGCGTCGTCACCCAACTCCGTTCTATTTCTTCCATTATGTTTCGCTTTATAAAGTGCATTATCGGCGTCTTTCATTACCGCTTCAATTGGTGTGTCATTGCCTTTCCAGTGAGAAACGCCCAACGAAACCGTGACCTTACCAACGACTTGGAAGTCATGTTGTTCCACGTTGTGTCTAATACGCTCTGCAACATCCATAGCGTGGTTTACGTCTGTTTTTTCCAAAAACATCATAAACTCTTCACCGCCAGAACGACACAGCTGATCATTAGAGCGAGCTTGGTCTTTCATTAACTGCGCAAACTCTCTAAGTAAATTGTCACCCACGTCATGGCCATAGTTATCGTTTACGCTCTTAAAGTGGTCAATATCTAGCGCCAAAACAGAGAACGCGGTATTTTCCTGCTTAAACAAACCAAGAACTTTATCTAATCCACGTCGATTCAATAATCCAGTCATCGAATCTGTTAATGTATCCAGTTGCAGCTTATCAATGGTTTTTGACACGATACCAAATGCTTTAAGAAAGCTAAGCTTCAAATGTGAGACCTCAAAATACCAAGACTTAACCAGTTTGAGATCATCGATAGAGGATGAATGTTCTTCGACACCTCGCACAGCACCAGCTAACTGCCAAAGTGGTCTAGAAATAAGAAGGGACAAGAACCAAATTAGCAACAAAGTTAATAAACCAATTGGAATCGACTTAAGGAAAACATTCCACATCTGTTCATCTAGCACAGATAACGTCATCGATTTCGGGCGCTGAGCAACAATTCCCCATCCTGATGACTTTACTGGTGCATAACCAGCAAGCATTTCGACGCCGCGAGAGTTAACAATTTCTTTGTTACCGCTCTGCCCCATCGTCACCGCTTTGATTGCCTCATTATCGTCGATTACTTCACCAACTCTCGATTGATCTGGGTGATAAATCAGAGTATTACTCTCATCGACAACGTAAAGGAAAGAACCATCTTTGTATGCGTGCTGGCTGAGTAACTCTGCGAGAATATTTTCTTTTTCTAGATAAATAGTGCCGCCGATATAACCTAAATATTCATTAGATTGAGAAAATATAGGGTATGAGATGGTTAACAAGTAATTTCCAGCTGGCGATATAAATGGTTCAGTAACAACCGGTGCTTGAGCGTTTAAAGACTGGCGTTTTCTTTCACCCACTAACCTTACACCTTTAACCTGAAGTGTTTCAGGGGATACAGAAATAATAACCCCTTTTGCATTAACGACAACCACAGAGTTAAATGATTTGGTTTGCGTTCTTAATCTCTCAGCCTCTTTATCAAGAAGTTGAGCGTCATGCATCTTGTCTTTTAGCACGTTCGCACTGTATTTTAGCTGCGACATTGAGCTTTCTATGAAAGAGTCTGTCATTTCAGACATTTTTTGGGCGTAAACACGGTTTGATTCTAACGTGTTATTGATGATGAGATCCCTTTGAACACGATAAATCGAGTAGAATGCGTTGATCAAAGTGACAAGCACACTGAACACACATAGGGTGACAATAAGATTTCTAAGATTGAGTTTTTCTTTTCTTCTAAAAGACATTGCCAATGGCCAACTTTGAAGGCTTTCTATATAAATGAGCGTATAGGTTATATGAAATTGATTTGATTTTCAGGTAGTAAGTTGGGATCAATGTTAATATTTGCTCACATTAAAGAACACTTTATGAGCTAAAAAGAGAATTCAGTAGCACGATAAAGAACCGTGCTACTTTCATATTTGGCGTTTAAGAGGGTTTTGTCTCTGTCATCGTTTTTAATATATCCACAACTAGCTGATGATCATCTAACTGCGGTAAACCCGATACCGTCACAACCCCAACCAAACCAGACCCAGAAAGCCGAATTGGGAACGCGCCACCATGAGCACAGTACTCACGAGCATCGAGATGAGGCTGATTTTCGAAATCACGTTGCTTTTGCTTGTTGTACAGAGAAAGATAGTAAGAGCTGTGGCCATACCTTAATACTGAGTTTCGCTTCCTACGGACCCAATCTAAATGATCAGCACAGGTTCCTGCCATCGCGTATTGAAATAGCGTTTGTCCAAAGCCGTAAACCTCAATAGCAACAGCCGCGCCGCGAGCTTCAGCCTCTTCTTTTAGAGCGAGGCCGATAGACCACGCAATATGATGATTAAATTCCGCCAACTGAAGTTCATGCTCTTGCCGGGCCACGAGTTCAAGCGTCAAACTCATGGTTTCACCTGAATCGTTTTACCCGTTTTACTGCTTTCCAATGCCATCTCAATCAGAGCGATATTCTGTACTGCTTGAGCGGCAGGGACCGGGTTATCAGTGCCCAAACGAATGGCGTCTGCCACACCAACAAAGTAAGCTTGGTACGCGCCTCTCTCCGTTTTGATAGTTTGCGCACCGTCTTCGTCGTAACGGACTCCGTATAACGCCTCATCTTCTTCCGACCAAGCATCGTTTTCCGGCAAACGGCCTTCTTTTAAGTAGCCCTCTTGAGGATCTAATCCGAACTTTTCATATTTAGCTTCCGTACCCAATACTTTGTATCGGAGATTCGGCTCTGGGCTATACAAGTTTGAATGCAAGTGCACAATATGCTCAGGGTAATGAAGTATCAAGTTGTAATAATCAATCGTCGTCGCGCCCGGACGCATCATTCGACATTGTGCGTCTATCGCATCTGGCAAGCCAAACAACACCAATGCTTGATCGAGAAGATGAGGAGCAAGGTCGAATAGAATACCACCACCATCTTGAGCTAGCTCTCGCCATCGTTGACGAACTTCAGGGCGGTAACGGTCAAAGTGTGACTCAAACAGCTTTATATCACCTAACTTACCTTGTTCGATAAGAGATTTAACCGTGAGAAAATCTCCATCCCAACGTCTATTGTGAAAAACGCTCAGCACTAGACCTTTCTCTTCCGCCAAGGCGATAAGTTCATTACCGTCTTCTATACGAGTAACAAACGGTTTCTCGACGATGACGTGTTTCCCATTGTTCAACGCACGCTTTGCAAGTTCGTAATGTACGTCATTTGGCGCAGTAATGATTACGAGTTCTGCATCACTATCATCGAGTAAAGTATTCGCATCAGAAAACCACTTGGCATCTGGCCAATCATTTTGAACCGCCTCCTGTTGACGAGAGCTTATCGCGCTCAGCGTTAAATTTGGTAGCGCTTTAATGAAGGGTAAATGAAACGTTTTTGCTGAATATCCGTAACCAATCACAGCGGTTTTTACGGGATCGTAAGCCATTCTAAGATTCCTTATTTCGGTGACACAACAATACATTCAATATCATTGTGATCGAGGAGTTGTTGAAAATCTGATTGAGGGGGATGATCGGTAATAATGATGTCGATCTTTGACAAATCACATACGTGGTGGAAATTGTCGCTACCAATTTTTCGGGATTCACAAACGACGATGACCTGCTGAGCTTGAGCAATCATCGCTTCTTTCATTGTAGCTTCTAACAAACTATTTGTTGTCAGCCCTCGGGATGTCAATGCACACACGCCAATGAACGCTTTGTTCACGTGATACTGCTGCATTTGCTGCTCTGCTTGCGCCCCTAAAACTGCTCTGGCATAAGGGTCAAAGTGTCCGCCTAAGAAATGAACGTCCATTGTGTCGTTTGTTTCAGCAGCGGTCAGTACATCAATGCTGTTAGTAACGACGTTGAGCTTGTTTTCTCCACAACGCGCTTTTCCTGCATAGAGTGGGAGCAGAGACAAAATGGTGCTGGTATCAATAACAAGATGGTCGCGCTCATCCAACAACGCTGCGGCAGCTTGAGCTAGTCGATGTTTAACGTCACTCACGGGTCGACTCGCGTATGCCTCGGTATGGGAAGAGATCGGCGCAAGCATGACACCACCTCGTATTCTTTGTAACCCAGGTTGCTGACTCAACTTAACTAAGTCTCGACGAGCTGAATCTCGCGAGATACCAAAGTACTCACAAACTTCAGACAACGTTACTTTATTTTGCTGATCCAGCTTCGCTCTGAGCGCTACGAGTCTTTCTTCTTGTGTCATAACTTAAATTCACTTAAGTAATTTTAAGTAAACTTGCCACAATGATAGAAAAATTACCAACAAAACCACTTATAACCAACTCAATTGACCAAAAGTTAACCAAAGATAAATGAGCAGCAAGGCAAAACTTCCTAGGACGGTACGTTCACTCAAGCCCACATAGTTAGGCGTATGAAGTTTATTTATACCCGTTTAAAACAACTGGCTCATCTAGCCCTAACTTCACTCTATTTCTTTTAATAAGCGCTTTTGGTAGTGGAATAAACCCAGCATTTCGTACCTGTTGTGTATTGTTGTCGGTTGTAAGGAGTTCAAATAGCTTTGATTTTTTGATCTTCTGATTAGTGTCGAATTGTTTATTTATATAAACGTAATAGACCACGGAAAATGGATAGCGAAGAGAATAGATGCAATCTGTGCTCAAAGAGCATGAGTCATCGTTATGATGAACAGAGAGAGCCTTGTAGCTCGACCACTGTTCTGAGTATTTAAAATCGGAGTATCGCATATAAGCTTTGGCTGACAAGTCGTCACTTAAAGCCCGTTTCAATCGGTCTTCATCAAGCATTTGAATCGATGATTGACAACCATTAGAGCTCACATCTGGGTTACTTAAACGCATCTCCCCGAAAGCATACGTATTTGCATCACAGCGTTTCAATTCACTAACGGAAACACTATCTACCGTACTCTTTTGACTATTGATTACGACAATAGCGTTTGCCATTAAAAACAAACGTGTAGGCCTGTGGCCTCTTTCTCGTTGAAATCGGGAGATGTTTTCATCTGACCATTTCTTAGATGTGATCGCAATAGAGGTTCCGTCATTTAGCATGTCGTTAAAACCACCAGACTGAGATGCAAGCGCTACATTTACATTTGGCTCATCTATCAATGTTTCTATCGTTTCTAGTATCTCTGGCTCGACAAAAATCGATGTTCGAGCCTCAGAGTCAGAAAATGCCAGCGGTGAAATCAAACATGAAGTTAGAGCAAGGAAAGGCAAGACTTTAATTTTCATAATTCAGCTCCAACTTCGAATTAGGTGTCAACTCGCTGTCCGAACTAAATATAGTCCACGCTTGTTCAGTACTTTCAGCTTTCGTGTTTACAACAGCAATTGTGCGCCTTTCCCGTTTTTTTAGTTGTACCGTCAATGCCGTATTCTGATAAAACTCTTGCTCTTCAATTCGATTATCTTGAATGCCGTTTCTCACTAGCAATTCTCGTATAGCTGCCGTCCTTTTCTTTGCCAACGCTTTGTTGTATTCGAGTGACGCTTCAGGGCTTGTGTCTCCTATCAGTATGACTTGCGCATTTGGGTTACTCTGAAGCAGTGCTTTCAACTCGCTTAGCGGCATATCATGAGATGGCGTTACCTGATGCTCATCCATCGCAAAGAAAAAGCTGATCAGGTGTGTCTGCGAGTCGTTGACCCAATTCGCACAGCCTTCACTGTCAACAACCACACCTTTTGGCGTATCTGCGCAGTTATCTCGTTGGTTTATCACGCCATCACTATCATTGTCTTTAAGGTCGTTGTACTGGTAAGTGGTCAACGTCGTATTCGGTGATTCAGCACAGCCTGCTAACATGAAAACTAGAAGACTCGTCACTGCGAATTTATCCATTATTGTTCTCCTTCCAGTTCTCTGGATACTCAACTCGCAACGCATAAGTCAGAATCCCCATCGAGTTGAATAAACGGTAAGTGGCAACCAAATGATCGTACTTTGTTCGGGTGTAGTTCCGTCTCGCAACAAACGTTTCAACTTTGGCATCTAATACATCTAACAAACTGCGTCGCCCTACATTGAACTGCTGGATGTACCCTAATTCAGTTACTTTCGCCGCATCAACGTTGACTTTTAAAAACTCCATTTGCTGTTGAAGCAATGTATGTGCGTCCCATGCCAGCCTTACACCTTCATTCGCATCTAGTTCTGCATTTGCTCGAATAGCCCTCGCCTCCTCTACTCGCCAGGCAGATGACTCCACTCGGGAGTCTGTAGAAAAGCCGTTAAAAAGATCGTAGTTGATCGTCAGCATAACCTTTGCATCTTCGTTAATGCCTTCAATATTATCCACGTTGTCTGTTTTGTTGGCTGACAGCTCAAGCTTGAGCTCTGGGTAGTAATCCCCCTTTTCTCTTTTTACTTCATGTCGAGCCGCCTCTAAATCTTTCATCGCCGACTGTATGGATGGGTGCAACCTAACCGCTTGTTTGAGTGCTTCGTCAAGCTTATTCGGAAGCAATTCCTGCGGGTAAACAGGCTCAACTAAGTTTTGCGGCGCTCGACCAACTAAACGTACAAATCTTGTTCTAGCATCGGAAAGATTGTTTTGGGCGGCAATCAATGAGGACTGTGTTGTCGCGACACGCGAAGAAACTTGCGCTAAGTCGGAGTTGCTGGTTAAACCTTTTTCTTTTTTATCTAGAATGAAACGGTAGATCTCTTGGTGTTCATTTAGGTTTCTTTCTGTCAGTTTCATCAACTCTCGGGCATGTAAAACATCCACATACGCTCTGACAGTATCTAATGCAACATTTTCCGCAGATGCCAATAAGTCCAAGCGTTCAGCTTCAGCCTCGTAAGATAGGCGATCAACATCAGCACTTGTTTTAAATCCATCAAATAACAGTTGGGAGATTCTTACGCCCATCTCCGTTCTTTCTAATGTTCTATCTTCACTGTCGATGTAGTTTCCGTTGTTATATCGAGTACCTTCGTACCCTGCTGCTGCATACAAATTAACCTGAGGAAGAAATGAACCATTTATGGCATTTCGGTCTCGTACCATCGACTCATAGCGAGAATAGCGAGCAAGCAAACTGGGGGAGCTATCGAGAGATAACGTAACTGACTCTTCTAAAGTCAAAGCGTTTGGCGACGATGATACTGCAAACAAGACCAATAACGTTGATTTAAGCCGCATCTTATATCCTTATGTCTATCTTTCTCTGAGCGAATTCTCTTTCGCACGTAATATAGGTTTTAACCAATAATTCAGTACTGTTTTTTCTCCTGTAAGAATGTCTACCACAACCTGCATTCCCGGGATGATCGTAAACTTATCATCAACCTTGAAAGTAACGTTGGCACGGTAGTAGGCATTGCCCTCTTCATTTTGAAGTGCATCGGCGCTTACGTAGGTCACTTCTCCTTCTAGGCCTCCGTAAATGACAAAGTCATAGGCAGACAACTTTACCGTTGCCGGCAGGCCAGGCCTTATGAAGGCGATATTCTGAGGAGAAATTCTCGCTTCAACGATTAACGTGCTATTACGAGGGACTATTTCTAAAATAGGCTCACCCGGCTTAACCACACCTCCGATGGTTCTGACAAAAACATCTTTGATGGTTCCATCGACCGGAGAAAGTAACTGCGTTCGATTCAACTGATCCGCAATCGCCTGACGACTTTCATTGAGCTGCGCTAGTTGCGTCACAACTTCATTGAGCTGCCCTTGTGCCTCTGCCCTAAAAGCAAGCGCAGTACCACGATAGTCTGCGATGGATTCAGAATACACAGCCC
Source organism: Vibrio sp. 2132-1 (assembly GCF_033344315.1). NCBI lineage: Bacteria > Pseudomonadati > Pseudomonadota > Gammaproteobacteria > Vibrionales > Vibrionaceae > Vibrio > Vibrio sp. 2132-1. The sequence continues at coordinate 10,329 of NZ_JAWPON010000014.1, read as the reverse complement.
TTTGCTTTTGGGCAGCAGCTTGTGAACTCGCGATGTCTCCTTTGAGCTTTATAACGTCTCTATTCAGTTTTAATAATTCCACTTCAGCCACCGCGCCACTAGAAACCACCTCTCTCAGCATATCTCGCTCTTTCGAGACAATAACCAGACTGCTTTTTAGTGTTTGAATGGTATTCAAGGTATCAAGATAAGCTTGCGATTGTTGCTCAATTCGCAATTTAGCCTCCTCCAGCTCAGACTCCAGTTGGCTCAACCGCTCAAGATAGTTTGCTTTGGCATTCAGATAGGCAGAGTGGCCGGTCATCGAAATATCAAATGTCTGAGGCTCGATACTCACTTGTTGTTTCCAATCCAGTTGGAGGCTATTCACTTTTACCGTTTCTAATTCAATTTGAAGCCTCTGCTTTCTGGCGAGCAAAGATTCAACTTGCTCAGAGGTCTCCGAATAGGTCGACTTAAACCTTGTATCATCCAGAATGGCGATGGTTTGCCCCTTAGTGACGCTTTCACCAGGCATGACAAGTAACTCCTTTAAAATGCCTCCCTCTAAGCTCTGAATAGTCTGAACAGACAAAGTAGGAACAACTTTTCCTTCGCCGACAACCACTTCGTCTAACCTCGCCCACGAGGCCCAAATAATCACACTCAGCACTAACGCGGCAGACAACCAAATCAACGTTCTCGAACGGTTTGCTAAATGAGCATTACTCCAACGAACTGTGCTCATCATTGACCTCCTTCGCGTACAATTGATACTGCGCGTACTCTGTTCGTCTTCGCGTTAGACTGTTGTTTAGCAAAAATTTCTTGGGGCGCTCCTTCCCTCAAAATTGTGCCTTTATCAAGCACAACAATTCGATCACAAAGCGATAATAAGGAATGTTTATGAGAGCTAATAATCATCGTCGTCGAGTGCGGCAACGATTTGAGAGCATTAAACAATGCATTCTCAGCAGGCTGGTCTAAGGAGCTGGTTGGCTCGTCTAAAATTAATGCTGCAGGGTTTCGATAAAAAGCTCTTGAAATCGCTACAGCTTGCCTTTGCCCCCCCGACAAATAACGCCCTCCTTCTCCGACTTGCGTTTCTAGACCATGAGGAAGGCGACTCATGTACTGGTTCAAACCCGATAATTCTATCGCACGGCGTAATCGTTCTTGATCAATAACATGATGTCCTAATACTATGTTTTCCATAATGCTGCCGTATATAAGATGCGAATCTTGGCCAACCCAACCCGTTTTCTCTCTTATCAATTCGGCGGGCCAAAGCTGACTGTCAATGTCATCAAAATAAACGCTACCCTGTAAGGCACTGAGTTGATTGGTAATAATAGAAAGGAGTGTAGACTTTCCTGCTCCTGCACTACCAATAACGCCAACGCGTTCGCCTTGCTTGATAGTAAGATTAATATCTCTCAAACATGGCATATCAACATCTGGGTATTGGAAGCTCACGTTTTCTAAACGTATATTCCCTGTAAATTCGGCAGACGTAATGACCTGACTGCGTTGCGCCTCCTGAGGTAAAGACATGATAGAATTTAAGCCTTCAACCGCTGTTTTTGTCTGTTGATAGCGAAGTAACAGCATAGCTAACTGGTTAATCGCCCCTGCAGCACGACCGCTAAGCATGACAATAGCAATGAGCCCCCCCATGCTGAGCAATCCCTCAGAAATTCTGTACACGCCTGTTACAAGTAACATTACGGTAATTATCTGCTGGCTAGATTGAATGGAGTAAGCAACGATATTCGAATAGTTTCGCGATTGATTTTGCCAATCAGAAAGCATGGATACCGTTTGCTCCCAACGCTTTTGTGCTTCTCCCGTAGCGTTATTTTGCTTAATCTCTTTTAAAGAGGACAATGAATCAAACAAGTGAGCTTGTCGCTTCATGGATAGTGCAGCACTTTCCGTATGTGATTGTTCTATTTTTGCTTTTACCGCAAAGCCAAGGATCAGCAGGGTAAACATGACGGCAATAGGTATGAACATCATTGCCCCACCTAGCCAACCTATTAAGACTAAAAATAACAACGTAAATGGGAGATCAACTAAGGTCACAAGAGATGCAGAAGTAAAAAAATCGCGAACACTATCAAAATCTTGTAGTTGTCGAGCGAATGCACCGACTGATGCAGGACGGTGTTCAAGTTTCATCCCCATAACTTTAGAAAAAAGTATCGAAGAAAGCTTGTTATCGATGTACTTACCCGCGGTATCAGTGACAACTCCCCTTGCTTTACGCAATAGCCAATCAAAAATAATCATGACGGAGACACCAGCGACCAAAACCCATAATGTACTGAAAGCTTGATTAGGCACTACACGATCGTAAACGTTCATAGTGAAAAGCGGAATAACTAGCGCTAGCGTATTGATAAGGAAAGAGGCAATCAAAAGATCTCGATACCACGGAGACATTTCTTTCACTACGGCGAAAAGCCAATGTTCATTATAATCCGCTTGAATAGAACTTATCCGTTTGTCCAGCTCTGGACGCATAGAAACTTGCCATGCTTGAGGCTGGAATTGATTATGCAGCTCCTCGCTCGTGACGTATTGCGTTTCACCTTGATCTTCACTAAATAACGTGACTTGATAATCGCTGTTATGTCGCTCAGATATAATAGCGGGTTGTAACGTCTTCCTATTGATTACCACCAATGGAAAGCTCAACATTGCGGTGGATTTTAAATCGATTAATGTGAGTTCAAGATCGGCTCGCTCAGCGGCTCTGATGAATAAGTCACTATCCAATCTACCCTCAACAAGAGGTAATCCAGAAAGCACCTTTTTTGTATGGTGTCTAACCTCAAAATAACGCATCAACCAAGTTAACGATTGCCCCCAAGGATCGTTAGTCAGCTCACTTGATGAGGATGAGTGATGCTTCATGACATACCACCTACTAGCAAGTTGTTGTCATCAATCATCTTCTGTAAGACATTTTCTTCGGCTACGCCAGTCGAGTCACCTTTGTAAAGCTGATCGAGAGTGACGCCCTGCATAAGAATCTGTTGTTTTGTCCCCGTCTCTTCTGGTTTTATGTGAAGCGTTACGCCATCATCATTCTCTGTTAAATCGAGCTTATTATCGACTTCTGTTATCGAGGTAGCGGTGATTATCGAGGCGATGTCAATTGTGTCATTATCATCACCAATAACGGATATTTGGAAATCGTTGATCACATCGTACGAGGGCTTTAACTCGTTACCGAGCCCTGAACTGTCAAACTGGAATACATCGCTGCCACTTCCTCCAATAAGCAAATCATTAGCATCTGTCGCAAGTAATGTTTGGCCCCCTTCTTCCACTAAGGTAACATTGACTGTCTGAGCAGCACCTTCTGCGACTGTAGCACCCAGTGTTGCAATCGGTTTTATCGACAACGAAAAATCACTTGCACCGCTAAACCCGCCAACGATGGAAAGATCAGCGACATCCTCTTGATCAACAGTATAAATGCCGTTCAATCTTTCACCATGACTCAACTCTAGATCTGTTGGTAATCCGCGAATCTCCACACTTCCAAACTCTTCGGGTGCAGGATTGACTAAATTCATGCTCAACCCCAAAGGAATACTCCCAGACGCTTCAGACACAATAGACTGATAATCGGCCGTTAGTGTTGGCTCATCAGCTTCAGGGGTAACAACAATGGTTAGATCGGTAGTTTGCACATCTCCAAAATCGGTTTCGAGTGTCTCTGACACTATCGCTTGATCAAACGTTCTAACATTGAGAGCAACATCCATCGTTCCAAATGCATCCTTCGGAATGAACTCCAAACCTGACACTTCATTTGCTCGCACTAATACCGTCGCCACGGCATTGCCCGCGTCATCGAAGGTAAAGGATGAGAATTGAGTTCCAATACGAATCCTACCTAAGCCTTCCAATGCAGAGGGTTCAGAGCTTGCTTTGATCAACATCGACACTTCTATATATTCGTTGCTATTTGTTTCAAAACCGCTCGCTAAAAAGTCAATCGAAATGGAATCACCTTCATCTCCAGTGAACGTGTTAGAGGTTGTATTCAAAGATACATCATCGCCAATCGGTTTTACGCCGACGTTGAACTGAGAAGTGGTATAGTTATAGTCGTTTGATCCAGACTCTTGGGTAATAGCTTGCAGTGTTAATGAAATATCCCCACTAAAATCTAGTGGCGGTAGAAAGTAAACCTTATCAAGTTGTGCTTGAGTTAGCTGCCACTCCTTGCTCTCACCATCCGTTGAACCGTTATCAGGGAGTAATTCGAACGTCCCATTATTGTCCCAAACCAACACGGCTCCGTCTGGCACTCCTGTCATGACCAAAGACATCGACTCAGAACCATCTTGATCGATTAATGATGCAGATAAGTTTCCTAAATAAATATAATTATCTTCATTACCAACTACGTCTTCTGTTTCCAGAACCGCTTTATCAACCACTGGGGCAATGGTAACGGTAACTTCTGTTGATTTAGTTTGAGTATCTTTCGCACTGTCAGTACTTAAACAACTTCCCGTGACTTCATCAGTAATGTTTGCGTCAACGGAAATAACAAGCTCTCCACTGTAGTTTTCAGGTGGGATTAACTGAATTTCGTTTAGACGCGTAACATCTGTCACTACCCATGTTCCATCACCGTTGTCAATGAGTAGGCTCGGGTCCACGGCAGTAAACCGCGCATTCTCGTCAGACACCGATAAAGAAACCCAATTGACACTTTCAAGGCCAGTCGCTGCGTCACCTTCTCCAGTAATGGACTGCATTGGCCCTTCACTATCGCCCAATACAAGAGCAAGATTCAGGTTGGTTATAGTATCTTCTTGAACCGTAACTTGGCTTGGTGCTATCGCGATATCATCGACAACAGGAGAGATTTGTACCGTAATGGTCTGAGCGGTTGTTTTCGAGTCACCATCGCATGGGGCCGTTTCTGTCACTTCTAAATTGAAAGTAATGCAACCAGCAAAGTCCTCATCCACGCCAGTAAGCGTCAAGGAAGACAATCCAGCGCTAGAAATTGAATAACCCAACAGATTGCCCGTATTATCATAAGCAGGTATCACACCTTCGCCAGTAAGCTCGACTCCTTCAGGTAAAGAATCTGCGGCGACAAAGAAGGAAACTAAGTTATCATCACTACTCGCCACATCAGGGTTTAAAAACGCCCCAATTGAGACATCTTCACCTTCTTTACCTACAATATCCCCACTTTGAACGCTTCCCGGTTCACCAGGATCAGCACACTGGTCTCCATCTCCTTCATGGCCAGTAATTTGAATTTGGAACTGACCTGTGATGTATTGAGCATCCGTTCCATCTCGAACATACGCTAACACATTCACATCAAGTATCTCTGTGTTAGATGGGCTATAAATCGATGCGCCAGCAAGCAAATCTTGAGCGGTTTCCAACACGCTATCACTTGTGATTCCTTCCATTGGAATCAGCCAGTTCCCATCGGCATCTTGAGAAGCACCATTCGGATGAGTAACAATGAGGTCTTGACCCTGCGGTATCTGTAAAACGATGTAATCGAGATACTCTGAACCATCAATATCCGCTTCTGTAAATGTAATGCCTCCACTCACGTCAACAGCAGACCCATCCGTACTTGTGAATACTTCAGTCGCGCCTTCTAAACGTGTTTTGTCAATATCTTCATTACCAATATCCACTTTTCCAGAAACCACGACGCTCAAAGAGCCATTGATTGCCTTTACATCAGTCTCCATCGTCGGAGACGTGTCTGTCACTTCGTACTGAACTTCCAGGCTAAACGTCCCACTTAGGTCTTCATTAGCTTTTACAGTGATTCGTCCACTGTTTAACAACTCAGATAATGTTGCCGAGCTACCATCGAGTAGTTCATTGAGTTCTAACGGTAAATTACTTTCCTCTACTGCATTACCATCAAAGTAAAGTGTTAAGCCATCTGAAATGGATACAATGGTGTATCCTGTCAAGGACTCACTAGAATCTATATCTTGATTAACGACAGGCTCAAGATTTAGTGTGATGAAATTGTCCTCAATACCATTGCTTTGTAATTCTTGACCGTCAGTTTGATCAACAATAGGTAAGATTTCCATTTCCACTTTAAGAGGGGTTTCAGCAGAATCACCATCCGGCTCTGTTGAAACGACGATAACATCCATGCTCAGTGTTCCACTAAAATCTTGCTCTGTTTTGAGGTAAGTGTTTTCAAGAACAGCGTTCGAGACCTGATAAACTGGCCCCGTTATTGGGTCCACGTATGCAATTGGAAGAGCAATAGGGTCACCATTTACATCTGTCAGTTGTGTTCCCACAGGGATGTTCTGAAGCAAGATATTAATTTCTTCTGATAGATCGTCGTCTGATGTCTGGATGATAAAATCCAGTTGTATCAGGTTATCTTCGTCTAACGTAGAGAGATTACTAATTACTTTAGTCGCTTGATCATATTGCCAATTCCCCTGTCCACCATCTAGGACAATTGGTTCATCGACCACGCCTTTTAGCTTAATGTCAATGGTTGCAGATTGGCTCTCGGCGGTTTCATTAAGAGGTGCTAAGCCATCAATAGTCGACTCTGTTGAAATGGCGGTTACTTGAAGGGATAGAGATTCAGTAAATGAGCTGATATCCGATTTTGGTTGAAGTAACGCCTCCGAATTGGCTAGAGCATTGGAGGTCACTAGGTAGGTATTAATACCGATAAGCGTAATCCCAGCTCCGACAGGCAATGTCCAACCATCTTGAACTTCTATGCGATAAGACAGAGACTCCGAGCCATCTGTGTCAGTGAGCCGCCCTAAGATGTACTCTTTTAAGTCAATCGCTTGGTCTTCAAGCCCCTGAATGTTTTTAACGGTCAGCGCAGGCACATCGGCATCTGGAGATATATCGATAACAACTTGCTCAGTGATCTCCGCTGTTTTATCTTGCTCATCGGCAAACACACTACCCGACTCAGTCGTTACTGCCGTTACATCAAAAGTAAATCTTCCGGCTAAGTTTTCGTTAGATGTGATTTCAATTTGATCTAACTCGGATTGGCTATACGATTTCCCTTCCTCAATAGCACTTCCGTTAAGTGTTAATATAAGTCCATCTGGAATATTCGAAATTTGGTAGTGGAGCGTTTCAGAACCGTCTTGGTCAAACTTTTCAGCGACAATATTGAGCGAAAGTGATTCAGCGGAATCTTCAACACTTTGATAAGAAAAGTCCGAATCATTAGACCACTCTGGCAAATCTGCAACCGGTAAGACGTTAACATTTAACGTGTTATTGCCTTGTAATACAAAACCATCTGGTTCGACATCAGATACGATTAATGCAGACACTGCTAACGAAACTTTGATAGTGTTGCCCGACAGGTTTAGTGCTGGTTGATAAGTGAGATCACCATTTGGAACAGTGAATATACCCACCCCCATTAGCTCTGTACCAGAAAGACTAATAAATCCGTCATTATCATCATCTTCAAGGCGCGCTCCGTCTAAAAACAGAGCCCCTCCTTGTAGAGATTCAACAGAGATCCTTATCGCTTCAACACGCTCATTATTCTCCGTATCCCCAGGAGAAACTCTAATCGGTAACGCGACTGGCGTAGGGTCTCCACTATTATTCGCGCCATTATCTTCTAACGTATCTACATTAACGGTTCGAATAAAGCCCCTAGCATCATCAAGAATTAATTGAGCTTCACTGCTTGCTTGGTCACCGTCTGCATCCGTCACAGTTATCGTTAGATCATCAAGCAAACCACCTACAGGCGTATTAACAATAAGCTCGGTAGTTAGCGTAAATGTCCCATCTTGAGCAATAGTCAGCGTTCCATATTTTAAGTTACCATCACTACTATTGATTAAATCGATGGTCCAAGCATCATTGCTAAATACCGAACTCGCCGTATCGTATGTTTCACCTGCATAGGTCAAACTTGAAATCAACGTGCCATCTGAACTGATTAAGTCGGCATTATTGCTAAACCAGTTTCCCGAAAACTCATCCCCCTCGGTAAGTTCAATTTCTATTGGTGAGCTTGTGTCTTCAGGGATATCATCTACTACACTAACGGTATATGTCTCAGCTTCAGACTGGTCGCCATCCTTATCAACGGCATAAATTGAAAAACTGAGTTCTAATGTGTTCTCGTCCGCTGGAACACCGTCAGGTTCATCGTGTTCAAGTGCACGGTATAGATCAAACTCGGCAGTCCCATCGGTATTAAATCTAATTCTAAAGACGTCTTGCTCGCTTTCATCTCTTGCATATAACCAACCATTCGAGTCCGGTGAATCAAGCGAAACCAGGCTACCACTACTTGTTTTATAGCCGAGCGCATTGAACATATCGATATTCACGCTCACACTGGCGATAGAGTCTGAACCTTGTAATAGCGTAATGGATGGTGACGAGCCCTCGATGCCAGAATCAAGCGAATCATCATTCAACCCGCTTTCATTGACTGTGATTCCCTCTGTAATTACTAGTTCCGGAAACAAGCCATCATAGACCAGTATGTTGGACTCCGTAGAGATCTCGCTTCCATCAGAATCTCTCGCCACGATGGGCATAGAGATCGACAATTGCGTCCCATCACCTAAAACATGGTCAAGCGAGTGATAAAGCTCTACAGTTACATTAACGGTAGACGTATCATTTGATGGCAAAGAGAAGTCACTAGGTAACGTGACCCTAAATACAACGTCTCCAGTGTCTGAAATTGCGTCAAAGCTTCCATCATTGTTATCGTACCAAGTGGCAGCCTCTCCGTTATAAGTAACAGCATCACCAAGCGTAGTTTTGACAGTATCTCCATCATTTATGTCAACACCCAGATACACAATCGGATCGAATGATGACGTAACTATCACATCCGTATTCGCTATGGCTGAAACACCATCAGGAGCAATGTTTGTATCGACAGGTGTTTCGGTTAACTCGACATTGCCACTATTGATTAGCGCTTGTTCATTGTCGTTATCTATCACATTAATGTCTAAAACGACCGACGTGTTATCTTGGTCTGAGTCCATTGCAGTAACAACGAGAGGCACGTTTGGATCAGTATTTTCTTGTTGGTCGAGAGCCTGAAAAAGCTCAAAGGAGTAGGTAATGTCGCTATTTGCATCAATAGGTAATGAAGCATTGAGGGTAGCTTGAAAGATGGGAATCTGAGTTTGCCCATCTTCGTCAAGAATATAACCATCAAGTGTTTTGCCATCCGCAGAGACTTGATAAAGCACAACTTGTTCACCACTCGTCAACAAGGGTTGTTCAGAGACGATGAACGACAAAGATTCGAGGTAATCACTGCCAACCTCAACTTGAAAATTCCCTGAGCTCAACACACTTCCATTTGCGAGATCAGATTCTTTTACTTCTACCCCATTCAAATTATTTAAAGTTGGGTCTGCGCCATCCTTTAGAACATAGTCAATTTCATTCTCTACAAGCGGTGTGGCATCTAAATCTACGCCACCAATGGTCAACGGGAAAGTGACCATATCACTGCTATTGAATTGATCGATAGGGTGCTCAAGAGTAAGCGAAATTGATGCTAATACATCGTTACCCGACTCAACGCCACTCAATGTTAACGTAAATACAGTGACACCATTCGCAAATGCTGTAATTTGCTTTCCACTGGAACTTAACGTGTAGCTAAGCTCATTATCAGAGACTGAGCTTGTAAGCCCTAATGCTTCTAACTTAGTAATAGATGACCCACCGAAATACAAACTACTCGGATCAGGGTTGTCAGATCCCGCGACAATATTGACAGTTCCTTCAAAGTTCAATATCGGGCCATCCAAAGGGACTTCTGTTACGTCTATAGTCGCATTGCCTACGTAACCTGCTTGTCCATCACTAATATCAATGGTCGCGTTAGCCAAGCCATAGTCTTGGGAGTCATCTGCAGCTAAATAGCTGAAAGAAACACTTTGCTCGACCGAATGATCTAGGTTTCGACCTGCATCAAACTGCCAAGAGCCATCAGAAAATACGGTTAATTCGCCTTTTTCTAAACTAAAACTTACGGATCCCCCCTCTAGAATTGACTTCTGCTCCCCGCCAGCCTCTACAAATTTCACATAAAGTGTTCCATCAAGATCAATATCATTTTCAAGTAGATTGCCCGTAATTGTTTGATCTTCTACGACTGAGTATGTGTCATCTCTAATCACCGGATCAGAGTCATAAATAGTAATCGTTAACGGTGCCACAACCGTCTCTTGTGTGCCGTCAGCATCACTTTGAGTGCTTTCAACCAATACGTTAGTCACCAGCTCATCTTGACCTACACCATGATCAATCGCTTCATAAAAAGTAATTTGA